>CAZOGY010000001.1:0-102189 GCA_964579305.1 uncultured Hyphomicrobiaceae bacterium
TTGCAATACGACGCACCGGAGGACTACACGCCGGGCGATGATCCGGGTGATTTCACGTATACGGTCTTCGACGGAACGACGACGGTCGCGGGTGCAACCGACATCGTGATTACCGCGGTCAACGACGCGCCAGGAGCCGTTGATGACGTCTATAGCACCAACGAGGATACCCCGCTGACGGTCGGTGCGCTTGCGGGTATCGTCTCCAACGATACCGACGTCGACGGTGACACACTTAGCGTCCTATCACATACGCTCCCGGCTAACGGTACGGTCGTTGTCAATACCGACGGCTCCTTCACGTACACGCCGAACGCCAACTTCTCGGGAACGGATACGTTTAGCTACACGGTTTACGATGGGAACCTGACCGACACGGCGACCGTCACGATCAATGTCGGTGATGTCAACGACCAACCGGTCGGGACGCCGGTTTCGGTTGTGACGCCAGAGGACACGGCAGTGCGCGGCCGCGTCACGGCGACCGATCCAGATGGCGATCCGCTGTCGTTTAGCGGTCCTGCGTCGGGGCCATCGAACGGCACGGTGGCGGTCAACCCGGACGGCACGTTTGTTTATACACCGTCGCCGGATTATGCCGGGCCGGATCAATTCACGGTTACGGTTTCTGACGGTAACGGCGGGGCAACGACCGTCACGGTGAATGTGACTGTCACGCCGGTTGATGACACGTCCGACGACCGCGCGGACGTCTCGGCCGATGGGTCCGGCGTCATTGACGTGCTCGCCAACGACAGATTCAGCGGGCCGGTGACGGTTGCCAGCGCCTCGTCGCCAGACGGAAACGTGGTGATCAACGGCGATGGTACGGTCACGTTCACGCCGGCATCGGGCTTCACGGGTGTGACAACAATCACGTATGTTGCCGTGGATGCTTTTGGCCGGGCGGAACAAGCGACCGTGACTGTTACGGTTGCTGATGGAGACGTTGACTTCACGCCACCGCCTGAGGACCGCTCACTTCCCGATCAGCCGAACAGTTTCCAACCGGATATCGCAGTGGTGCCGCCGCTTCTGGATACCATCAACGCGATCAACAATCTGGGTGGCATTGATCCGATCGGCGTGCGCGGCATCGTGTTGGATGCGGCAAACGGGGCGCAATCGCTGAATGGCATCGGCGGGACCACGGGTGTGGTCGACGCTGTGGCGCGCGCTGAACCGCTTGAGCCTTGGGTCATTGATGAGCTGCTTGAGACAGCCTTCGACGGAGCAGCTGGGGTCACGGGGACTTGGGAGCCGGAAGGTCTGACGGGCTTTTCGCTGCGGTTCTCGCTGGATGCTACGGATCCAGGCCAGGGCGACCGCTCACAAGTGGTGATTGAATCGCTGGTGCGCGGCCGGGTCTTGATCGTCCGCATCGTCCATACCGACGGCACAGATGCCGGCAACGTCCTGGCTTATCGAGTCACGCAGGCCGACGGCACGCCGCTGCCGGGCTGGCTTGAAACGGTTCGTGGCCAGGTCCTGCTGGGTGAGCGTCCTGCTCATGTGGAGGAAATCGCGATCCGTGTCGTCGTGGAATATGCCGATGGTTCAACCGAGACGCGATCGGCCGTCATCCAGACGAACACAGGTGAGATCCAGCCGTTCACGGCAGATGCCGGCAATGGCGATCAGCGCCTGTTTGAGGACCAGCTCAAGCAGAAAGCGCAACTGAGCGACGACGAACAAGAAGCGCTCGGTGCTCTGTTGAAGGCGGGGTAATCTCAATTTCGCCAACTGGCCGCGGATGACTGATCGTGCTGGGATTGTGCGAGTGGGCACCGCGGCGCTTTGCGCATTGGATGTGGCAACGCTGAAAAGGCACGATCCAAGCTGATCGATCATTGGCTTGGTGAGGGTAGGCGCGTGGCTATTGGGTTCTGCCAGCGAGCATTGCTTGACGCATCAGGCAAAGACCACTCGGCGTGAGCGGGCGAGAGGTCGCGCGTTGCGCGGTCATCATACCGACGCTGAATGAGGCTGACGAAATCGCGGACTTGCTCGCTCACGTCAGCGATTGCGGTTTTGATGAAATCATCGTGTGCGATGGCGGTAGCCGGGACGGTACGGTTGAAGCCGCAAATGCCGTGGCCGGTGTGACTGTGCTTAGAGCGCCGGTTGGACGTGGCACGCAGATGGCTGCCGGCGCCGCTGTGGCAACCAGTGATATCCTTCTGTTTTTGCATGCCGATACGCGGCTGCCGCAGGGTGCACTTTCACAAATCAAAAAGACGTTGGCGCAACCGGGCGTCGTCGCAGGTTGCTTTCGCCTGCAATTCAGGGAACGCGATTTCCGGCTTGCGCTCAGCGCTTGGGTCACGCGATTTGACACTGGCTGGACGACCTTTGGCGACCAGGCCTATTTTATGACGCGCACCGCGCTTGCTCGGGCCGGTGGCATGCCGCAGGTGCCGTTGTTAGAAGACGTTATTCTGCGCAAGCGTCTAAAGGCCATCGGGCGATTTGCAAAATGCGAGTTGAGCGTTATTACATCCGGGCGGCGTCTGCTTGCGCGCGGGGTTTGGCTCGGCCAATTACGAAACGCCTTCATTCTGCTTGCGTTTCGTTGCGGCGTTTCGCCGGGCAAGCTCGTGACACTGTATGGCCGCAGGTCCCCTGAACCGGTCACGGTCACGGTCGGGGCGGGCGCGGAGAATGTTGGGGCCGCCAAGGATCAGGTCGCCTCGCAATCGATTGCGCGGCCACCAGAGGTTTGAATTGATGAGCCAGAATGTCGTGGTCGAAACTTTGACCGGCGCTCAAGTTGGTCCGCTTATTCCAGCATTATCGGAACTGCGATGCTCCGTGTTTCGGGAGTGGCCTTATCTTTATGCTGGTGACGCGGACTATGAGGCCGCCTATTTGCAGGACTTCGCCAAGGCCAAAGACAGTGTTTTGGTTATCGCGCGCGACGGTGAACGTGTCATCGGTGCTGCGACCGCTGCGCCATTGATCAGTCATACACCTGAATTCATTCCACTGTTTGAAACCCATGGTTTTCAGCCCGACGGGGTCTTTTATCTTGGCGAGTCGGTACTTGATCCAGCTTATCGTGGACATGGGCTTGGGCATGCGTTTTTCGATCGCCGCGAAGCGGCCGCCGCCGGGTATGCGCATGCAGCTTTTTGCGGTGTCATGCGTGGTGACGATGATCCGCGGCGGCCCGCAAATGCGCGTGATCTTGCACCGTTTTGGCGCAAGCGCGGCTATGCGCCCGTTGCCGGTATGATCGGCGAATACGACTGGCGTGAGGTTGGCTGCGACGAAGAAATCGCCCACCCCATGCAATTTTGGGCGCGCGCGCTATAATCAGGGCTGTCGCTGCACAAATCTCTTTGCGATTTCGGTTGTTTTTTGTCCCGTGTCCCAAACTGCGCGCGGCATGCGCCAGGGCAGAAATGATTTGACGATCGGAGATCGCAGGCGGTTCAAAGCAATGCTTTCGTGCATGGCGATGCAGTCGTGGTCCAACAGCCGGGTGTGGATTTCAGACCGTCCGTAGAATGGCGTATCCTCAAGGGTTTGCAAAATCTTGGCGTCGCCATTCTCAGCCTGGGTCTTGCGCGGTACGCGCCAAATTGGCGTGGCGGGAAGGCTCACGGTCTGAGGTGGTTCAAATGCGCCGACATTGCCGTTGCGATCGATTTCGAGGGCGAGGGCTGCGCGGTCTCCGGATCGGCGCTGGATGTCGTAGAGGATCACCGCCTGGTTGCCGATGGTGGCGCGCGACCAGTCCCAACGCTCAAACGCATCTTCCAGGGGCGTGGCGCCAAAGTTTTCATCGAGGTAGCCGGTGCCGGTGAAACGGCAGTCAGGCACCGACATGTCGACCTCGATTCGTGCGCGCGGGGCGATCGGCCACCACTGGTGAGTGCGGTCAGCATCGAGGGCAAAGGCGCGGTCGGTAATGGCGTGCGGGTGCAGGCGGACGGTGCCGCGCAGCCGGCCTGGAATGGGAAAACTGAACTCATCGATTGAGATGGTCAGGGCCTCGCCGTCCCATGCCATGGCACTTGGTCCAATGACGAAGTTTGTTGCTGTTCGGACAACCGAGCATGCCCCGCGTTCGGTCATTGACCAGCGGTTGGCGCGGGGCAGTTCACGCGATCGCGGGCGATAGATGGCAACGTTCAAGGCGCAATGGTTGTCAGGATTGCCGCGTCCGGTCGCTGCGTAGTAGGGAGAAAAAACGCTGCCGACAAAGGCAATCACGGTGACGCCATACCGGCCGTCGTTGCTCAAGCCGTCGACGTACCACCAATGGTAGCCGCCGGGTGCAACCGGTGCGTCGAACGCAAATCCCTCACGAGACAATTGGCGGCTAAGCGGCCGGACAACGCTGCCATCGGTACGCCCGGGCCCGGGTGTGCGCTGCCGCCGGCCAAATAAAGGCCGGTGATCCGCGTCCGGTTCGCGGGCCTCTGGAACGATGACCGCCACCCGTGGGAGGCTCGGCCGTACAGGGCGCCGCCGGTCTGGGGAAAAAGCTGGTCGAACATGGCCGGTGTCGTCCGCACGCAGTGCTCGGGCCGCCAACGGAGCTTCAGCCCACACTGCCTCATGAGGCGCAGCATGCTTGCCTGACATTGATCGAGTTCCTCGGGGTTGTCGTCGCGCCGGTCGCCATAGGCTGGTGCGTTCACCAGACAGAACAGGCGTTCGGATTGATCGGAGTTGGGGGCGCCATCGACGGGCCGGTCCGGCGCGTGCACGTAAACCGTGGGTTGGGCCGGCAAGCGGTCTTGATCGAGAATGTCGTTGAATTCGCCGGAATAGTTGGCGCCAAAAAAGACCGTGTGGGGGGCGAGGTCGTAACCGTCGGCGCTGGCCAGCATGGACCACGTCAGCGCCGATAATGAGCGCGCTTTGCGCGGTGTCGCAAAGCCGTCGGCCCGGGACGTATGTCTCAACAGGCTTTGCGAAAGGGCGTTGGCGTCGCCGTTGAACACAAGGGCGTCGGCGTCAAGGATTTCACCGTCCGCAAGCCGGACCCCGGCGATCACGCCGCCCGTTTGCAGGATCTCGGCGACGGGCGCATTGCAGCGGATGGTTGCGCCCTGGTCGGTGGCCAGCTTGGCGAACGTGAGCGCAAGCTGGCGCATGCCGCCTTTGATCAGCCAAACACCGCGCGCTTCGGCGTGCGCGATCAGCATCAAGGTGCCGGGTGCCAGGAACGGCGACGAGCCGCAGTAGGTTGCGTAGCGCGCAAAGAGCTGGCGCAAGCGCGGATCGTGGAAATAGCGATCCAGCTCGGCCCACAGCGTGCGGAATGGGTGGATTGCGGTCAGACGAAATGGGTTTTCCAGCGCAATGCGGCCGGTGAGTTGGAACACGTTTGGCTGTGTCGCGGCCATGAACGTGTTTTCGAGTGTCTCGTAGATGCGCTGTGCGGTGGCGGCAAAGTCGCGAAACCGCTGCGCTTCAGCCGGGCTGGAAAATGCAGCGATCGCATCGGTGCTGCGCGCCAAGTCGGCATAGAGGTCCAGCGTGCCGCCGCGGGCCCAGCTATGACGCGCCAGCAGATCAAGCTTCTCTAACTTCAAATGATCATCGAGATTAAGGCCCAGTCGGTCGAATAGAGCATCGAACACCCAACGCATCGTGAAAACGGTTGGGCCCGAATCAATGCCCGCATTGCCAGCGAACGTGATCTGGCGAAGCTTGCCGCCGATCTCCGGTTGCGCTTCGAGGACCCGCACGTCGCAGCCAGCGGCGGTGAGTTCCAGGGCCGCGCTCAACCCGCCGATCCCGGCGCCAATGACGATCACTCGCGGCGTGCGCACGTGTGGATCACTCCCTCGTTGTCAGATGAGGACTTTGACGCGCGACATGTGCAAGTGTCAAATAAACATGACACTTGGTGCGTAACTGCATATGGACATGGCTTGGTGCGCCGTTCTGTGCCGTCACAAGGACGGACCGGTCGCGCGGAAGATCTGGAATAAGCGGGGCAGCGATGTCGGCGACGTTGCGTGAACGTTTGATTGCTTGGCGCGACGACCTGCTGTCGCGGCCGGCGATCCAGACGCTGACCGTGTCAATTCCTGGTCTGCGCGGTGTCGCAAACAAACGTGCGCGGGCGCTGTTTGATCTGTGCATCGGCTTTGTGCACACGCAGGTCGTCACCGCCTGCGTTGAGTTAGACATGTTCGACATACTGGCGGGCCAGCGGCGTTCGGTTGCCTTTGTCGCTGAAGCAACGCACCTGTCGGAGGAGGCCGCGACCAAGCTTCTGGATGCGGGCGTGGCGATTGGGCTGTTCGTTCGAGATCGCGACGGGCTTTATCGGCTTGGTGAGTTGGGCGCGGCTTTGCGCGGTGCCTCCGGTGTGCGTGATCTCGTGCGCCACAACCAGATCTTTTATCGCGATCTTGCCGACCCCGTTGGCCTGTTGCGTGGTGAGCGCAAGGATCTGGAGTTGGCGCAATACTGGCCCTATGCGCCGGGCGATGCCGATGTGGCCGAGTTGCCTGAAGCGGCGACCGCGCCATACAGCCGTTTGATGGCGGCGACACAGCCGTTTATCGCCGATGATGTGATTGCGGCCTATCCATTCGCGCGCCATCGCAGACTTCTCGATGTGGGCGGCGGCGATGGCGCGTTCGCAGCCGCCGTGGCGGAAGCCAACTCACATTTGCACGTGTCCGTGTTCGATTTGCCATCAGTCAGCGCATTGGCTTCGGCACGCTTTGCGCAGGCGGATCTGGGCGCGCGTTCGTGCGTGCATGCCGGAGATTTCCACCGTGACCGGCTGCCGGATGGGTATGACATTATTTCTTTGGTGCGCATCTGCCTCGACCACGACGACGCGGCTGTCGTCAATCTTTTGCGTTCTATCCACCGCGCCCTCGCGCCGGGCGGACGCGTTCTCGTGGCTGAACTGATGTCCGGCGCGGCTGGCGCCGAAACCATCGCCGATGCGTATTTTGCCTTTTATCTCATGGCGATGGGGCGAGGGCGACCGCGCTCTGCGGCCGCGCTGACACGGCTGTTGGCGCAGGCCGGATTTACGCAGGTCAAGCCTGTGTCCACCCGCCGCGCACTGATGACGCAGCTGCTCGTCGCGGTGCGGTGAGAGGCCTGCGTTGCTGAATAAAGATGCGCTTGACATGTTTGAGTGTCTAAATAAGTTGACACATTGAGGCTGGCAGAGTGCAATGCCAGCAAGACAGTTTGTCGTGGGAGGCGGACGTGCAGACTGACGCCGTCATCATCGAAAAGCCTGAGGCGCTGAGCGTGGGGCCTGTGGAGCTCGCCGAGCCCGGCACAGGTGATGTCGTCGTCGACATGCTTTGGAGCGGGATCAGCACTGGGACAGAGAAGCTGTTCTGGACTGGCCAGATGCCGTGGTTCCCCGGCTTTGGTTATCCGCTCGTGCCAGGCTACGAGGGCGTTGGCGTCATTGGCGATGTCGGGCCGCAAGCGCGTATGCGCCCGGGCCAGCGCGTGTTTGTTCCAGGTGCGTCCTGTTACACCAATGCGCGCGGTCTGTTCGGTGCGAGCGCGGCGCGGGTCGTGGTGCCGGAAAAACGGCTCTTGACCGTCGATGAGTTGCTCGGTGACCGCGCCGTCCTGCTGTCGCTGGCGGCGACTGCTCAGCACGCCATTGCCGCCTCGCCGGGGCCCTCGCCAGCCCTCGTGGTCGGCCACGGTGTTCTCGGGCGGTTGATCGCACGGTTGCTGATTGCGCGCGGGGATGAGGCACCAACGGTCTTGGAAACGGCTGCGGCGCGCGTGTCTGGCGCGCAGGGCTATGAGGTCGTTCATGTGGGCAGTGATGAGCTGAGCGGGTCGTTTGCGACCGCGTTCGACGCCAGCGGTGATCCCAAGATCATCGATGGCATCGTCCCGCATTTGATGAGGGGCGGCGAAGTGGTTCTGGCGGGGTTTTATGCCGAGCCAGTCAGCTTCGCGTTCCCGCCCGCGTTCATGAAAGAAATCCGCATGCGCATAGCTGCGGAATGGCGGCCAGAAGATCTTGCTGACGTGATGCGCCTGCTCGACGCGGGGCGGCTGTCGCTGGACGGGCTGATCTCGCATCGCACGCACGCGCGGGATGCCGCCGAGGCTTATCGGGTCGCCTTTGAAGATCCCGAGTGCATCAAGATGGTTTTGTCATGGAGGGCCTCGGAATGACGGCAGCGGACGGGGGCGCCGGACCCATTGATACCGGTCGGTCCATGACGGACTTTTTGCGGGCGGAAGCGGCGCAGGCGCCGCCAGAGCCTGCGAAAGGGCCGGTTACCAAGGAAACGCAGATTATTGCGATCTATGGGAAAGGTGGCATCGGCAAAAGTTTCACGCTGTCCAACCTGTCCTATATGATGGCACAGCAGGGCAAGAAAGTGCTGCTCATCGGCTGCGATCCGAAGAGCGATACGACGTCGCTTTTGTTTGGCGGCAAGGCTTGCCCAACGATCATCGAAACATCTTCGAAAAAGAAACAGGCGGGCGAAGACGTCGCGATCAGCGATGTTTGCTTTAAGCGCGATGGTGTTTTCGCGATGGAGCTTGGCGGGCCAGAAGTCGGGCGTGGCTGTGGGGGGCGCGGTATCATCCATGGCTTTGAAATTCTTGAAAAACTTGGGTTTCACGATTGGGACTTCGACTATGTGTTGCTGGACTTCCTGGGCGATGTCGTTTGCGGCGGCTTTGGTCTGCCGATTGCCCGGGACATGTGCCAAAAGGTGATCGTCGTCGGTTCCAACGATCTGCAATCGCTGTATGTCGCCAATAACGTTTGTTCGGCGGTTGAGTATTTTCGGAAGCTCGGCGGCAATGTCGGTGTTGCCGGCATGGTGATTAACAAAGACGACGGAACGGGCGAAGCTCAAGCATTTGCCAAGGCCGTCGATATCCCGATTCTGTCGGCAATTCCTGCCGATGACGATATTCGTAAGAAAAGCGCGAACTATCAGATTGTCGGGATGCCAGGCTCGCCTTGGGCGCCGCTTTTTGCCGAGCTTGCCCAGAACGTTGCTGACGCGCCGCCACGCCATCCGCGCCCGCTTGATCAGGACGGTCTGCTGGCGCTCTTCGACTCAAAGGACACCGGCGGCGACGTTGTGCTGCAGCCGGCATCATTGGCCGACATGTGTGCGCCTGACCGCGTTGCGCGTCCGTCGCTCGAAGTCATTTACGACACGGTGTGATGGACAATGGATGACATCAACATACCGCGTCGTGAGACGGAACCGTCGGCTGAGCCCACATCGCAAGAGGGTGGATGCCACGGCGGCGCACAACGCATGTTTGCGCAAGCCCGGGCGTCCGACAACGCCAGTGTGCTTGAGACCTATCGCGCCGACTACCCGATGGGTCCGCACGACAAACCCCAAAGCATGTGTCCCGCTTTCGGTTCCTTGCGGGTTGGTTTGCGCATGAAGCGGACCGCGTCGGTCCTGTGTGGGTCTGCGTGTTGCGTTTATGGGCTGACGTTTACGTCGCACTTTTATGGCGCGCGGCGCACGGTCGGTTATGTGCCGTTCAACTCTGAAACATTGGTGACGGGTAAGCTGTTTGAGGACTTGCGCGATGCGGTCCACGACCTTGCCGATCCGGAAAACTACGACGCGATTATCGTGACCAACCTGTGTGTGCCGACGGCGTCGGGTGTGCCTTTACGGCTGCTGCCCAAGCAGATCAACGGGGTCCGCGTGGTCGGTATCGATGTGCCTGGTTTTGGGGTGCCAACGCATGCCGAAGCCAAGGATGTTCTGGCCGGCGCCATGCTCAAGTATGCGCGTCTTGAGGCCGAGCAAGGCCCGGTTGCGCGGCCTGCGGATGGCGGGGCTTTGGGCAAACCGTCGATCACGCTGCTTGGTGAAATGTTCCCGGCCGACCCGGTGTCGATTGGTCAGCTCTTGGCGCCCATGGATCTCGCGGCCGGTCCGGTTGTGCCAACGCGCGAGTGGCGCGAGCTATACAGCGCACTCGATTGCGCGGCCGTTGCCGCGGTGCACCCGTTCTACACCTCTGCCGTTCGCGAGTTTGAAATTGCCGGTCGTCCAGTTGTCGGCTCTGCGCCGGTGGGCTCAGAAGGGACTGCTGCCTGGTTGCGCGCGATTGGTGATGCGGCTGGCGTCAGTGAAGAGAGAATTGCGGCTGCGACCAATGCGGTGATCCCTGCGATGCGGCAGGTCATGGCGGCAAGCCCGATCAATGCGCGCATTACGCTGTCGGGCTATGAGGGCTCAGAACTCATCGTTGCGCGCTTGCTGATCGAGGCCGGCGCTGACGTGCGCTATGTCGGCACGGCATGTCCCAAGACGCCCTGGTCGGACGAGGACTGCGCGTGGCTTGAAGCGCACGGGGCACACGTCCAGTTCCGTGCGTCGCTTGAGCAAGACACTGCCGCGATGGAAGCGTTTGAGCCTGATCTTGTTATCGGCACGACGCCGGTTGTCCAGGCGGCGAAGACCAAGGCTATTCCGTCGCTTTACTTCACGAACCTGATTTCGGCGCGACCGCTGATGGGGATCGCGGGCGCGGCGGCACTGGCTCAAATCATCAACGCGGCGCTGGGGTCCAGGGACCGGTTCGCGCGGATGCGTGATTTCTTTGAAGGCGTCGGTGAGCACGCCAATGCCGGTATTTGGGAAGACGTTCCAGCCGACCATCCGGAATTTCGGAAACGGTATGCGGCCAAGCTTGCAAAAGCGCGGGCGAGCGTGCGCGATAATTCGGGGGCGGTTGGATGCTGATCCTCGATCTTGACAGGGCTGGTGGTTATTGGGGCTCGGTTTACGCGTTTACCGCGATCAAGGGGCTTCAGGTCATTATCGACGGGCCGGTCGGTTGCGAAAACCTGCCCGTGACGTCGGTCCTGCACTATACCGATGGTCTGCCGCCGCACGAGTTGCCGATTGTTGTCACCGGGCTTGCTGAAGAAGAGCTTGGTCAACACGGTACGGAAGACGCGCTGCGCCGGGCGAATGCGACGTTGGACCCAGACTTGCCATCTGTTGTCGTCACCGGCTCAATCGCTGAAATGATCGGCGGCGGCGTGACGCCGGAAGGTACCAACGTCAAACGCTTCTTGCCGCGCACGATCGACGAAGACCAGTGGCAGTCGGCCGACCGCGCATTAAAATGGCTTTGGACCGAATTCGGCATGACGGGCAAAAAAATGCCCAAACGCCGCAAAGTCGCGCCAGATGACAAGCCGCGCGTCAATATCATCGGCCCGATGTACGGCACCTTCAATATGCCGTCGGACCTGGCGGAAATTCGCCGCCTGGTTGAGGGGATAGGCGCTGAGGTCAACTTGGTCTTTCCTTTAACAAGCCATTTGGCCGACGTGCCTCGGCTTGTTGATGCCGACGTGAATATCTGCATGTACCGCGAGTTTGGACGGCAGTTGTGCGAAGCGTTGGAGCGGCCATTTCTGCAGGCACCGATCGGGCTGGAATCAACGACACTGTTCTTGCGCTCGCTTGGCGATTTGCTGGACCTTGATCCAGAGCCGTTCATCGCGCGCGAAAAGCACACGACAATCAAGCCGCTTTGGGATTTGTGGCGTTCGGTTACACAAGACTTTTTTGCCACCGCAAGTTACGCCGTCGTGGCCAATGAAACTTATACGCGCGGTTTGCGCAGTTTCTTGAGCGAAGATCTCGGCATGCCTTGCCAATTGGCGACGCCGCGAATTGCTGGCGGCAAAACCGATAACGCGGCCATCCGCTCCGCCCTGCAAAAAGCGCCACCGCTTTTGATGTTCGGCAGTTATAACGAGCGTATGTACTTAGCCGAAATTGGTGCAAAGGCGCAGTACATTCCTGCGTCTTTTCCCGGAACGGCCATTCGGCGCCATACGGGAACGCCATTTATGGGATATGCGGGTGCAACTTATCTCGTTCAGGAAATCTGTAACGGGTTGTTTGACGCGTTGTTTGACATTCTGCCGTTGGGCACGCGGCTTGATGAAGCCGACGCGACACCGGCGCGGCCGCATGTGGAATTGGCCTGGGATGACGATGCCCGCGCTGCACTTGAGGCGCACCTAGCGCAAGTTCCTGTCATTATTCGAATTTCTGCGGCCAAGCGGGTCCGCGACGCGGTTGAGCAAGCCGCCCGCGCGGCCGGCGAAAGCCGTGTCTGCCTGCAACGGTTCCAACGCGTCAACGCACTTGGAGAGGGGGTTCCAGCATGACCCAGACAACAAGCCTGACACCGGACGCTCTGGCAAAGTTCACTTTTGAGGGCGGCTCGGCTGCGCCTGAGCTGTCGCCAGTGCGACGAGGCCGCAAAAAAAGCGAAGCGCGGGAATTCCGCATCGCTTTGTGGTTTCTCTTTTCAGCGTTTTTGCTGGTCGCGGTTGCGACACGGCTCTTGCCGCAGAAATGGCAGCCGCTTGGACAATGGGGCGCGGGTCGCAATGGCGTGATCTCGCAAGCCAAGGCCGCAGCTCACGAAATGACGCCATTCCTTTTTATGCGCTAATCGCGCTCGGAATTGGGAATGCGCCGACGATAGATGTGCCGTTGGTTTTTGCGCCGCCGGCATATGCCCTACGCGAGGGCTAATCGCGAAACCGGGCCTTTTGGGCCTGAACCGTGGGCCCTGTGCCCTAACTTGGGAGAAAACCGATGGATGTCAAAGACCATCCCCTCTACGGCACGTCGGGCCTGACCGACGAGCAAGCGAAAGAAGTGCATGGCTACTTCATGTCGCTGACGACTGTTTACGTGCTGATCGCTCTCGTCGCGCACGCGCTGATGTGGGCCTGGAAACCTTGGCTCGGCAACTAATCGATTTTCGTAGTCCGGCGATCCGGGCTTTCGAAAACGGTTTTTGCAGAACCTGCTTCTCAGAAGAAAGGAACACCCAATGTTTCGTGTGTGGCAAATGATCCACCCGATGCGGGCGCTCACGTTGATGTATATCTTCCTGGCCCTGCTCGCATTCACGATCCACTTCATCCTGCTCTCCACCGAGCGGTACAACTGGCTTGCAAACCCTGGTGCTGACACGTCCAGCAACAGCGTTATCGAGCGGATCGTCGATCACGCCTAACTGGCGCAATCGCGCGGGGGGCGGCGGCGCAAGCTTTCGTCAAAGGCGCGTATGGCGTCCCCCACCCTATCAATCTGGTCACAGCGGTCCGACGGGAGGACGTTGGCATGGCTTTGCTGAACTTCGAGAAGAAGTACCGTGTCAAGGGCGGTACCTTGCTCGGCGGCGACGCATTCGATTTCTGGATCGGTCCTTTTTACGTCGGATTTTTCGGCGTTCTGGGGATGTTTTTTGCGCTGATGGGTACCGCACTCATCTTCGTCGGCGCGGCAATGGGGCCATACCTCGGTATGGAAGATGGGAGCGTTCTTACCGGTCCTGTCACTTGGAACCCCTGGCTGATTTCCATCAACCCGCCACGGATCGAACAAGGTCTGGGTATGGCGCCGTTGAATGCGGGAGGCCTTTGGCAAATCGTCACGATTTGCGCAATTGGCGCCTTTGTTTGCTGGGCGTTGCGTGAGGTCGAAATCTGCCGCAAGCTTGGTATGGGTTATCACGTACCGGTTGCGTTTGGTTTCGCAATCCTCGCATACGTCACGTTGGTGGTGATTCGCCCTGTGCTTATGGGGGCCTGGGGGCACGGTTTCCCATATGGCATCTTCACCCATTTGAACTGGGTCAGTCACGTCGGGTATTCCTACGGGAACTTCCATTATAACCCGGCGCATATGATCGCGATCACGTTCTTCTTTACGGTCACGCTGGCGCTTGGTCTGCATGGCGGCCTGATCCTTTCGGCGGTCAACCCGCAGAAGGGCGAAAAGGTGAAAACGCCGGATCACGAAAACACCTATTTCCGCGACACCATCGGTTATTCGATCGGCACGCTTGGCGTGCACCGCCTGGGCCTTATCCTGGCGCTGAATGCCGGTTTCTGGAGCGCGGTTTGTATCGTGATCTCGGGCACCTATTGGAACGAAAGCTGGATTACCTGGTGGGAACAGCTCTCGACGCCGCCTGAGAACTACTACAACGCCGCAGACTATTTCGTCGGCTAGGAGTGACCTTCGATGGCTCAGTATCAAAACATCTTTACGCGGGTGCAAATCCGCTCCCATCCCGAGCCTGGTGTGCCGGTCGATGAAAAAGTGTGGACGCGCGATTTCACGCCTGGACATAGCTGGTGGCTCGGTACCTTCGGCGATGCCCAAGTTGGCCCGCTTTACATTGGCGGACTGGGGCTGGCGTCGTTTGTCTTTGGCATCTTCGCCATTGTCATTATGGGCTTCAATTTCCTCGCGCAGGTCGATTGGAACCCTTATGACTTTGTCGTCCGGCTGCCATGGCTGTCGCTGAATCCGCCGTTGCCGGAACATGGCCTGAAGGTCATTCCGCCGTTGCAAGAGGGTGGATGGTGGCTGATTGCCGGTGCGTTTTTGACGCTGTCGATCCTGTTGTGGTGGGCACGTGTTTATGTGAACGCGCTGCGGCTTGGCATGGGCACGCACGTGGCCTGGGCGTTTGCCTCGGCGATCTGGCTTTACCTGGTGCTTGGCTTTATTCGGCCGATCGCCATGGGAAGTTGGTCGGAAGCCGTTCCGTTCGGCTTTCTCGCGCACCTGGAGTGGACGAACTACTTTTCGATCTACTACGGAAATCTGTTCTACAATCCGTTCCACGCGCTTTCGATCGTGTTCCTTTATGGATCGGCGCTGTTGTTTGCCATGCACGGCGCCACGATTCTGGCGGTGAGCTATTACGGCGGCGACCGCGAGATCGAGCAGATCACGGATCGCGGCACGGCCTCTGAACGCGCGGCATTGTTCTGGCGTTGGACCATGGGCTTTAACGCGTCCATGGAATCGATCCACCGCTGGGCCTGGTGGTTTGCAGTGCTATGCACGGCGACCGGCGGCCTCGGTATTCTGTTGACGGGCACAGTTGTTGCCAACTGGCAGGAATGGGCCGAAATCCACGGCTTCCTGGCAACGTCTGAGCAGTATATCCCAGAGAACTGATCGGCCGCTTTGATCGGGTCGGGGGCGTTTATGCGTCCTCAACCTGACCCTGCTTTTGCCAGGCAATCGGGGTCTGGCACGCGAAACCGGCGGCCGCAGCGCTGCCGGTTTTTTTGTGTCTCGCGCGAGTTGTGGAGCTCAGGATGATTGCGTTTGATGTTCTGGTGGGCGCACACATTGTAACGGGAACCACCGGGCTTATCGCGCTTTGGGGACCTGTGATCACCCGCAATGGAAGCGCTTTGCACAAAATCTGGGGACGCGTTTTTGTCGTCTCAATGGTGCTGACCGGGAGCATCGCAGTGGGTATTGCGCTGTGCTCTTTGATTGCCCCGCTGGAAACGCATACGTTCACCACCGATGCCGTCATGGTGCGCGGCATGTTCGGTTGGATGATGATGTATCTTGGGATCTTGACGGTTGCCATGGCTTGGCACTGTTACACGACCGTCAGGGCACGGCGCGATGCCGGGCGATATCGCACACGCGTAAATATCTCGGTTCAAGCTGCGATGGGGCTGGCGGCCGCCTATTGTGCGCTGCACGGCTATGTCATTGGACAACCTTTGATGATCGCAGTGGCAGTACCTGGTTTCATCGCAGCGGTTTTAAACGCCCATTATCTGGTTCAACGCACGCCACTGGCTGATGAGTGGCTTGTGCAGCATTTTCGAACCGGTATTGGGGCTGGCATTTCGGTCTACACCGCATTCCTGGCGTTCGGGGCGGTAAACTGGTTTCCGGCCTTGGCGTTCAATCCCGTCTTGTGGGCAATCCCAACTGTTCTTGGCGTGGCCTATATGATCGCGCACCAATGGCGGGTGTTCCGTCAGCGCCAACGTCGTGGACTGTCGCGGCAAATGCTTGCGGGGCGCCTTCTGGAAGACTGGGGTGTTGTGCGGCCGGTGGTGTGAACCGCCTGATTTCTTCTTGATTGGTCCAGGCGTCGATCAGGATACACCCGCAAGCCTGCGGTTTGGTGGTTTGGCGTCACGAAAAAAGCCCAGGATATTGCCCTGGGCTTTATCTGACTTCAGCGGCAGATAAGTCTGCGGACCAATTACTCTGCGGCAAGCGTGACGAACTGACCGTTGCCAAGCGGGCAACGCTGCCAAAGCGAGGTCAAAGCATCAACCAAGTGCGCGATATGTGCGTCCGTGTGGTTTGGCGTCGGCGTCAAGCGGATGCGTTCGGTTCCGCGCGGCACGGTTGGATAATTGATGGGCTGTACGTAAACACCCCAATCTTCAAGCAGTGTATCGGTTACGGCCTTGCAGTGGACCGGGTCTGAAACGGCGACGGGCACGATGTGGCTGGGATTGTCCATGACGGGCAGGCCCGCGTCGATCAAGGCTGCTTTGACCGCGTTGGAACGTTCCTTGTGGGCGGCGCGCTCTGTCTGGCTCGCCTTGAGATGGCGGACGCTGGCCAGCGCGCCGGCGGCAACGGCAGGCGCAATCGACGTCGTGAAGATGAAGCCCGGCGCATAGGAGCGGATCGCGTCGCAGCAGGCTTCGCTGGCGGCGATGTATCCGCCCATCACGCCGAAGCCTTTGGCCAGGGTGCCGTTGATTATGTCAACCCGGTGCATCACGCCATCGCGTTCAGCGATGCCGCCGCCGCGGGGGCCATACATGCCAACCGCGTGGACCTCATCGAGATAGGTCATGGCATTATATTTTTTGGCCAGGTCGCAAATTTCAGAGATCGGCGCGATATGGCCGTCCATGGAATAGACGCTTTCGAAAGCGATCAACTTTGGTGTGCTTTTGGGATAGGCCGCCAGTTGGGCTTCCAGGTCCGAAATATCGTTATGGCGCCAGATGTGTTTTTTGCCGCGGCCATTTCGAATACCAGCGATCATCGATGCGTGGTTTTTGGCATCGGAAAAAATGATCAAGCCGGGGATCAAGTCGACCAGCGTCGACAAAGTGGTATCATTGGCGACAAAAGCAGACGTGAACAACAGCGCGGCTTCTTTACCGTGCAGATCGGCCATTTCCTGCTCAAGTTCGACGTGATAGTGCGTCGTGCCCGAGATATTGCGCGTGCCGCCGGATCCAGCACCAACCGTGTCGAGCGCTTCGTGCATGGCGCCAAGCACAACGGGATGCTGGCTCATGCCGAGATAGTCATTGGAACACCATACCGTGACTTCGCGGTTGCCGTCGGTGCGGAAGCAATCGGCGGTGGGGTAGTTGCCGCGCTGACGTTTGAGATCGGCGAACACGCGGTAGCGACCTTCCTGATGCAGCGCAGCGACGCGGCCTTTCAGGATCTCCTGGTAAATTGCTGTCATATCCCTGGCCTCTCGCTCCTAGTTGCCTCGGGTCGCCGGCAGCGCCGGGACGGTCACGGGCGTGATGCGGTCTGATTGCCGCTTGGTGAGTGTGGTTGTCGGTGTCGTGGTGCGTGGTTTGTCGTCGGTTGCCGCGTTGCGCGTCGTGGCGGCGTCGTGGGACGTCGTGCGTGCGATCTCATTGCCGCGCGCTGTGCAACGTGCCGCATGGGAAGCAGCAGCCGCATTGTCGTGCGGTGTTCTTGACGCGAGGCCCCAGGCCCAGAGCTGCGTTGCTGGCAGCGGAATAACGAGGAACCAGTGTTCGAGCACGGCCAGCGCCATGAGCGTGGCGATCAATGTCAGGCCGACCAATTGAAACTCTGTGGCGTTGGCGGCAAAGGCGCCGTGGAAAATCCAGACGGTGGCGATCGTGGACAGCGTGACCGAGACTGGAAACAACAGGTTCATCGGCGCTGTGCCGAAATATGACTGCAAATATGCGACGTGATCAGGAAGAAATTCGGCCGCAGGATTACGAACACCCAAAAAGATATTGAGTTTCGCCGACAGGCGCATGATCCAGAGAACGAGATACGTCCAAAGTCCGATCTGGTTTGGCGCGTCCCAGGCCATGAAAATGAGGGCCACGCCCATCACCAGGATGGCAATCTCATGATAAAGGATCGCGAGTGTCGCTTTGTAAAAGCGCGGCCAACCCTTGAGGCCGGGTTCGGCCGGTGTTTTGCATGGGCCGGTCAGATAACCGGTATAAAGCGCAATCTCCTGCCAGGCCCAACACAAAAGTCCGCACAGGAACGCGTAATAGGCCCCTTCGACCGTGGCCATCCCGGCGGTTTGGCCGAAGCCGATGAGCACCGGCACAAGCAAAACCGTCGCGCTCGCCATTGTGGTGTCGAATGTCCTGGTCGGTAGGCCGTCGACATACAGGATCGCGCCGGTGGTGAACCACCAGATGAAAATCGCGAAGAGTGCTGCTGTGGCGATATCCATGATGCGCTTTCTGTCGGCGTACGACCGGGTCTTGTTCAGCCGCGGCTTATTGGGGCTGCGGCTGAACTTTTTGTGTGATTACCAAGCCGGTTGCAGTCGGCTTTTCTCTGGAAGCGTGTTGTCGCGCGCTGGCATGAAGTAGAGGCGTGCAAAGGCAAGGCCGGCCGCCGCGGTATAGGCTGCGCGTTTCACGCCGCCGAGTACGCCGCCCTGGATCTTGGCGTCTTCAATCTTGTCGGAAATCTTTCTCAGACGTTCCAAATGCTCGTAGAAGACGGGGTTGTCGACATCAAGCGTGATTGGGAACACTTGTTTGGAGATTTCCGTTGTAATCGCGAAGACCTGTTTTGCGTAATCGGTGGGTTCAATGCCAAGCGATTTGTGGAATGCCGGCCGATTGTGATCGCGAATGTACATTGTCGCAAAAACGGCAAGCAGGAAGAAGCGCACCCAGTAGGTGTTGGCACCCTTAATGAGATGCGGATTGGCGCGCATCAACAGGGCGAAGGCTTCGCCGTGGCGGAACTCATCGTTGCACCACTGCTCAAACCATTTGAAAATCGGGTGAATGCGATTTTCGGGATGACGCTGCAGATGGCGGTAGATGGTGATATAGCGCGCGTAGCCAATCTTTTCTGACAGGTATGTCGCGTAGAAGATGAACTTAGGCTTGAAGAACGTGTATTTCTTCGTGCGCGTCAGATAGCCAAGGTCGATGCCGAGGCCGAAATCCTTCAGGCTGTCGTTGATGAAGCCGGCATGGCGGGCCTCATCGCGCGCCATCAGCCGGAACAGCTGGCAGATATCGGGATTGGTCCCGCGGCGCTTCATTTCTGCATAAAGAACGCAACCGGAAAATTCCGCCGTGAGCGAAGAGACCAGAAAGTCGATCAGTTCTTTGCGCAGGTCTTCTGGCAAGGCCATCAGATCGACGTCGTCCCATTCATCGGTGCGTTTGAAATGGCCCTTGTTGGGATCGCTTTCCATTTCGGCGATCAGGGCATCCCATTCGGCCCGTACCGGCGTGACGTCGATCTTGTCGAGTTCGTCGAAATCGGTCGTGTAGAAACGTGGCGTGAGGATCGTGTCCTTTTGCGCCCAGGACATCGTATCCTTTTTTGTAATCGCAATGCGTTCGATGGTCATAGCGCGCGCTCCTCGCTGAAGCTGAATTCGCACAATTCCATGAATTCCAGATCGCCCGTCATGCGCGTCCAAAGGCGCTCGATCGGGCCTGCGCGGCGGACGGTGGCATGGCGGCGCAGGACGATGCTTTCGCCATAGGGCACGACGATTGGATCGCCGTGGACTTTGACTTCATCGCCGGGCTCGATGGTCACATCGCCATCCAGCTCAACGTGCGCTTCCAGGCTATCAAAGGTGTTGATCACGCGGACTGTGCAGGGCACGTCCAAGGTGCGCGGTGTCCTTTGTCTTGGCATTCTGGCGTCTCCTCAATCCGTTGGTGCCGACGTCCTGCATTGGAGCGTACAGGCCCCGGTGGGCTGCGTCGCTTCGACTTGCGGGGCGGATCGGCGCCGCTGGGGGCTGCGGCCGTCATTGGCCGCGGCGTTCGCGTGGGTCCATTCGTCTAAGCATTGGCGGCGCTGGCCGTGCCGGGTGCCTTGGCGTGCGGACGGGTGCGGATCTGTATTTTTGGTTTGGCGCGCTGATAGGCATCGCCGGTTTGTGCAGCGTACGCGGCAAGCGCTTCCGACAGGACGCGGGCCGCTGCCGTTGCTTGCGCCGCACAGCGGATGGCCGGTGCGGTGCCTTGCCAGCTCCAGGGCCGGTTGTGCGGCCATACCGCATATAAGGCGAGGCGTTCACCGTCGCGCAGGCAGACGGAGACGTCACCGGAGCCGTCGTCCTGGATCTTTGCAGAGGCCGTTGCGATCGTTGCGAACGGCACATTGATCGCCATTGGCAAGGTCACGCCGTGGCGGATCACCAAGCGCTTGTCGGTGATCGTGTAGACCGTGTTGATCGCGATCAGCCATCCCGCCAGCATCGCAAAGCCGATGATGGCGGCGCCGACGACGCACAACGTCACGAACGTCATGACGATGTGGCCAACCGTGGCGCCATGGTTCAGCCCGGAGAAAACCGATGAAACGGCCAGCACCGCAAAGAACAACGCGATAATACGCGTGTGGAAGATCGCATGTCCCAGTTGCCAGGGCTCCGGCGTTCCGCGCCAGAGAATGTTTTCACCCTCTGGCAACTCGCCTGGCAGACCTGCGATCGGTTCGAACGCAAAGTCGTCGTGCGGTGTCATATCAGCGGCTCCTGGCGGTCTGGTGTGGCGTACAGGTAGCCGCCACCGAAGTAGCCAAAGATCTTTTCTTCTTCGAGGTAGGTGATCTGGCTGTCCGACTGCGTGCCAGGCACACCGGCGAACTGCGCAGCGGTGATCGCACGCACCTTATAGGTCGCCTCGATCTCCTGCTTTTTGACGGAGATCAGTGGGATCAGCAGATCGCGGTTGGTCGTGTAGTCGACCATGTTCCAGGGCACGAGCACGCGGCGCGGACTTGCCAACTCGCCTTCGCCGCTTGTGATCCCATCGAGTTCCACTTCCACGTAGCGGATGACAAAGTCAGAGCGGTCCACCCAGAGTTCCACGATGGTGCCGGCCTTGACGCCATCGCAACCCAGGATCGGCCGGCCGCGCGGGTCGATGTCCTGTTTTGCGACCGTGAAGTCGGGATCAGCCCGCATGGGCACGATCCGCGGCTTGTGCTCAAACGTGGTGTCGGGGATGTCGGGGCGTTCGGCCCAGGCGGCGGGGCCGATGCCGTCGGTCATCGGGTTGCCGGTCGGCACGATGGGCGAGCCGACGCCGCCAACGACCATTTCGGCTGCGAGCGGACGGGTATCGGCGTTGGCAGGATCTGGCGCCTGAACGGTCCGGCCGTCGTTGGTGTGGAAGACCTTCGGCGTCGGCATCCAGAGGTCCTGGTTCCAGGCTTTGCCGTCGGTCTCGTTGACGAGCGGAAAGCCCTCCCGGCGACCTTCCTGCTGGATGTATAAAACCAGCCAGAAAAAGAAGCCCCAGAACAGGTAAAGCGACACCAACGCAAGGTCGATGTGGCCGGTGAAATTTCCAAAGCCCTGTAGCAGCATGTCTCTTGCTCCTTCCAAAGTCTCAGCCGCGCACGGCACAAGGGTCAGCCTGGCGTTTCGGTCAGCCCGAAACGGTGAAGTGTCTTGCGGTCGCCGGCCCGCTGGTGTCGGGCAAGCGGCCCAACCACGGCGATGGTGGCAAACAGCAACAGAATTTCGAGGTGGTAGATCGCGATGTAGCCAAGCGCGGTCCCGTCAAAGCCCGGGCCCAGGAAACCAGCGCTCGACATCGCTTTGATGCCATCGCGAATGCCGCCGCCGATCGCCATGGCGAGACCGGTGGCGGTGGCCTGGACCGCGCCCCACGCGCCAAGTGCCAGCCCCGCATTGTCGTCGTCGGCCTG
This sequence comes from uncultured Hyphomicrobiaceae bacterium, assembly GCA_964579305.1. Taxonomy (GTDB): domain Bacteria; phylum Pseudomonadota; class Alphaproteobacteria; order Rhizobiales; family Hyphomicrobiaceae; genus JBCBWG01. The sequence continues at coordinate 21,744 of CAZOGY010000001.1, forward strand.
GCTCATGGCCGCCATCAGCGTGCCGACCGCGAACAGGCCGCTGCCAAGACCAATGCCGAATGTGCCGATCTGGAAGATGGTGACCGCGTGGATCGGCGCAGACAGAAGGACCAGGGCAAAAGCTGCGACACCAATCACCGCGCCGTAGGCTGCCAGCCGGCAGGCATCGCTCCCGCGCGTGAGCATGCGGGCGGCAAGCGTGAAACCGATCAGGCTGCCGCCGGCCATGAAGGCGGTGAGCGCCGTGGTTGCTGACACGCTGAGCTTGAGGACCTCGCCGCCATAGGGCTCAAGCAGGATGTCCTGCATCCCAAACGCAGCCGAGCCAAGGCCCACCGCCATCAGCAGGCGATAGGGTTTGCGATGCGCGCGATAGGCGGCCCAGGCTTGACGGAAGGTCGGGCGCGGTTTTTGCGGCGCGGTCAGCGCAAGATTGCGTGGCTCCTGTTTCCACAGCGCAATGTGGTTGAGCACGATGACCACAACCGCACAGCCCTGGATGACCTGGATCAAGGTCTTGGGCGATGGGTCGACCAGTAAGCGGCCCAGTATCAGCGCGGCGAAAAACATGCCGACCAGCAGCATCACGTAGAGCAATGCAATGACGCGGGGGCGGTTGTCATCATTCGACAGATCAGCAGCGAGGGCGAGCCCGGCCGTTTGCGTCATGTGCACACCGGCGCCGGCGAGTAGAAAGGCGATGGCTGCGGCGACCTGGCCGACGAGGGGCGGCGCGGTGGAGTCTTGAAGGTTCAAAAGCGCGAACGGCATGATCGCCAGACCGCCATACGTGAGCATGGCGCCCATGCCCATGTATGGGACCCGCCGCCATCCCAGGAACGACTTATGCGTGTCGGACCGAAAGCCGATCAGCGCGCGCAGTGGCGCCACCACGAGCGGTAACGAGACCATCAGCGCGACAAGGCCCGCTGACACGCCAAGTTCCACAATCATCACGCGGTTGAGCGTTCCGGTCAGCAGCACCATCGTCATGCCGACGGCGACCTGGAACAGCGAAAGCCGCAGAAGGCGCGAGAGCGGCAGGTCTTTCGTTGCTGCATCGGCGAACGGCAAGAGCTGCAAGAACAGGTTGGAGGTCGCCTGTGGCGACAGCCCTGGCAGCTTTCCCGGTGGTTTGATTGGGAACGGCATCTTCATGAGCGCACGAGCTCCATGCCGTGAGACGTATAAAAGCCGCCGCTGATCCGGTTGTGGCGATGGACTTTCCAATCGCCCAGGCGCGGTTCGCCGGTCAGAACGCGGCGCAAACGCGCCTGCGAAACCGGCACGATCGCGGGCGCGCGATCCGATTTTGGAAACAGCCGGCCGGTGATGTGCATGGCGCGCAAGGCCGGTGTTGCCGGTGCGAACGTGAACACCATCGAGTGGCGCGTGCGCGCACCAACGCGGGCGAGAACGTCGGCGATGTGGCCGGCCTCGTAATGGATCAAACTGTCCATGGCGACGACGTGGTCGAACTGGCCGAGGGCCTCGTCCAGCATGTCGCCAACGCGGAAGTCGATCCGGCTGCGCAGCGCTTGCGGTGTTCGCTGCCGTGCGACATCGACAAGCGAGCCGGCGATATCGATTGCGGTCACGTGTGCGCCGCGTTCGGCGGCAGCGGTGGCGAGGGCGCCTGTGCCGCAGCCGGCATCGAGAATGCGGCGGCCGGTCAGGTCGTGCGGCAGCCAGTCGAGCAATTGCGCGCGCATGCGATCGCGGCCCGCGCGCACGGTGGCGCGGATGCCTGAGACCGGAGCATCGGAGGTCAAGCGCGACCAGGCTTCCGACGCGGTTTCGTCGAAGTAGGTCTCAAGCTCGTTGCGGCGTGCGCTGTAACTTGTGTCCGTCATGGTCGGTCCCGGTTGGGTCGCTCTCGGTCGGGTCGGTCTCAATGCGTCGACGTCGGGTTCATCCCGCGTGGCAGGATCAATCGAAGCCAAGAAAGTCGAAGATCTCGCGATCCTTCATTGGCTTGGCTTCAAGCGGTTCGGTGCCGGCCCAAAGCTGTGCTGCGAGTTGCAGGTATTCGGCCTGGACGGCCTCGACTTCGGGGCACGCGTCCATCTCAAACAGCGTCTGCTTTTTCAGGCGGGAGCGGCGGATCGCGTCGATGTCCTGGAAGTGGGCCAAGCGCTTGAGGCCGGTTGCCGCGCAGAAGCGGTCGACCTCGTCGGTGGCCTTGGAGCGGTTGGCGATGACGCCGCCCAGGCGCACATCGTAGTTCTTTGCCTTGGCGCCAATCGCAGCGACGATGCGGTTCATTGCGAAGATGGAATCGAAGTCGTTGGCAGTGACGATCAGGGCGCGGTTGGCGTGCTGCAACGGTGCAGCAAAGCCGCCGCAAACGACGTCGCCGAGCACGTCGAAAATGACGACATCGGTGTCTTCAAGAAGGTGATGCTCCTTGAGCAGCTTGACGGTCTGGCCGACGACGTAGCCGCCGCAACCTGTGCCTGCCGGCGGGCCGCCGGCTTCAACGCACATGACGCCGTTAGTGCCTTCGAAAACAAAGTCTTCGACGCGCAATTCTTCGGTGTGGAAGTCAACCTCCTGGAGGACATCGATCACCGTCGGCATCAGTTGTTTGGTCAGCGTGAAGGTTGAGTCGTGCTTGGGATCGCAGCCGATCTGCAGGACGCGCTTGCCGAGCTTCGAGAAGGCGACCGACAGGTTCGAAGACGTTGTCGATTTGCCGATCCCGCCCTTGCCGTAGACGGCGAAGACCTTGGCTGTGTCGATTGTGACGGACGGGTCGGCGTGGACCTGTACGCTGCCTTCGCCATCGCCGGTATCAAACTCGGCGGCAGCGCACGAGCCGCAGTCCGATTTGAGCGCGGTCTTAAAATCCAAAGTCATGCGGCCACCTCGTTTTGCAGGCCTATCGGTTCGAGGCCTTCCAGTTTGTCTTCCAACTCGTCGCCGGCTTCGCGCAGCGCTGCGAGTGTTTCGTCGTCGGGTTGCCAGTAAGAGCGCGCCTGCGCCTCGATCAGGCGGTTGGCGACTTTGGCTGACGCAGCCGGGTTCAGCTCGGCCAGTCGGGCCCGCATCTCAGGGTCCAGCACATAGGTCTGTGAGAGCTGTTGGTAGACCCAAGGCGCGACCTGACCCGTGGTTGCGGACCATCCCATGGTGTTGGTGACGGCTGCTTCGATCTGGCGGACGCCTTCGTATCCGTGGGCCAACATGCCCTCGTACCATTTCGGGTTGAGCGCGCGGGTGCGTGTCTCCAGCGCGACCTGCTCAGACAGGGTGCGGACCTGGCCACCACCTTTGGTTTGGTCGCCGATGTAGACGGAGATTGCTGCACCGCGTTCGCGTTCGGCCGCGCGCGAGATGCCGCCGAGCGTATCGAAGTAATGGTCGATGGTGGTCACGCCGAGTTCGACCGACTCCAGGTTCTGGTAGGCGAGGTCGGTCTGGGCCAGCACCGACTTCATGACATCGGTTTGCTTGGTCGGTTTGCCGTTGGTTCCGTAGGCAAACGATTTGCGGTTGGCGAAGACTTCAGCGATCTCGTCTTCGTCGTCCCAGGCGGCGTCCTCGATCAGCAGATTGACGTTTGAGCCGTAGGCACCGTCCGCGTTGGAAAAGACGCGCAGGGCGGCCTGTTCGATGTCACAGTCATGCTCTTGCGCGTAGGCGAGTGCATGCTTGCGAATAAAGTTACGCGCGACGGGTTCATCGGCGGTTGCCGCCAGCAATGCGGCTTCGGCCAGCAACTTTGTTTGCAGCGGAAGCAGGTCGCGAAAGATGCCCGAAAGTGTGACAAGCACATCAACGCGCGGGTGGTGCAGGTCCTCAAGTGGGCAGAGTTCTGCGCCGCACAGACGACCGTAGCTGTCGAAGCGCGGGCGCGCGCCCATCAAGGCTAGGACTTGGGCGATCGGGCCGCCTTCCGACTTGAGATTATCTGTGCCCCACAGCACGAACGCCACCGTCTCGGGTGCTTTGCCGGTCTCAGCGACGTGCCGGGCAATCAGGCGATCGGCCTGGGCGGCGCCGTCCTTAAGCGCGAAGGCGCTTGGCATGCGGAACGGGTCGAAGCCGTGGAGATTGCGGCCCGTCGGCAGGATTTCGGGCGTGCGGATGAGATCACCGCTTGGCGAAGGCGCAACGAAGCCGCCATCGAGCGCGTGGATCACGGCGTCGATCTCACGGTTGGTGCTTAAGGCGCGCTCGGTTGCCAGCAGGTTTGCAAAGGCGGATTTGATCTCGCCAGTCGCAGGCAGACGGCTGGCCTTCAGCGCAACGGGGATGCTCCCCGACGCAATCAGCTTATCGATGATCTCACGGTCCAGTTCGCCGAGCGGGCCGGCCGCGGCGATGGCGTGGAGCATGTCGAGGCGCTCTGCACGGTCCATCGCTTTGCCCGCAACGTGCAGACCGCTCGGGATCAGCGTGTGTTCAAGTTCGAGAACTTTTTCAGCCACCGCATCGACGGCGTCGTAGGCGTCACCGGACCATTCCGGCTCGGGTGCGGCCAAGTCGAACTCGGCGGCTTGCGCCTGGATCAGCGGCGCGATGCGTGCGCGCTCGTCGCCGGCGTCCGGCGCGAGATTGCGCCAGCGATCGATTGAGCTTTTGAGGTCGAACAGGCCTTTGTAGAGCCCAGCCTGTGTGATCGCTGGTGTGAGGTAGCTCACCAAGGTCGCTGCTGACCGCCGTTTCGCGATGGCGCCTTCGGACGGGTTGTTGGCGGCGTAAAGATAGATGTTGGGCAGGTCGCCGATCAGCCGGTCGGGCCAGCAATCGCCGGACAAGGCGGTCTGTTTGCCGGGCATGAATTCGAGCGCGCCGTGGGTGCCGAAATGCAGGACGGCGTGTGCTGCGAAGTCTTCGCGCAGCCAGCGGTAGAACGCCGAGAACGCATGCGTTGGTGCAAACGACTTTTCAAACAGCAGCCGCATGGGATCGCCCTCGTAGCCGAAGGCGGGCTGCACACCGACGAACACGTCGCCGAACTGCGCGCCCAAGACGAGAATCCCCGAGCCGTTGACCTGCTGCTTGCCTGGAGCGCTGCCCCACTGTTTTTCAATTTCGGCGAGGTGGGGTTCGCGGCGCACGTGATCGTCGACCGGGATGGTCGCATGGACGTTGGCGGGCATGCCGTAGGTCTGCGCGTTGCCGCCGACAATGGCGTCGCGCAGGTCATCGACGGTGGCTGGGACGTCAACGTTATAACCGGCGTCTTTCAGGCCGTTGAGGGTTGCGTGCAAAGATTCATAGACCGACAAGAACGCCGCCGTTCCAACCGCGCCGCCATTGGGCGGGAAGTTGAACAGCACGATCGCAAGTTTGCGATCTTCGCGCGCGGTGCGGCGCAGTGCGATCAGTTTGGCGACGCGATCAGCGAGGCGGTCAGCACGTTCCGAACACACGACCAGGTCTTGGCCGGGTGCGCCGTGCTCAAACGAGCACGCACGCGCGCAGCCGGTGCATTTCGATTTGCCGGGATTGAGCCGGCCGCCAAAGACCGTCGGATTGGTTGCGCCATCGATTTCAGGCACGGCAACCATGATTGTGGCTTCGACCGGGAGGAGCCCGCGATCGCTTTCGCGCCATTGGCTGAGCGTTTGAAACTCGATTGCGTGCGCGGCGAGATAGGGAACGTCGAGATCGGCCAGAGTTTCGGCGGCGGCTTCTGCGTCGTTGTAGGCCGGGCCGCCGACCAGCGAGAAGCCGGTGAGTGACAGCAGCGCATCAATGACAGGTTTGCCGTTGTGGACGAGAAAGCGGTCGATCGCAGGGCGCGCGTCAAGTCCACAGGCGAACACTGGAAGGACGTTGAGGCCGCGGGCTTCAAGCGTCGCGATCATGCCGTCGTAATGCGCGGTATTGCCGGCCAGGAGATAGGAGCGCATGACAAGCACGCCGACGGTCGGCTTGTCAGTGTCATGCAGAGCGGTCACGTCTTCAGCGTTGTCGCTCAGGCGGCCGGCGAGACGCGGATGGTAGACACCGGTTTCGGGATAGGTGATTGGCGCTGCGACCTCGAGTGCGCCGCGCAAGTGGGCACGATCGCCGCTTGCGTGGCGGTTTACGAGATGGCGCACCATGTTGGCGAAGTTGTCGTCGGAACCTGCCAGCCAGTACTGCATCGTGATGAAATAGTCGCGCAGGTCCTGAGCAGAGCCGGGGATGAAACGCAGCACCCGCGGGATGCGACGCAACATGGCCATTTGGCGTTCGCCGGAGCTTTTGGCGCCGTTCGTTTTGCCGCCACCCTTGAGGCGTTTGAGCAGGCCGAGAATGCCTTTGGCTTCCTTGCCGAAATCAATCCGGCCCATGCGTGTGAGCTTGATAACTTCGCCGGCGGACATGAAGCTGATCATGCAATCGCAGTGATCCCGGCGGGCCTTTAATGCCGGCAGCACGTCGCGGATCTGTTCGTCCATGAACAGCATGGTTGCGATGACGATGTCCGCGGTCGCGATGTCTGCGATGCAGGCGTCGCGTGCGGCGGGATTGTCTTGCCATGCTGCGGTGGCGTGCAGCGTGATCTGCAGGCCTGGGATCTCGTTGCGCAACATGGATTGCGCGCGCGCGGCCGCGCTCGCCAGATGGTTGTCGAGCGTCACGATGACGATGCGGACGGGCGCCATGTCAGCGCCCAAAATGGGCCTTGGCATCGTACAGCGTCTCCAAAGTGATCAGCGCCACGCCGTGTTCACGGGCGTAGCTTTCGGTGTTGCGACGTGCTTTGCCGCGCACGAAGAACGGGATGCGTTTGAGTTCACGTTCAGCATCGTCAGCCCAGCTGACGGTGATGGGTGCGTCGGGGTCCGACGGGGGCGTGGGCGGCGCATGCGCCTCAGCGACGGCCGCGTGCACGGATGTTGGCAAGGCTTGCGCGTCCGGTGTCGCGGTGGCGCGGGCGCCATGGCCGTGATGCGATGGGGCGGCCTCGTCGTGAAATTCGAAATCCTCGCGGAACATCGCGAGCAGGTGTTCTTCAAGACCCATCATGAGGGGATGGACCCAGGTGTCGAAGATGACGTTGGCGCCTTCAAAACCCATCATCGGCGCATAGCGCGCGGGAAAATCTTGAACGTGGACGGGCGCTGAGATGACGGCGCAGCCGATCCCGGCACGTTTGGCGATATGGCGTTCCATCTGCGTGCCGAGGACAAGCTCAGGCTGCAGTGTCTGGATTGCGTCTTCGACGTCGAGGTAGTCGTCCGTGATCAAGGCTTCGAGGCCGAGATCCTTTGCGGCGGCGCGGACTTCGCGCGCGCTTTCGCGTGAGTAAGTCCCAAGCCCGACGACGTTGAAGCCGAACTCTTCCTTGGCGATGCGCGCCGCGGCAACGGCATGCGTGCCATCGGCAAAGATAAATACGCGCTTGTTGGTCAGGTAATTGCTGTCGACGGAGCGGGCATACCAGGGCTGACGCAAGTCGCGCTCAAGGGTTGCCATGTCGGCAGTGAGACCGGTGATCTCGCTGACTTCGGCAATGAAATCGCGGGTTGCGCCGACGCCCATGGGCACGGTCTTGGTATGGGGCATGGCATGGGCGCGCTTGAGCCACTCAGCGGTGCTGCGCGCCAGCTCAGGATACAGGACGACATTGAAGTCTGCGTCGGGAATCCGTGCGATATCAGCCGGTGTTGCATCCAGCGGCGCGACCACGTTGACATCGATACCCATCGCACCCAGCAGCCGGGTCATTTCGGTGACGTCGTCGCGATGGCGGAAGCCAAGCGCCGTTGGTCCGAGAATGTTGCAGGCGGGGCGGCGTGCGATTGCCGGGGCGTTGGCGGTGTCGTCCGTATCCCTCGTCGTTGCTGCGCGTTGGGACACAACCGAGCGCACGACCTGGTAGAACGTCTCAGCCGCGCCCCAGTTTTCTTTCTTCGAATAGGACGGCAACTCAAGCGGCACGACAGGAATGTCGAGGTTCATCGCCTTGGCAAGGCCGGCCGGGTCGTCCTGGATCAGTTCTGCCGTGCAGGAGGCGCCAACCAGCATCAGATCCGGCTGGAAGCGTGCAAAGGCATCGCGCGCGGCGGTCTGGAACAGGTCGGCCGTATCGCTGCCAAGGTCGCGGGCCTGGAATGTTGTGTAGGTGACCGGCGGACGGTGGTCACGCCGCTCAATCATCGTGAACAGCAAGTCGGCGTAGGTGTCGCCCTGCGGTGCGTGGAGCACGTAGTGCACGTTTTTCATGGCCGTGGCCACGCGCATGGCGCCAACGTGCGGCGGTCCTTCGTATGTCCAAAGTGTCAACTGCATCGGCCTACACCCTCAACATGCCGCGGCGCACCAAGGGGCGCACGAACAGTTCGGCCAGGTCGCCGGCTTGCTCAAAGCCGTGGACGGGTGAAAACAGCAGCTCGATCGACCACTTGGTGGTGATGCCGCCGGCCTCGAGCGGGTTTGCAAGGCCGAGCCCGCAAACAACAATGTCGGGTTGGGCCGCGCGACAGCGATCGAGTTGGCGTTCGACGTCCTGGCCTTCACTGAGGGTCGCGCTTTCCGGCAGCAGGGGCAGTTCGGCAGAAAGGATTTGCCGGTTCAGGTAGGGTGTGCCGACCTCGGTCAGTTCCATCCCAAGCTCGTCGGCCAGAAAGCGAGCGAGTGGGATTTCAAGTTGGCTATCTGGGAAGAAGAAGATGCGTTTGCCGCTGAGTGCGTCGCGGTAACGTGTCAGCGCGGTGCGCGCACGGGCCACGTAGCGGTGAAGCTTGGTGCGCGCGTCGTCGCGATCGCCGTCGAAGCTTGCAACTGCGGCTTCGAACCATTGGGCCGACCCGTTGGCGCCGAATGGAAACGGAGCACAAATCAACGTGGCACCACGTTTTTGTAAAGCAAGCCAGGTGTCACCGAGAAACGGTTGGGCCAGCAGAACTTTCGTGCGCGCGCCCACAGCAGGAAGGTCACGGCTGTTGCGCGGCGGCAGGAACGCCACGTTGGTCAGCCCCAGCTCGTTGAAGATCCGCCTAAACTGGTCTTCGACGATGTCGGGCAGCGCGCCGACGATCAGCAAGTTGGGTGGCGCTTCCTCAGCGGCTGTCGGCAAATGCGGGACAAGGGCTGCAAGGCACTGATCCTCGCCCTGCGTGAACGTCGTCTCGATGCCGCTGCCGGTATAATTGACGACGCGTACGTTGGGAGTGTGCACCTCTTGGAGACGTTCGGCTGCGCGTTTGAGATCGAGCTTGATGACTTCCGACGGGCAGGAACCGACGAGGAACAGTGTGCGGATTTCGGGGCGGCGCGCCAGCAGTCTGGCGACCACGCGGTCCAGTTCCTCGTTTGCGTCCGCAAGGCCCGCGAGATCTTTTTCTTCGATGATTGCGGTTGCAAAGCGCGGTTCGGCAAAGATCATCACGCCGGCGGCCGACTGCAAGAGATGGGCGCAGGTGCGCGAGCCAACGACCAGGAAGAACGCATCTGGAATTTTGCGATGCAGCCAGACAATGCTTGTGAGGCCGCAAAAAACTTCGCGTTGGCCGCGCTCGCGCAGGACGCTGCCGTGCGCTGCTTTTTCACACGCCGCAGGTGTCAGGCGAGGCTCGGTCTGGGGATCAGTGTTCCCGGTTGGCGCCGCCGTGCGTTCCCCGTCGAGGCTCATATCATGGCCTCCGCCGGTTGAGCGGCCTGTGGTGCGCGAACGCCCTCAAGCCGTGCTGCACGTAATTTCAAAAGGAACTGACCGGCGTTGATCACGTAAGCCGCATAGGCGGCAAGCGCGAGCCACATCAAGAACGCGGTGTCGCCATAGCCAAACATCAACCCGGCCAAATAGGCGGTATGCAGGGCCAAGACGAGCATCGAAAACACGTCTTCCCAGAAGAACGCTTCGGCAAAAAGATATTGGCCGAAAACGACTTTCTCCCAGACGGCGCCGGTCACCATGATCGTGTAGAGGATCAGTGTTTTGGCGACGATCGAGACGTGGGCTGCGAATGCGCCATGGCCGGTGACCAAGGTGTTGATGACGAGGCCGAGGCTCACCAGGAACACAACGAATTGGAGCGGCGCGAGCACACCTTGGACAAGCGTCCATACGGTGGCATCGCGACGGCGACGCTGCTCTGGCGTGTAGAGCGCACCAGCCGGCTTCTGCGAACTCGTTGCCCGGCGGGCCCCCGCGATCGTCCGCTTGCCCGCTGCGGTCGCAGATGCCGATGATGCGTGCGTTTGCGTGTCGATCGCCATGCGCGCCCCCTCATCAACTTCGCCTGAACCTGCCCGTGGATCTGCGCCACGCGATGTGACTGGCCACGCTGGGCGTTTGCCCGGTTCAGGCGGCTTGCGATGGCTCAGATGGCGGTGCGTCGAGCGTCATGCACAGCGCTTGAGAGCCTCGTCCGTTGCCATGATCTTGGTGCGCGGCTTGGCGAGTGTCAATCTTATTTGACACATTTGATCGCGTGATCAACTTTACATTCGTCCTAGAACAGGGCCTAGTGTGACGAGACTGTGTGTTTGACCTTGGATTTACGTCTGAGGGACTGGTTGGCCCCGCGTCGGGGTCGTGTTTGTCTGCCGTGAGGATCTGAAATCTGGCGACGCAGCCCGCACACGAATAGGTGGGTGATGCGTTGGATCGACGGGGCGCCCCGTTTCGGCTGCACTTTTTTCGCGCTGAGCGAGCCGATCAGCGGCAGCTGGGTGACGAGACATGAGCCGTCAAAAACGCCCAGGCCCGGAAGATCCAGATAGGCCCCAAGGGCTTACAAGCCAGACGCCAGCGATGCGCGGCCCAAACGCTGAGGGGGCCGACATGTCGTCCCAAACAAGTACGGTTGATTCCGGGCAGCCCAATCCGGATGCAGGGCGGATGGCGCACCAGCACGCCTCCCAAATGGCAGCTCCGGGTGCTGCGTTGACGCAAGATCTGGCTGGTGTGATCGGCCGCGAAATCATCCCGCGTCTCATGCTTTTGCATGGTGTGCGGGCCGCTGGCGACGCGCCTGGCACTGGTCGAACCGCACCTGATGGCCCGGCCAGCGAAGACGATGGCGCCAAAGCGCGCAAGGCGCTGCTTGAGTGCGTTTTGGCTGATGATGATGCGGGCGCGCGCGCCGTCATCGACGCGCAATTGCGCCTTGGACATGACCTGGAAGCGGTGATCCTGCAGACAATTGCCCCAACGGCGCGGTTTCTGGGCCGACTTTGGGAGCATGATGCGGTCAGTTTCGTCGACGTCACGATTGCCACGTCACGCCTGCAGCAGCTTATCCACAGCCTGCGACCTGCCCAGCCGCTCTCGCAAGATGACCAGGGGCGGCATATCCTTTTGTTGCCGGCACCCGGCGAGCAGCACACGTTTGGTTTGCTGGTGCTGGGCGAATTTTTCCGCAATCGCGGATGGAGCGTAACCGGCGGTTATCAAATCGCTGCCGCTGAGGCTGAGCAGATTATTGCGCGCTCACACCAGGATGTCGTTGGCATTTCACTTTCGAATGCGCGGCTGACTGAGCCCCTCACAAAATTCATTTCCGCATTGCGGTCGCGCTCGCGCAATCGGGGTTTGCACGTTCTCGTTGGCGGATCGGTGTTTGAGAAAGAGCCTGCGCTGGTGGAGCGGGTGGGCGCTGATGCGTGTCAATCCGATCCGTTGGATGCGGTCTCCCACTGCGAAACGCTCTTGCCGCCGCGACAGAGCGGCTCATGACACAGCCCCGTCGGCTGCGGTGGATGCTGGCACACCGATGGACGGGACCGGGCCGGCGACAGATCTCAGTTCGTGAGAGCGCACGGTGAAACCATTCAAGTCGCCAAAACGATCGATCGGCGATCTCGATGCCAAGACGGCGGCGCGCCTGCTGGCGGGTGTGGCTGACCTTGCGTTGGTCGTCGACGAGGAGGGTACGATCCGCGACGTCGCGTTCGGCCCGGACGTTTATGACGACATCGGTTGCGCAGACTGGATCGGTAAACCGTGGCGCACGTTGGTGACCGTGGAAAGCGTTGTCAAAATCGATGAAATCATGCGCAGCGCTAAGGTGAAATTGACTGAGCCACGCTGGCGGCAAGTCAATCATCTCACGAACGACAATGACGATTTGCCGATCCGGTATCAGGCTATTCGGCTGAAAAACGACGGCCCCATCCTCGTGTTTGGCCGGGACATGACGCATGCTGCATCACTGCAGCAGCGGTTGCTTGATGTTCAAACGCAGTTGGAGCGCGAGTACGCGCGGCTTGCGCAGGTTGAAACGCGGTATCGTGCGTTATTTCAATCCAGCGTCGATGCGATTCTGGTGGTCGATGCGGCCTCGCTAGAGGTGACGGACGCCAACCAGGCCTGTGTCAATCTCTTTGCCAATGGTACGCGCACGGTGGTTGGTCGGCGTTTGCCGGATCTGATCCATCCCCAATACCGCGATGCGCTTGCGACGTTGCTGGCGGAAGCGCGGACAAAGCCGCGCGCTGAACCCATTGTCCTCAAGGGCGCGCACTATAATAAAAACCTGCAGGCCACCGTCGGCGTGTTCCGTGACGGTGACACGCTCCATTATCTGGTGCGGCTTGTTGATATTGGTGAGAGTACGCTGGCGGCGGTGCGCCCGACGGTCGCCGATGATCTGCAAAACGTTTTGGAGCGGATGCCCGACGCGTTTGTCATGGTCGACGACAATTTTTGTATCATGACAGCCAATTCTGCGTTTTTGGAATTTGCCGAGTTGGCCGCCGAGGATCAGGTGCGCGGACAGCCGATCCATCGCTGGCTGGGCCGGGTCGAGATTGATACGGCTGTGCTCTTTGCAAGTCTGGCAGAGCGCGGGTCGGTTGCCCGATACAATGCGCTGTTGCGCGGTGAGTATGGCGCGCGCCACAGCATAGAGATTTCGGGCGTGGCTGCGCCTGGCGACAATGGACTGGTGTACGGGCTGATCATTCATCGCGATCCCGCGCCGATGCCAGAGGCGGGCGACACCGGACTGCTTGGTGAAGCGGGATCAGCCGATAAGCTCAAGGAGCTCGTTGGCCGGACACCTCTGCGCGATCTCGTTCGCCAAACCACAGACATCGTTGAGCGCATGTGCATTGAAGCCGCGCTTGAATTGACCGGGGATAATCGTGCGTCGGCGGCGGAGATGCTCGGGCTGTCGCGCCAGAGCCTCTATTTGAAACTGCGGCGCCACAACATCGGTGGGCTTGGCGAGAGCGACGACGACTTGCGGTGAATCGCGCGCCGGCCAATCCGGCACAACAGTTTGCGAGCGGGCGCTTTGGATGCGACGTCGGTGGACGCCGCATCGGTGGCTGTCGGCGCCTTTGCCACGTTGGCGCCGACGAATGTCGCACGAGAAGGTCGGCGTGCGAGTGTAAAGTTTATTTGACACTTGGAATTGTCGATCCGTATTGTCGACAGGCGCGCTGCAACTGATGGTGTGCAAGTGTTGAGAGGCGCTCAGATGTCCCGCACGGCGAACCTAGCAACAACGGCGCAGTTGCCGTCTGCGCGCGCGGTGCTTGAGCTGCTTAAGCCGATCACGTGGTTTGCACCCATGTGGGCTTATGGTTGCGGTGCCGTCTCTGCGGGGATCGGCACAAGCGGACGCTGGCCGGAGATCCTGTTGGGGATCGTCCTGGCTGGGCCGATGGTGTGCGGGACGAGCCAGGCCGTGAATGACTGGTTCGATCGTCACGTGGACGCGATCAATGAGCCGGACCGCCCGATCCCATCGGGCCGCATTCCCGGCCATTGGGGGCTCGTGATTGCCGTTGTTTGGACGGTCCTTTCGCTGGTGCTTGCCGCTTTCTTGGGGACGTGGACCTTCTGGGCTGCCGTCGTGGGGTTGGCGCTGGCATGGGCCTATAGTGCGCCGCCGTTACGGCTGAAGCTGGATGGCTGGTACGGCAACACGGCGGTTGCAGCCTGCTATGAAGGGCTGCCGTGGTTTACCGGCGCGGCCATTGTCGCTGGCGCGTTTCCGCGATGGGAGATTGTCGCTGCCGCAGCGCTTTATAGCGCTGGAGCGTTCGGCATCATGATCCTCAATGATTTCAAAGCCATCGAAGGCGATACCCGGCTGGGTGTGCGCACCTTGCCTGTGCAGTTGGGGACCGCGCGGGCGGCTTGGCTCGCTTGCGTTGTGATGGCGGCCGCGCAAGTCGCGGTGATCGCGCTGCTGCTTTCGCTTTCGCAGCCGCTTCATGCCGCCGTGGTTGCGATCAGCGTTCTCATTCAGTTTGAGCTCATGCGGCGGCTACTTGCCGATCCGGCGGGCCTGGCGCCCTGGTACAACGCGACGGGCACCACGCTTTATGTCTTGGGCATGTTGGTGACGGCGTTCGCGCTGGCGGGCTTGCCGGTCGCTTGAAGTTGTCGCCGTTGCGGCGTTTGAGGGAACACACAATGGCGCGGACCCAGATCGGTGATGCAGACATGGGAAGGCCAGCGATGGCGGGCGGGCCGGCGCAGGCCGCACAACCATTTCAGGGTCTGTCCTGGGGCGGCATCGTGCGGCTCGGCTTCGTACAGATGGCACTTGGCGCGATCGTGATCCTGACCACCTCAACGCTGAACCGGGTCATGATCGTTGAATTGGGGCTGGCGGCCTTGGTGCCGGGCACGTTGATTGGCTGGCATTACGCCATTCAAATCCTGCGACCGCGCTTTGGGTATGGATCAGATCGCGGTGGCCGGCATGTGCCGTGGATCATTGGCGGCATCGGGACGCTTGGCATTGGCGGCATCCTTGGCGCTGTTTCCGTCGTGCTGATGGCAGCACATTTCGCAACCGGTCTTGCGGTTGCCGTGCTTGCCTTTTTGTTGATTGGCATTGGCGTTGGCGCTGGCGGCACGACCTTGCTCGTGCTGCTGTCCAAGAGGGTTGCGCCAGAGCGGCGCGCCGCGGCAGCGACCATCGTTTGGACGATGATGATCCTGGGTTTCATCATCACGGCCAAAACCGCCGGCGACCTGCTTGAGCCCTATTCGCCAATGCGTCTGGTTTTTGTGATGGCCGGCGTTTGCGCCATTGCGTTCGTGGTGACGTGTGCGGCGGTGATCGGCATGGAACTGCCCAGAACCGACGCTGGTCAGAGCGCCGGTGCGGATGCGGCTGTCGACCCAGATGCGCAGCGCGATGACCAGCCCACGTTTCGCGAGGCTCTGTCGCAGGTGTGGGCCGAGCGCGATGCACGGCAGTTCACGATTTTCGTTTTCGTCGCGATGTTGGCCTATGCCACGCAGGATCTGATCCTTGAGCCGTTTGCAGGCATTGCATTTGGCATGACGCCCGGGGAGACCACGAAGCTTGCCGGTGTTCAAAATCAGGGCGTTTTGATCGGCATGTTGAGCGTCGCGGGGATCGCGACCGTTTATGCTGGCACGTGGCTTGGCTCCCTCAAAATGTGGACGGTTGGCGGGTGCGTGGCATCCGGGATGGTCCTCTTTGCGCTCGCGTTTGGCGGGTCGGTGGCGCCGGACTGGCCGTTGACTGCAACGATCTTTGCGCTGGGGCTTGCCAACGGTGCGTTCGCGGTAGCCGCGATCGGCTCGATGATGGCGCTCGCCGGTGCGGGGCGCGGCCAGCGTGATGGCACCCGCATGGGACTATGGGGAGCAGCGCAAGGGATGGCCTTTTGCCTGAGCGCGTTTCTTGGCGCGGGAAGCGTCGACGCGGTAACCGCCGCCATGGGAACGCCCATTACGGCCTACATCGCCGCGTTCATCCTGGAAGGATGTCTGTTTTTGATTGCAGCCGGGCTTGCGCTGCAAATCGGTCGGGACCACGCCGCGCGTGAGCGGCTTGCTGCCGGCCCGCGCCTGACTGCGGTCGGCGAAAGTCTGTTGCCAGCCAGCGAAGGAAGACGCGCATGAGTTCGACGGGCGAAATGAAGTCGGTTGATGCCGTGGTTGTTGGTGGCGGGCCTGCGGGCGCGACGGCGGCCAAGACACTTGTTGAGCAAGGCTGGTCGGTTGTGCTCCTCGATAAGCAGGGGCGCATCAAGCCTTGCGGCGGCGCGGTCCCGCCACGGCTGATACGCGACTACGAAATTCCCGACGATCTGATTGTTGCCAAAGCGCGGTCGGCGCGCATGATCTCGCCGTCGGAGCAAGTCGTCGATATGCCGATCGAAGGCGGCTATGTGGGCATGGTCGATCGCGGCGAATTCGATGAATGGTTACGCGAACGCGCCAGTGCTCACGGCGCTGAGCGCCGCGCGGGGCGTTTCGTCCGGCTCGATCGTGACGCCGATGGCAGAGCCATTGTCGTGTATCACCCCAACGGCTGTGAGGATGGCGAAACGGTCTCGTTGCGGGCCGGCGTGGTCGTGGGAGCCGATGGCGCCCTTTCCAAAGTTGCGCGTGAGGCGTTGCCAGACGTGGCGCGGCCGCCGTTCGTGTTTGCCTATCACGAGATCATCCAGTCGCCCGAAAATGCGAGCGAAGCGTTTCAATCCGATCGTTGCGAGATCTACTATCAGGGGCGCTTGTCTCCCGACTTCTACGCCTGGGTTTTCCCCCACGGCGGTACCACAAGCGTTGGATGCGGCAGCGCCCATAAGGGTTTCTCGCTGAAGGATGCAACGGCGGCGACGCGGGCAGCATCGGGGTTGACCGGCCAAGCGACGGTGCGCTGTGAAGGGGCACCGATCCCGATGAAGCCAATGAAGCGTTGGGACAACCGGCGCGATGTCATCCTGGCTGGCGATGCTGCCGGCGTTGTTGCGCCAGCTTCGGGCGAAGGCATCTATTATGCGATGCTGACCGGTCAGTTGGTGGGCGAGGCGGCCGCGGACTTTCTCGCCACTGGAGAGGCGACCGCGCTGGCCAAAGCACGCAAACGCTTCATGAAAGAGCATGGCCGCGTTTTCTGGGTCCTCGGGCTTCTGCAGCACTTCTGGTATCGCAACGATCGGCGCCGAGAGCGGTTCGTGTCGATGTGCAAGGACAAGGACGTGCAGCGCCTGACCTGGCAGTCGTACATGAACAAGGAATTGGTCCGCTCCGATCCGATGGCCCACTTGCGCGTCTTCACAAAAGACGTGGCCCACCTGTTCGGCTTTGTCTCGGCGCGCTGATTGCCATGTTTTCTGATCGCGTGTTTCGCACCGGGGCGTGGCGGTGAGTTTTCTGGCCGACCTGATCACAAGCGGGCGGATCGTTGATCTGATCCTAGGGCTTATCGCGATTGAAGTCTGCGCGTTGGTTGCCTTGCGCGCGCTGCTTGGAACAGGACCGCGGCTGACGGTCCTTGCCGGGACGCTTGCATCGGGCGTTTGTCTGCTGGGGGCCATGCGCAGTGCCATGGCTGGTGCGCCGTGGTGGCTGACGGCTGGCTTGTTGCTTGCGGCGTTTGTCGCCCACATCGGTGACGTCGCGCTGCGGTGGCGCGCTTGATGCCTGTCATCGCAATCAGACGGCTAACCTTGTACATTGGCTGTGACGCCGGTCTGGGCGCTACGTTTGACAGCGGTCGCCTGTGTCCCGCAGCCCTTTCGGCGCAGGCACGGCCACAAACTTAAGATTGAGAGGCGGCTTGATGATGCCGAAGGCCTACCCATTCGCTGCGATCGTCGGGCAGGACGAGATGAAGCGCGCGCTGTTGATGGCCGCGGTCGACCCAACCATCGGTGGCGTTCTGGTTTTTGGCGATCGCGGGACGGGCAAGTCCACGGCCGTACGCGGGCTGGCTGCACTGCTGCCCGAAATTGAAATGCGCGATGGCTGCGCGTGCAACATGGGGCCTGATCAGCCGGCCGAGGCGTGCATTCCAGATTGCCCGGCTTGCCATAACCCAGACGGGCAGACCGCGACCCGGCCAGTGCCGGTGGTCGACTTGCCGCTTGGGGCGACGGAAGACCGGATCGTGGGCGCGTTGGACTTGGAAAAGGCACTGGCGCATGGCGAGCGCGTGTTTGAGCCAGGGCTACTCGCACGCGCCAATCGGGGCTTTTTGTATATCGATGAAGTCAATCTGCTGGACGACCATTTGGTCGATCTGTTGCTCGATGCGGCGGCTTCGGGCGAGAACGTTGTCGAGCGTGAAGGACTGAGCGTGCGCCATCCCGCGCGCTTTGTTATCGTTGGCAGCGGAAACCCGGAAGAAGGTGAGCTGCGACCGCAATTGTTGGATCGCTTCGGCCTGTCGGTTGAGATTACGACGCCAAGCGACATTCAACAGCGCATCGACATTGTGAAGCGCCGCGATGCATTCGAGCGCGATCCCAGCGGATTTGCCGCGGAGTGGTCAGGGCGAACGAACGACGTGCGCGGGCAGATCGAAGCGGCACAGGTGTTGCGCGATCGCGTTTCGGTGCCCGACGCAATTTTGGAGGAAGCAACCAAGCTTTGCCTTGCGCTGGGTACCGATGGGCTGCGCGGGGAACTGGCGCTCATGAAGGCCGCGCGCGCATTGGCGGCCCTAGAGGGCGCTGAGACCGTCACGACCGATCATCTCGTTGCGGTTGCGCCTTCGGCACTGCGCCACCGCATGCGCCGCGATCCACTCGATGAAACCGGCTCGACCGCGCGGATTGAGAAAGCGATTGGCGATGTCTTCGGCCATTGATGCGGCTGCGATGGCTGCGGCGCCTGGCCCGCTTGGCCCCGATGACCCTGAGGGGACGGGCGTTGCGCACGGCCAGCAGCAATGGGCGCTTGCCATGGACGCTGCTGCCATTGCAGCGACCGACCCAATCGGAACCGGCGGCGTCATTTTGGCTGGCGCTTGGGGTCCGCAGCGCACAGCGTGGCTTGCAGCCTTCCGTGCGCTTGCGGGCGATGAACTGCCGCTGGTCAAAATTCCGGGGCACGTCAGCGATGATCGGCTCGTGGGGGGGCTTGATCTGTCGGCAACGTTGGCCAAAGGCCGTCCCGTGATCCAAAGCGGGCTGCTCGCGCGCGCGGATGGTGGCGTAATTCTACTCTCGCCGGGTGAGCGGGTTGGGCTGCGGATTGCCGGTCAAATCGCGGCGGCACGGGACTGCGGCGGCGTCCATCTTCAGCGCGACGGCGCCGATCGCTTCGAGGCAACGCGTTTTGGTGTGATTGCGTGCGACGAAGCTCTGGCCGGTGAGGATGGGTTAGCGACGGTTCTGGGCGATCGCATCGGCATGCGGGTCGTGCTTGATGGCCTGACGCTTGCCGATGCGGCCGCGCCACCACGTTTCACACGGGACGATGTCGTCAAAGCGCGTGCGCGGTATGCACGTGTCGAAGCGCCGGCGTCAGTCCATGAGACGTTGGCGGCAATCACGGTCGCTTTCGGCATTGGGTCGTTGCGTGTCGCCGTGATGGCGCTGAGCGTTGCGCGGGCGCATGCGGCGCTTGAAGGGCGAGATTGGATTGCCGAATGCGATGTGATGCGGGCGGCCAGTTTGTGTTTGACGTGGCGGGCCACGCAGATCCCAAACCTTGCGCCACCAGACGACTGCGAGCAGGACGACATCACCGAGCCGCCGCCTGCCGACAATGTGGATGATCCGCCCGAGCCACCAGAGGCAATCGACGATCCCGCGCGCATGCAAATGGATAGCGAGCAGATGATTGAGGCCATGCTCGCAAGGCTTCCGCCTGAGCTGCTTGCGCAACTTGCCAACGGTGTGGGGGCGATGGCGCGCGGGCCGCAAACCGACGGGCGGGTTGGTGCTTCGCGTCAGGATATCCTCGGGCGGACGCCAGCGGGGATTGTGCGCGGAGATCCCAGGTCGGGGGCGCGGTTGTCGGTATTTGCCACGCTGCTTGCTGCGGCGCCGAAGCAAACTTTGCGTCGCGGCGTGATTGGTGTGCAGCGTGACCGCCAAAGCCCGGTCGCGCGGCGGCTGCAGGTCCGCCCCGACGATTTTCGCATTGTGCGAAAACGGCGCCAGCAACAATCGCTGACAATCTTCGCCGTTGATGCGTCCGGGTCGGCCGCGTTGGCACGGCTCGGAGAAGCCAAGGGCGCGGTCGAGCTTCTTCTTGCTGACTGTTATGTGCGGCGCGATCAGGTCGCTTTGCTCGCATTCCGCGGCGCTCAAGCCGAAGTCTTGCTGTCGCCGACGTCAGCGCTTGCGCGGGCAAAGCGCGCTCTTTCGGTTCTGCCTGGTGGTGGCGGGACACCACTTGCAGCGGGCATCGCGAAGGCGCTGCAACTGGCGCACGTTGCTCAAACCCGTGGACAGGTTCCGCAGCTTGTTTTTCTCACGGACGGGCGGGCGAACGTGGGCCTCGATGGGGCGCCTGGCCGCAAGACGGCCATGGAAGATGCCATGGCGCAGGCCGCTCAGCTTAAGGCACTCCGGTTGCCGGTTTTGATGATCGACACCGCACCACGCCCTGACCCGCGGGCCTCCGCGCTCGCGGCGGCGATGGGCGGGCGATATCTGGCGCTGCCCAGTGCGCAAGCCGAAAAAATCAGGGATGCGGTGGCCGCATCGGCGCCAGGTTAGCGGGGCACGAAACGCATGAGCGGCGCACGGGACGGGAGACTTGGCGATGCCGTATCACGCACGCGCAATGGGCGAACAATCATGTCGCAGGCACGCGGACCGCTCACGTGGCGTGGCGAAGGTCGCGACTGGCCGCATCGATCACAGTCTCGCTTTGTCAAATCCGGTGGACTGACGTGGCACGTGCAGCAGTTTGGCGCCGGCCCGCCGATTTTGCTCTTGCACGGTACGGGCGCTTCGACCCACTCCTGGGATGGGCTCGCGCCGCTGTTGGCGACTTCGCACAGGGTCGTCAGCGTTGATCTTCCGGGGCATGCGTTCAGTGCGCCTTTGCCCATGAGCGAAGTTTCGCTCAGCGGATATGCGGCGGAGGTGCGGCGTCTGCTTGATGAATTGGCATTAGCGCCCGAGGTTGTCATCGGTCATTCGGCGGGCGCTGCCATCCTGGTGCGTCTGGCCATCGATGGGCCATTCCGTCCCAAGCTGGTCATCGGGCTTAATGCGGCGGTTCTGCCATTTCCAGGTGCGGCGGGGCACGTTTTTCCCGCGCTGGCCAAATTGCTTTATCTCAACCCATTCGCGCCGCGCTTTTTTGCCTGGCAAGCTCGTGATCCTGCAGCGATTGCGCGACTTTTGAAAAGCACCGGTTCGTGTGTTCCGGCCAAGAGTGCTGAGATTTACGCGCGGCTGTTTCGCTGCGAAGCGCATGTTGCGGCCACTTTGAATATGATGGCGAATTGGGATTTGGCCCGCTTAAAGCGCGACTTGGCGTGCCTGACTGTGCCGCTGGTTTTGCTGGCTGGCGAACGTGACACAACGGTTGCACCGCGGCAGGCGCGCGAGGTTGCAGGCCTTGTGCCCGGCGCAGTGTGGCAAAGCGTTCCGCGGCTAGGCCATCTCATGCACGAAGAAGAGCCGTCGCTGATTGCCGACCTGATCAGGCCGCACGTGGAGGCTGTTGCAAGCCGTGCTGATGCCGCAGATGGCTGACGTTGGCGTGTGCCGTATCGCTTCTCGTCGCGCCTTGCCGGCATTTCCGCAATGTTCTCAGCTTCAGTGTCGATTTTCGCCACAATTGAAGACACCAACATCGCGATCCCTTTGAACGTGGCGACAGCGAATGTTTATCGAACTGACCCTCACAGCCCCCGATGGTGCCGATTATTCGGCGCGTGACCTTGGCTTCTTGCTGCACAAGAATCCCGACAACGTGCATGCGCGTGAAGTGAATGCCGGTAAGGCCTTTGTCTTTTTCACGGACGCGAGCGACCAAACGGCAAGCGCGGTTTTGCATGTCGCGGTCGATCCGGTCGGACTTGTGCGCGGGCGCAACAAGGATGCCGAAGGTCTGCTCGATCAGTATGTGAACGACCGGCCATACGTGGCAAACTCGTTCTTGTCCGTTGCGATTGGCCGTGCGTTCGGTCAGTCCATGTCAGGGCGTTCCAAACAGCGTCAGGCCCTTGCGGAGCGCGCGCTCCCGTTTGTCGTCCGCGTCACGCCCGTTGCGGTCGCTGGCGGACGGGAAATGGTTGAAACGGTTTTTGCGCCATTGGGGTATGCCATTGATATCGGCGTCCTCGATGAAACAACGGACCGCGCAATTCTGGATTTGACGCTCACGGGCGAGGTGGTTCTCAAGGATTTGCTGGCGCATCTCTATGTGCTGGTGCCGGTGCTGGATAACGACAAGCACTATTATATTGCCCGTGACGAGGTTGAGGTTTTGCTGGCCAAGGGCGAAGGCTGGCTCGGCCATCACCCGGCAAAAGACCTGATTGCAAAGCGCGCCCTCAAGAACCGGCGCGCGCTGGTCAATGCGACGTTGGCGCGGTTGGCAGATGAAGCGGTGACGCCGGATGAGGCGGACGAGGTTGCTGCCGCCGAGATTGCAGAGGGGGCGGAGACCGGGGCATCGATGTCTGCCGTTGGCGATATCTCCCCTCCTGACGGCGCCGCAGATGACGCTGGAGTTCCAGACCCCGCGGAGCGCAAACGTCCCCTCACGGCCGAAGAGACGTTTGAAAAGCCCATTCGGCTGCACGATTTGCGGCTGGACACGGTGGCCCAGGTTCTCAAGGACCAGCATGTTGCAAGTGTGCTGGATCTTGGCTGCGGCGAGGGCAAGCTGATCCGCCGTTTGATGAAAGAGCGGGGCTTCAAGCGGATCGTGGGCGTTGATCCGTCCGTGCGCACGCTTGAGCTGGCCTCGCGGCGGCTGCGGCTGTTGGCGGCTGGCGAGGCCGTCCGCCGACGTGTCTCGTTGCTTTTTGGAAGCCTGACCTATGGCGATCGGCGCTGGGAGGGGTTTGATGCGGCGGCTCTTGTGGAAGTGATTGAGCATATCGATCCGCCGCGATTGTCGGCGCTTGAGCGGTCGCTGTTTGGTTTGGCCCGCCCGCGGGTTGTGATCGTGACGACGCCAAACCGCGAATATAACGCGCTGTTTGAAACCATGCCTGCCGATAAACTGCGCCATCCCGACCACCGCTTTGAATGGACGCGTGCCGAGTTTGAAGACTGGGCGCAAGGCGTTTGCCATCGCAATGGCTATCGCGTGTCGTTCTCGCCGTTGGGCCCGGTCGATGAGACGCACGGGGCGCCGTCGCAAATGGCTGTTTTTGAATTGGGTATTGCAGAAACGACTAGGGCCGGCGACGTCGGTGAGGCCGCACAGACAGCGGGGGCGGCAGAATGAAAATCTCAATACCTGACTTCTCGCTTGTCGTGCTTGTTGGGCCAACAGGATGCGGTAAATCTAGCTTTGCACGGACACATTTTTTGGAAACCGAAATTGTTTCGTCAGACCATTGCCGTGCGCTTGTCAGCGATGACGAGACCAACCAGGAAGCAACGCAAGACGCATTTGAGTTGCTGAATTATACCGTCAGCGTGCGTTTGCGTCGACGCAAACTGACGGTCGTTGATGCAACATCAGTGCGGCGTGAAGATCGTGCCGGGCTTGTGCAATTGGCGCGCACATATCACGCGCTGCCGATCGCTCTGGTCTTGGATATTGATCCTGAAATCTGTGCAAAGCGCAACGAAGAGCGTCCCAATCGACAATTTGGCGGCCACGTTCCGCGCAACCATTCGCGGACATTGCGCCGCGGTTTGCGCGGCCTGCAAAAGGAAGGATTTCGCCAGATCCACATTATGCGATCGCCTGATGATGTCGATGCGCTGCAGATCGATCGGTCGCCGTTGTGGACCGATCGGCGCGGTGAGCACGGGCCGTTCGATATTATCGGCGATGTGCACGGTTGTTTCGACGAGCTGGTGCAACTGCTTGAAGCGCTTGGATATAATGTCGACGCTTTGCCAGAAGACGGCGAAAGCCTTGCCAGTGCGCGTCACCCTGACGGTCGCCAGGCGTTCTTTGTCGGCGACCTGTGTGACCGCGGCCCGCGTAATGCCGATGTTCTGCGTCTCGTCATGGGTATGTGTGCAGAAGGGTCCGGCCATTGCGTGATGGGCAATCACGATTTCAAACTGGAAAAGTGGTTGCGCGGAAAGAAAGTTCAATTATCGCACGGGCTTGATCTGACAGTTGGCGAATTGCAGGCGCGATCCGATCGCTTTCGCGAACAGGTCAAAAAGTTCATCGGAGATTTGCGGTCGCACGCTTGGCTTGCCGATGGCGATCTTGTGATTGCCCATGCGGGCCTGAAAGAGGAAATGCATGGGCGCGGGTCTGGAGCTGTGCGCAACTTTGCCATGTTTGGTGAGACAACCGGCGAAGTCGATGAATTTGGTTTACCGGTGCGATTGAATTGGGCGCGTAATTATGCCGGGCGCGCGGAGGTGATACATGGTCACACGCCGGTGCGCGAAGCCGATTGGTTGAATGGGACTTTGTGTATCGATACCGGCTGTGTTTTCGGTGGCAAGCTGACTGCTTTGCGCTGGCCGGAACGCGAGCTTGTCGATGTGCCCGCGCTATCTGAATATGCAACGCCGATCCGCCCGCTCGATGATGGTGAGCGGATGCGGGCACAGCAAGACCACGATAAACTTCTGTATTTCGATGACTTTGCTGCAAAGCAGCGGATTGAAACGCGGTTTAAAAGCACGGTGCTGATACCCGAAGAAAACGCGCTGGCTGCTTTGGAAGTCGCAAGCCGCTTTGCAGCCGATCCGCGTTGGCTGATTTACCTGCCGCCGACCATGGCCGCATGCCCGACGGCATCGCAGGGGGCGTTCCTGGAGCATCCCGAGCAAGCGCTCGATTTCTACCGCGATGCTGGCGTGACAGATATCGTGGTTGAAGAAAAACACATGGGTTCGCGCGGGCTCCTCGTCGTGGCGCGGGATGCCGACGCGGCACGGGACCGGTTTGGCGTCGAGGATGGCAAGGCCGGGATCATTTACACGCGCACAGGGCGGCCGTTCTTTCGCGACGAGGCGCAAGAGGCGGCTGTGATTGCGCGGATTGCAACCGCGCTTGACCAATCGGGTCTGTGGGCGGAGCTGGAGAGCGATTGGGTTCTGTTGGATGCGGAAATCATGCCCTGGTCGGCCAAGGCCCAGGAATTGCTGCGGCGGCAATATTTGCCGACCGTTGCAGCGGCGCGGACGTCTGCGGAGGTGCTGATTTCGGCGCTGGAGCGGGCCAAGCACGTGCCGGGTCTGGAGGAATTGACCGCGGCCGCACACCTGCGTCGCGATAATGCGATCGCCATGGGGCGGACCATCGATGGCTATTGCTGGTCGGCAGAAACGGTCGACGACTATCGCATTGCACCGTTCCATATCCTGGCTGCTGAGGGGCGCGTTTTCGATGAGGCACCGCACGTCTGGCATATGGAAACGCTTGCGCGATTGGCAGCCGCCGACCCCATTTTGCAGCAGACCGGCTGGCGGCTGATCGATCCGGGCGATGCTGGGGATCGCGAAGCGGTGATCGCCTGGTGGCTCGATCACACGAGCGCTGGCGGCGAGGGCATGGTCATCAAGCCAAACGGGTTTCGCGTTGTCGGCGAGAGAGGTTTGATCCAGCCGGCCATGAAGGTGCGTGGGCGCGATTATCTGCGGATTATCTACGGGCCGGATTATGATTTGCCTGAGAATATCGAGCGGTTGCGCAAACGCGGATTGACCCGGAAGTTTCAATTGGCCGACCGCGAGTTCAAGCTCGGGCTCGAAGGTCTTTATCGGTTTGTTGAACGCAAACCGCTTGCCAAAGTGCATGCCTGCGCGTTGGGCGTGCTTGCGCTTGAAAGCCAGCCCGTCGACCCGCGGCTGTAATTGCAGCCGTTCCGTTGCGCGCCGTCGATCGTTGAAAACTGAGAGCACTATCCGATCTCACGGAATCGCTTTGCGATCCACTGACCCGATAAAGATGCTCTATTTCCAACATGATAGAACATCTTTATCCGACCACTTGACCGCTATTGCGGTGTCGTGTCGTCGGATGATGCTCTCGTCTGCGGTGGACGCGGCGGGGTCTGCCAACGGCGTCGGCGTCGATGCCGGTAGCGGCGGCGTATTGGGGATTTCCGCGTTGGCGTCAGGATGCTGCGGCGTTGCGGGCGCGACGCTGGAGGATCCAACGGGTCAAGAGCGCAAGGCCGACCCAGGCACCGGCCGCTAAGATCAGATATCCAATGGCGTCGAGATCGCCGGCGCGGGCGCGTTCGACGACTTTGCCAAGCAGCGCGATCATGGCCGTCTTCGGGATGATGCCGATCGCGGTTCCGGCAAGGAACGCGGCGTAGGGTGTCGTTGTCAGACCAAGCGCCATGTTGACCACCACAAACGGTGCGGATGGCACGATCCGGACCATCATGGCCGACAAAAAGCCGTTGCGGCCGATCGCTTCGACAAGCGCCTTCAAGGTCGGGCCCTGACGTTTGCGCAGCCACTGCGTGCCCGCATAGCGCGCCAGCAGGAAGTTGAGCGAGGCGCTGATCAGCGTCGACAGGTAAGCAAAGACGAAGCCTTTCAGTGGCCCAAAGGCGGCCACGCTGAGCGCGATCAACAGGAATTGCGGCGCACCAATAAACGAGCCGGCGGTGAACACAACGATCGCAACCAGCAGCGCCCACGGGCTTTGTGCCGCGCCGCTCAAAGCCAGACCAAGCGCCCCGTTTTCATCGAAGCCGACGACGCGGCTCATGATCCAGATCACACCGGAGGCGGCCGCGATCGCGCCGAGTACCAGCCCGGCCGTTGTGAGCGCATCGCGGTTGGCAAGCAGGCGGCGCAATTGCTGGCGCGACTTATCCATGCGCCATCTCGGAGTGTGCCGATTTTTCGGCGTCAGCAGTATCCTCGACGATCTCGGGCACGCGGGTGCGGCGCCGCAACCAACTGACGCCGACCAGATCGTAGAGCCCGACAAGGGCGCGAGAGAGGTTGTTGTATTTTGAGATACCGGCTTGGCGGGCGCGATCGTTCACGGGGACATAGGCCACCTCGTAGCCATAGGTCAGGAATAGCGCCGGCAAATAGCGGTGCAGGCTTGTGAAAAACGGGATGCGCACGATGACATCGCGCCAGTAGACCTTAATGCCGCAGCCGGTGTCTGGGCAATTATCGCGCAGGACCCAGTCGCGGATCTTATTGGCTGCCTTGGAGGCGAACCGTTTCGAGCCCTCCGCCTTGCGGTTGGTGCGCACACCGCCAACCAGCGCGGGCCCGCGCGTTCGCGGCAGCGCGAGCTTTGCCAGCAACTTTGGCAAATCGGCTGGGTCGTTCTGTCCATCGCCGTCCATTTGCGCAATTACCGGCGCGGTTGCGGCCAGGAAGCCGGTGCGCAGGGCCGTGCTCTGACCGGAGCGAGCCTGGTGGCGGATCAATCGCAGGCCCGGGTAGTTCCCGGTTGCCATCAAAGCGCGGATTTCATCAGGTGTGGCATCGTCGCTGCCATCATCAACGACGATCACCTCGACCAGTGTCGGGGCGGCGAGAACGGCGTAGGTCTCTTCCACCAGCCGGCCGATGTTGCCGGCCTCGTTGAGGGCAGGGAGCACCACGCTGACGCGGTGATCGGCAAAGTCCGCTGGTGGCGGCGTGTTATCTGGCGAGGTGGTCGGCACGGCACTCACAATCGCGCTTTTGGGTCCGGCTGGGCTGGTAACAGCCTTTGCCGCGGCGAGACAACCGCGTACATCGGCTGGCGCGAATGTGGTGAACACGCGAGGACGCACAGTGACGGTGATGGCTGGTGGAACGCGCATTGCGGGCGCACGGACGTTTCATGTCGAGTGGCTTGGCGGCGAGCGGGTCTGGGCCTGGTTCGGCGGGCTTTTGGTTATGACGGCGGCGTTGCTGACCGTTCGCCTGGTCGCGCTGAGCTACAATGCAACCGACGTGTTCTTCGACGAGGCACAATACTGGTTCTGGGGCCAGGACTTCGCGTTTGGCTATTTCTCCAAGCCGCCGCTGATCGGCTGGATCATTGGTGCAACGACGCAGGTCTGTGGCGATACGGCCTTTTGTTTGCGGCTGGCGTCTCCCATTCTGCATGGGCTCACGGCACTTGGCGTTTTCGCGGTTGGTCATGTGCTGTACGGGCCGCGGGTTGGGTTCTGGTCCGGCCTCGTCTATGCCACGCTGCCAGCCGTCTGGCTGTCGTCGGGCATTATCTCGACCGACGTGCCGCTGTTGACATGCTGGGCTGTGGCACTGGCGGCTTTTGCCATGCTGATCAAGCATCCCCCGACGGTCACGGGCCGGTTGTGGTGGCCAGCGATTTTGCTTGGCGTCGCGTTGGGCGTCGGGCTGAATGCAAAGTATGCGATGGCTTACTTTGTTCTGTGTGCATTGATCTACGGTTTGGCTGTGCCGCAACAACGCTGGTTCCTGCGCGAGCCCAGGTTCTGGACGGCGATTGTAATCGCGCTGGTGTTGATTGCGCCGAATATCGTTTGGAACCTGCAGAACGGTTTTGCGACGGTTTCGCACACGGCTGCGAACGCGAAATGGTCAGGATCGCTTGGCAATCCGGCAAAGGCGCTGGAATTTTTTGGCGCGCAGTTCGGCGTGTTCGGACCGATCCTGTTTGCCGGCTTGTTGATCATTTGCTGGCGCGCGTGGCGGGACGGTCTTCGGGATGCCGATGCGCTATTATTGTCGTTCGCGATCCCGGTGATCCTGATCGTGACGGTACAGGCGTTCATCTCGCGCGCGCACGCGAATTGGGCGGCCGTCAGCTATGTCGCGGCGCCTGTCCTTGTGACGGCAACGATGATCCGTGATGCGGACTGGCACTGGTTGCGCGCCTCGCTTGGCCTTCACGTGCTGCTGGGAGCGGGTCTCATTGCGGCGACAACATGGGCTGGCACATTTCAGTTGCCCAACGGCACCGATCCGTTTGCACGCACCTTAGGTTGGCGCAAGACGGCCGATTTCGTCGCCGCCATGGTGGCATCTGAAACCTCGGCGGGGCGGGCGCCGGCGACGATCCTAACCGAGAATCGGGCCATGGCGGCCGAGCTGATCTATTACATGCGTGGTTCTGCGATCCCGATTACGATTTGGCGTGGCGGGCGTGCACCGCAAAACCATTATGAACTCGTCGTGCCCTACGCGCCCACGAAGCGCGAGCCGGTGTTGTTTGTGACACGCGGCAGTGAGCTCCCCGAAGGACTTGCGGCGCGGTTCTCAATCGTCCAAGCGCTGGGTCGTCGCCAGGTGCAACCGGGCTTGGGACAGCCGCGCATGGTGCACTTCTTCCACTTGAGCGGGTTCAAAGGTTTGTAATCTCACAGCGTTCGGTGTGGATCTCGCACCTGCAGCATGCGTTCATTGATACCAGTACCGCTGGGACACGAATTGATCAGGTGCACCCGTCTGCGAGATTGCTCGCGGCGGTTGTGCCTTGAAACGCTGGAGCGCGGATATGCAACTGAACGATAAAGTCGCCGTCATCACCGGTTCAACATCGGGCATCGGGCTTGGCATCGCAAAGGCGATGGGCGAGGCGGGCGCGCGCATCGTCATGAACGGACTTGGCAATGCCGATGACAACGCTGAGGCGCTCGCCGACGTGAAAGGCGTGGCACCGGAGGTTCACTTCAACGGTGCCAACATGATGCGGCCCGACGAAATCGCCAATCTCATCAAGGACGCAAACCAAGTTTTTGGGAAAGTCGATATTCTCGTCAATAACGCGGGGATCCAGCACGTCGACCCGATTGAAGACTTCCCGCCCGAAAAATGGGACGCAATCCTCGCGATCAACCTCACATCGTCGTTTCACACGATCCGATCCGTCGTGCCGGGCATGAAAGAGCGCGGTTGGGGGCGGATCATCAACGTGTGTTCTGCCCACTCGCTGCGTGCCTCACCGCACAAAGCAGCGTACGTCGCGGCCAAACACGGTCTTGCGGGCCTGACCAAGGTCGTCGCGCTGGAGCTGGCTGAACACGGTGCGACGGCTAACGCCATCTCGCCTGGGTATGTTTGGACGCCGCTGGTGGAAAAGCAGATCCCGGATGTGGCCCAGTCAGAAGGCGTCAGCGAGGCTGAGGCCAAGAAGATCATTCTGGATAAGCAGGCGACTGGCGAGTTTGCGACGGTTGAACAGATCGGTGCGCTTGCCGTGTTCCTGGCCAGCGATGCTGCCGCGCAGATCAACGGGGCCAATTACTCAGTTGATGGCGGGTGGACAGCGCAATGAATGACGCGGCACCAGGGGCGCGAGGCTCGCATATTACCAACGGCAAGGCCGCAGACGGAACCGGCGATACCGTCGATAGTTCAGGCGGATCAGGATCAGGATCAGGGGCGTTCGATCCAGCGCATCCGTTCGCCTGGCCACGCGATCCGGGCAAAAAGCGCATCGGCCTGGCCCTGCAAGGGGGCGGCGCCCACGGCGCTTTCACCTGGGGCGTGATCGACAAGATCCTGGAAGACGGCCGCATCGAGATCGATGCCATATCGGGTACCAGCGCCGGCGCCATGAATGCCGTTGTGCTCGCTGCCGGGCTGGTGCGCGGTGGACCCGACCGGGCACGCGAAGAATTGGCGACGTTCTGGCGCACGGTGAGCGATGACGCCAAGGTCAGTCCGATCCAGCGTTCACTGCTGGATGTCCTGCTTTCAAACTGGAGTTTGGATTATAACCCAGCGTTAGCGGCGCTTGAGATGCTTTCACGTGTGGCATCGCCCTATCAGCTCAATCCGCTCAACTGGAATCCATTGCGCGATCTGCTGGCGCGTTCGGTCGATTTCGAAGCTGTTCATGCCTGCAACTGCATTGAATTGTATGTCTCGGCCACGAACGTGCACACGGGACGTGCGCGCGTGTTCACGACACATGAGATCGATGCGGATGCGGTGATGGCGTCGGCATGTTTGCCGTTCCTGTTCCAGGCCGTTGAGATCGATGGGGTGCCGTACTGGGACGGCGGATACATGGGCAATCCCGTCCTGGCTCCGTTCTTTGAACGTGATACGTGCACCGATGTCCTGATCGTCCAGGTCAATCCGATTGAGCGGCCGCAGACCCCGCGCACTGCGCGAGAGATCTCGGACCGGGTCAACGAGATCTCGTTCAATGCACCGCTGTTGCGCGAACTCAAACAGGTTGAGTTCGTCAATGCCTGTTTGCGGCGCGGCGAACTGCAGGGGCTCGGCTATCGCGAAGTGTTCCTGCATCGCATCGGCGGTTGCAACGAGCTTCTCAATTACGGCGCATCCACGAAGCTGAACGCGGAGTGGGCTTTTCTCAAGCGATTGCGCGATACAGGACGCGAGGCGGCAGCACAGTGGCTAGCTGCGCATTTTTCGGAACTTGGTTCGCGATCAACGTTGGACTTTGCAGGTGTACGGCCGCACTTCGCGCCGGAGGATCCTGTTCCCGACAATGCGCAAGCTGTTCAGGGACGCTGCGAGCCCATCGGGAAGACTGGGCAAACCGCGGGCGCGTGATCACCGACCGGCGACCCATGGCAGGGCGGCTCTGTTTGATTTGCATGGGCAGACGAGGCCGCCGGGGCCACCGTTACGGATTATACAGCCCCGCAACAATTGCGGAGATCGCCACGAGTGTCAGCGCTAAAGCGCCGGCGAGTTCGACGGCACGTTTGCGGGGGCGGCCCGCCATCGCCAATCGCGTTCTTTGAAGCATCGCCACGCCTCCATTCTCGATGCGGCGAACGTGGCGCGGTGCGCATGCTTCAGCCATTACGAATAGTGCCGCGCGGCATATGCGCTCAGATACATGGTGCGGCCTTGCGTTGGCTAAGCGCTAAAGCCCGCGCACGAGTGCCGCCACCGCAAGCAGGCCGTAGGCGCCCAACAGCATCCAGAACGTGGCCTGCTGCAGCATTGGCAGGGCAAGACCCAGTTCGCTCGCTACGGCCGCCGCCGCGAGCATAAGCGCCAGCAAATACGTGATAAACCCAGGCGGTTTCATGAAACCCATTGGCTGGATGTCCTTCCTTCGCGGTGTGCCCCGCAGATTTTGCGCTGGGGGATCGCGCCATGGCGCTTTGCTATGATTCCGTGAGCGGCGGCGGATACAAAGGTTATGTCAGGCCGATATCGCGGTGCGCACAGCGTCTTAGCCTGTCGCGGTTTTGCATCGCCGCTGACCGAGCCCGGCGGCTCAGGATTGGCCGTCCAGCCAAACGCCTGTTCCCGTCATCACCACCTCGATGGCGCCTTCGGTGATCACCGGGTGACTGACGCGGACACCGACGACGGCATCGTAGCCTTGCGCGCGCGCTGACTCGGCAAGCTTTTCCTTGGCGCGTTCGAGCGTTGCGTCGAGCACCGCCTCGTAGCGGCGCATCTTGCCGCCGAAGGTGTTGGTGATGGCCTCGCGCACGTCCCTGAGGATGTTTGCGCCACTGACGGCACTGACCGTTATGAGGTCTCCGTGACGGATGGGCGTGTGCCCGAGCGTTTCGGTGGACACGATGCGCATGGCTTGCTCCTGGGACAGCGCGGGCGGGGCGCGGCGCGGTTGGCCGCGCGGGATCGGGACTGGGTGTTCTGGCGGCTTCGATCATTCCAGGTCCACGTGCGTTCACCTGTCATAATCGAGGCTTTTGCTGGTCGCTGCATCTTTCGGTTCAGGCGATGCCGCCGAAAGGGGATGAGCTTCAGGCCGTGGTGCCACTGCCGGTTTGCCCGGCCGCGACGGGGCGGTTGCGACGCCCGGCGAAGAGCACGCTGCGTAGCATCAAAAGGAGCAACAGCAAGACGATCGCGCCGGTTATGACGAGGATTGGGTGCCGGTCCCACATCAAGCGCGGGTGGACCCTGCCGTCCCAGGTCGCCTCGATATCCTTGAAAATGCTGTCGATATCGAATGTGCCAGTCTCGCGCAGAAGCATTTCGACGGCATAGGTCTGATCACGGCTGGCGATAACGGCGTCGCGAACCGAGGACGATGCCAAGCGCTGCATTCTGGCCGGTGCAGCGGAAACCTGCTCAAGCACGTGCTTTTGGGCTTCGGGTTCCAGGCCGCCAATATAGTCAGAAAGCGCTGACAGTTCGGTTTCCGTCAGGCTCCGGCTCAACAGACGGAGGCGCGCATTATCGAGTTCGAAAAGGGCATCGCGCGCGCGTTGCGGCAGCGCTGTGAGCCGCAGAATCGCGAGCCGGTCTTGCAGGTTCAGGAGGCGTTGCAGCGTCGTTGCGGAAAAGTCTTGCGGCTTGGCGCGATTGTGCAAGCCCAGTTCGACCACGCGCGGCAGCCGGTCTGAGGCCAGCGTTGTCCAGTCCATGGCCGTTTTGAGGGATCGGGTTTCGCGACCAATGCGCAAGCCTTGCGGCGAAAGCGTCTGCACGGCGCGCTGCAAGCGGCCGGTTTCCAGGGCGCTTTCCACGGCCGGATCGCCGCCTTCGGCCAGGATCAGCGCCACGATTTCATCAAGCTTGGGGAGGTTTTCATCGCCCACAACGTCGAGGTATTTGCGGAATGCTGGTTTGCTTTCGGCCAGATCGAGGACTTTGTTGTGGGCGCGCTGGAAGTCCTTCCAGATCTTCAAGATTCGCTGCGATGTCTCGCGCGCGATCTGGCGCGTTTGCGCCTTGATCTGCGTCTCAATCGACTGGGCCAGTTCTTGCTGCACCTTCGCCTTGGTCTGGGGCGATTTCATTTCCTCGGCGATGATGGGCAGCATGCCGTGGCGGAAATCCCAAATGTCTTTGGCGATGAGCGCCACCCCGATCCCGCCGGCGACGACAGAGACCAATCGGCTCAGAACCGAACCGACGAGCCGTTGGCCCAGGCGCCCTGCCATGCGCGCCAATTGACGGCGCACCAGCAGGATCACAGCGCCGGAAATGCCGTAGGCCGATTCCTTCAAGAGTGTTGACGTTTTGACGCCGGCTGCGCCTGCGTCGCCCTCAACCTCGAACGCGGCACCGGCATCGCGGCTGACACTGCCCGCGACGGTGCTGCCATAGCGATCGCCGAGAAACAGGCGCACGCAGGTTTGGGCGGGACCGGCCGCATCGGCCGTCGTGATCACGATCGCTGCGCCGATCTGCTCGCCAACGCCGGTCGCCAAACCGGTGATGGCCTGCTTGACGGGCTCTGACCGGTAGACGCGCTCGGCGATGGCCGTTGCCAGTTCATTGGCTTTGTCGCGTGAGGCCAAAGACTGGAGCAGGCTGCCCCAACTGCTCTCACTGCGCACGCTCTCGGTGGCCGCATCAACCCGTTCGTCGATGATCCTGTCGAGATCGCCCTTGCGCCATTCATCGCGAACAACGGCGCCGTAGTCGATCTTTGCCACCCCACGCGAAAGCGCTTTGCGGGTGATGCTTTCGATGGCGGCGCGGAACTGATCGTCGCTGGTTGCTTGACAGGCTCGATAGTCGCTTTGCGCCAGGCCTGAGCTTGCGGGCGTCGCGCCCTGAGCCAGGACCGGGCTTACACTGGCAGCGGCAACCGCCAATGCGGTCACCAGACCGGTTGCTCTGTGCGATGTGGTCGTCAAGCTTTCTACTCCACCCGTTTTGCGTCACGCCTTGCACGCATCAGCCGTGTCACTCGCCCTGTGCCGATGCGCCGGCTCGTCAGCGAAAGCCAGTGGCTCTTGCCATACCAACGCTCCGGCGCCTTAAAACGCTCCGGAGCTTTTCCAGCCGCGCTTTGGCTTGGGGACGTTGGCGCCGGGCACCGACTTGGCGTGTTCTAACGCAGTTCACTCCCAATTTTGATGACGATCTTGCCATGCGCTGTGGCCGGAATGTTGCGGTGGCGGGGACGTGTGCTGCGTCGACACGGGCGGCGTGATCTTCGCTTTGTGCAATGAAGGTGCGACAATTTCGCAGCTCATCCTCTGTTTGTCTTTGAAATTATTGATTTTTCCAAATTGAGCATGCGCGCGGACGCCAATCGGTCACTTGCCAGGGCCGAATCCGCAGTGCATGTGGCGCGCCGATTTGGCGCCAGGGTGGTGTGTGCATCTTTTGCTGCGGTGCAGCGAGCCATGCCTCAATGAACGATCACAGCGGGTTAGACGTAATTGTGCAGACATCGGTCGGAGGTTGGCCGGTGCATCACGCTGCACAGCACGCAAGAGGTTGCAAAACGCACGAAAACAAAACGGCCCTTAACCAGTGCACGCGCAATTTCGTGAATTCCGTAGCAACTTTCTGGAGTTACAAGCGATTGGTCAGTCGTAACGTCGCCAATCGCACCCCAGGTCGCGGGAAGACACGCAGTTGCGCTTTGTCCGTGACCAGCCGCCCCGATACGCAATCGGTTCGGCACGGTGCGGTTCGCGATGATGCAAAAGCCAGAGTTGCTCGCGGTCGGTTCGGACCGTGCAAGACCCAGAGATGAAAATGAGCCAGCAAATCTCCAGTCCAAGCTTGATGCCGGATCTGAACCTGGAAGGCGGGCGCGTTGGCGTGCTCATGCTGCACGGACTTGGCGGCACACCCGCGGAATTGCGCTATCTCGCCCAGGGTCTCAACCGGAAGGGCTTGGCCGTGGCGTGCCCGTTGCTCAAAGGGCATGGCGGGTCGGACCTGCTGTTGAACACGGCGACCTGGCCTGACTGGGTCGCTTCAGGGCGTGCGGCGTTCGCGCAGTTGGCCGAGCGCTGTGATCGCGTTGTGATCTGCGGGCAATCCGCCGGTGCGATGATCGCCATTCATTTGGCCTCGGAACTCTGCGGCCGTGAGAAGACCGGGCAAGCGGCGGCGTCGAAGCTGGCGGGGCTTGTGTTGTGCTCGCCGACGTTCTGGCCGGATGGCTGGGCCATTCCGCGCACCTTGCAAGCGTTCCGGATCGTGCAACAGCGCTGGCTCGCCGATCTGTTCTGCTTTCATGAGCGCGCGCCCTACGGCATCAAGGACGAGCGTCTGCGGAAGTTCGTGCTGGACTCCCTGCAGCAGGATGGCCGGCCGCTCGACGACATTTTCGGACGCCGCGGCGGGACCGTCTATGAGTTTCGCAAATTGGCCGACAAGGCACGACGCAAGCTTAAGCACATTTCGGTGCCTTCGCTGGTGTTCCACGCCCGTGATGACGACCAGGCGGCGCTAGGGAATGCGCTGCGCGTGGTGCGTGGTGTGAAGGGCCGTGTCGATCTTGTTGTGTTGGACGACAGCTATCACCTGGTGTCGCTCGATCGGCAACGCGGTGTCGTCCTCAGTGAGACAGCCCGGTTTGTCGAGCGCGTCGCCGGAGTGGTGTCCGCCGATCAAATCGCGCAGGGCGTCAGCGCTGGTGGTGGCGCTGCCGCCACCGCCACCGCAACCGTCGTCAACCAGTAGGGTGGCGCTGGCGGTTGCCGGCTGCGTGCGTGGGCGGCCTGAGCTGCGGTCAATCGCAGCGCTCAAGGTCGGCCGGCGCCCGCTTCCAGATCAAGGTCCGCGAAAAGATCTTGAGGCCCTTGTAACCGACCACTCGCAGGCGGCGTGGGCTTTCGGCCGTGATCTGGACATCAAAGCGCTTGCCCTGCTTGGGATCATAGATCCAGCCTTCGTCCCACGATCCATCGGACATCCGCTTCAGACCGCCGAGAACCTGAAGCCCGCAAATCGGTCTTGAGCGCTGGCCGCGTGCGGGGTTGAGCCGGTCGGTCAGCGGATTGCCATTCGCGTCCGTTGGCTTTTGCAGCCACACGATATGCCCGCAAAGGCTTTGGCCGCATTGGCTGACTTCCACCGCGCCGCGGCCGGTGTCGTCAAACCAGACGCCAGCCTCGGCGGAGCGCTCTGCGCGGGCGCTGGTTGCGGCGAGGGCCAAAGCCAGCGTGCACACGGTGAGCGACCGGCTATTCCACCCATAAAGGCTCATGTCCAAAACTCCCACTTCGCTTGTTTTGGTTTGTGACAAATCTGAAAGATAAGGGGCCACGCATCTTGTCGATTGCTGTAAACGGCTCCAGACCCGTATTGGTGTGTGCCAGCCCAGGTTCTGGCGAAACCGGCCTTGCAAAGATCGATCCGGTTGCCGGCATTTCACCTGAACTGGAACACAGATCCCGGATGCGATTGCCATCGGATCTTATCAATTTGGCAAACGGTGTTCTGTTTTATTGCAACTCGCGCCGTTTTCGTGACATTGCGATGGTCACGCACGGGGGAGAGAGCGGATTTGCCGCGCGATTGTGATCACGCCGGGCGGTCGATGACCGCAGCGCTGCCGCAATTTAAGCGTTGAACCCGCCATCTTTGCGGAATTGGCGAGGTCATTCACCAAAAACGCCATGGCGCGACACGATGCGAAACGTCGGACCTCCGGCGTTTCAAGCGGGCAAAGCCGAAGTGTTCGGATCGAAGAATCCGAGCGGCCCGGCGCGCGAATTAACGGAGCCACTCTGCCCCATGATTTTCACACTGGCGCTTCGAAACCTGTTTCACGATCGTATGCGTTTGATTGTCACGGTCGTCGGGATCATGTTTTCGATCGTGCTCGTCGCAATCCAGCTCGGGCTTTATTCCGGCGCAAGTCGGATGATCGTTTCCATGATCGAGCGCGCGGACGCCGATCTTTGGATTGCGGCTTACGGCACGAGTAGTTTCGAAGAATCCGGTGTTTTGACGGGGCGTGAACGGTACGCGGCGCTGTCGACGCCGGGCGTCGTCTCAGCGACGCCGCTTGTTGCATCCTTCAGCCGGTGGAAGAAGCGCAGCGGCGGCAAGCAGCTTTGCGTGATCATCGGCTCAGACCCCCGTGACGGCGGACTTGCGCCCTGGAACATCGTGTCGGGGGATCTTGCCTCCATCCAATTGCCTGACGCCGTCGCGGTCGATCAGACCTACTATGAAACGTTGGATGTGAACGGGCTGGAAGACGTTGGCGAAGTCAACGGCCAGCGGGTGCGGGTGAAAGCGCTGACGTATGGTATCCGATCGTTCACGACAAACCCCTATATCTTCACCACGCTCGATCGCGCGCGGACGCTGTTGGATATTCCGCCGGATGGGGCCTCCTACTACCTGGTGAATATCGCCGAGGGTGCAGACGTCGAAGCTGTCCGGGCCGATCTGCAAAAACGGCTGCCCGACGTGGAGGTTATGACGCAGTCAGAATTTTCGGCGCGCAGCCTCGCGCGCTGGCTGTTTGGCACCGGTGCGGGCATTGCGTTGATTGGTGGGACGTTGCTTGGCTCGCTGGTCGGCACGGTCATTGTGGCCCAGACGCTTTATTCCAGCACCAAGGATCATCTCAATGAGTTTGCGACGCTGCGTGCGCTTGGGTCGTCGTCGGGCTACATCCACAAAGTGATCCTGACCCAGGCGGCGCTGAGTGCGGTGCTTGGCTATGTGCTTGGCATGGCGATCGCGATCCCAGTCATCATCCTCTCTCAAAATAGCGCGCTTCCAATCATCATGACGCCGCTGTTGGCGTTCGGCTTGTTTGCGCTCACCGTTTTCATGTGCGCGATCTCAGCCATCGCTGCGATCATGAAAGTGACGAAAATCGATCCTGCGATGGTGTTTGCGCGATGAGTGAAACGGTCATTGCCGAAGCCAAAAACGTCGTCAAAGAACTCGGCCAGGGTGCAGGCAAAGTGCGTGCACTTAAAGGTGTCGATCTGACGTTGCGGCCTGGCGAACTTACGCTTTTGATGGGGCCATCCGGCAGCGGGAAGACGACCCTGTTGTCAATCATGGGCTGCATCCTGACGCCGACAAGCGGCGTCGTCACGGTTGGCGGTACGACGACGAACGGCCTCAGCCCGGAAGAGTTGGCCGATGTGCGGCGTCAGCACATTGGCTTCATCTTCCAATCCTACAACCTGTTCCCCACGTTGAACGCCATCGAGAACGTGCGGCTTGCGCTTGATGTGCGGGGCATGGGGTATGCTGAAACCGTGGAGCGGGCAGAACTTGCGTTGCGGGAAGTTGGCCTTGCCCATCGCCTCAAGAGCTTTCCGGGCGGGATGAGCGGCGGTGAACAGCAGCGGGTTGCGGTCGCGCGTGCGATCGCGTCGCGGCCATCACTGATCCTGGCCGACGAGCCAACGGCCGCGCTCGATAGCGAGAATGGCCATGCCGTCATGCGGCTTTTGGCCGAGATCGCGCAGGACAAGAGCCGCGCGGTGCTTGCGGTGACGCATGATCCGCGCACTCACGCGTACGCTGACCGCATCGTGCGCATTGAAGACGGTGAAATCATTGGTGATGAGGACCGCGCAACGGCCTCTGGTAATGTCACGCAGTACGACCTGACAAGGAAGCGTAAACAGCATGCCTAAGCTCGATTCGACAGTCACGACGTTTTTCGTCTCCGTGGCGCTCGCGGCCGGCATCGTCGGCGTTATCGATCAACTGCAGCCGGGTCGCGGTTTTCCGGGCCTCGTTGCGGGCTCGCCGGCCAACGCGCAAACGGTCAGTGAAAACCGGGATCAGTCGGTGACTTCGCAATGGGCCGCGACCGCGCCGGGTAAAGTGGAACCGGCTGGCGGTATCATCGAAATCCGGCCCGAGGTCGCCGGTGTTGTGACGGCGGTCCATGTCAAGACGGGGGATCGCGTCGACGCTGGCGAAATCCTCATACAACTCAAGGACGACGAGTTGCAGGCCCGGATGAGAGCCGCGCTGACCGAGGTCCGCATCCGAGAGCGCGAGCGCGGCGAGGACAATCCTTCCAAGAATGCCAAGGCGCGCCTTGATGCCGAAGACCGGGTGTTTGACGCAGAACGCGCGCTACACGATGCACGGCGCAAGCGCGATGCGGCATGGCTCGCAAAGCGCACCGGCTCCAATGAAACGGCGGATCTGAAAGCGGCACAGGATGCTGTCGCGGCAGCCGAGACCGAATTGACGGACGCACAAAAGGCGCTTGATGACATCGTTGCCAAGGATGAGACGCCATTGCCGACACGGCTGGAGGGCGGCTTGCAGGCGGCGCGTTCGGAACTGCGCGTTCTAGAAATCGCGATGGAGCGGTTGCGCATCCGTGCGCCAGCGGAGGGCCGCGTTCTGACCTTGGATGCGCGGGTCGGCGAATTGGCCAGTGCTTCGGCCAGGTCGCCATTGGTGCGGTTTGGTGGTGCCGGTCCGCTGAACGTGCGCGCGGAAGTGGCCGAGCGCGATCTTGCCAATGTCAAAGTCGGCCAGAGCGTTTTGATTGAGACCAGCGCATTTCCGGGTCAGCAGTTCGAAGGCACTGTTGTCCAACTTGCGCCCTCGTTGAGCGCGCCGAAAATCGGGGGGCGCGGGCCGCGCAGCCAGAGCGACGTTGACGTTGTTGAGGTGATGATCGACGTCACGGCGCAGACACCGCTTTTGGCGGGCATGCGGGTGGACGTGTATTTCAAGCCGATCAAGACGGCGGCCAACACCCAAGCCGATGGGTAATCACCCACGCGCATGTGTCAGATCAGGGTGTCGGGTTGGGAACCGAGCCGGGTGCATTGCCCGGCTCTTTTTTTGCGCAGGGGCGTTCGATTTCAAGCGGCGGCCATACCGCGAGCCTGGGCATCAATGTGTGCTGTCAGTTTATCATCTAGCCCAAGGCGGCTCGCCAGGATGGCGAGGAACGACTGCTCCGCATCGGTATCCGGGTCGATGGCCAAGCGCGCAGCCGTATAAAGTTTCACGGCTTCGCGTTCAGAGGTCACGCCGGCGGTCAATTCATCGAACGAGGCTGGGTTCTGCAATTCGCGTGCGAGAAATGTTTCTGCTTCGGTATTGAGCCCGGACTGGGCCATGCCAGTGACCAGGCGCTGGCGTTCGGCCTCATCAAGGCGGCCGTCGGACGCGCTTGCCGCGACCATGGCGCGGACCAGGCGCAGCGCCTCGTCCTGATCGATTGACTGGTCGTCGAAGCCGGAACCGTCTGGCGCGGCTTGCGGCGTTTCCTGCGCGCCGTCGATCAGCGGCCGGCCATCCTGATAATTCTGGTAGGCTTTGTAGGCGAGCCCACCGATCAGCGCGAGCGCGCCGACTTTGGCAGCGGTCATGGCGACGGACCGGCCGGTCTGCGTGCCGAGGATCAGTGCACCAAGTCCACCCAGAGCTGCGCCGGTGCCGAGCTGGTTGTTGCGGACCAGCTCCTGTAACTGGGCCATCACTTCTTGTGGATCGCGGCCACCGCTCAGTTGGCGGATCATATCGTCCAGTCCGGTGGCCTGACCGACCTTGCTGGCGCCGTCGCGAGCGCCTTCGGTCGCCTGGCCGAAGACGTTGCGCAGGGTATCCATCATGTCGGGGCCGTTGGACTGCGACGCGCTGGTCGATGGCTGGCCGCCGGTCAAGTTGCGCAGTAGGTCGCCGAGATCCGGGGCGTTGCCGGAGGTGCCGCCCTGGCCGCCCGTGATCTGGTTGAGAAGGTCGCCAAGACCGTCGGAGTGCGTGGGCTTATTTGCCGTCTCGCCGTGGGGCTGCGCGTGGGCCGCCGGCCCCTTGATCAGCTGTTCCAAAAGGCTTCGTGCATCAAACATGGCGATCTCCCTGCGCCGTCGGCTCATCCGTACGCAACGCTTAACCCCAAGACCGGTGCCTGTCACGAGGCCGTGGCGGTGGCCTTGTTGGCGTCAGCGCGATTGGATGAGGTTGCGCGCGGCGCAAACCTGCGCATGGTCCAAGCGCCGATCCCATCGAGCAGGGCGAAGACCGCAGGCACAAATACCAGCGACAGGATCGTTGACGAAATCAGCCCGCCAATGACGGCGATCGCCATTGGTGCGCGGAATTCGCCGCCCAAATCGAGCGCAAGCGCGGACGGGAGCATGCCGCCGCACATGGCAATCGTCGTCATGACAATTGGGCGGGCGCGTTTGCGGCCTGCGTCGACAATAGCTTCGTTGCGGGGCGTGCCGGTGCGCATTTGCTCCACCGCAAAGTCGATAAGCATAATCGCGTTTTTGGTGACAATACCCATCAGCATCAAAATTCCGATCACAACCGGCAAACTGATTGCGTTTTGTGTCACGAGCAGAGCCAGAATGGCGCCGCCAATCGATAATGGAAGCGAAAATAGAATTGTCACGGGCTGTAGAAAGCTTGAAAACAGCAGGACAAGAACGGCGTAGACCATCATCAGACCGGCGCCCATGGCCTTGCCGAAACCGGCAAAGACTTCTGCCATGACTTCCGCATCGCCGAATTGGCGCAACGTGACCCCATCAGGCAGGCTTTTTGCGGCTGGCAGGTTCCGAACTGCTGCCACGGCATCGCCAAGCGCAACACCCTCTGCCAGGTCGGCGCCAAGAATGATCTGACGCGCGCGGTCGTAACGCGTGATCGCGGTTGGGCCTTGGTCGAACACGAAATCAGCAATGGCCGCCAGGGGCACGCTTTTTCCGCTGGCGGTGCGCACCCGCAATTGACGGATGAGGTCGAGGTCAGCGCGCGCCCGCGTTGCGAGTTGCACGCGGATTGGGATCTGCCGGTCACCAAGTGCGAGTTTGGCCAAGGCCGGACCAACGTCACCCAGCGTGGCAATGCGGACCGCCTCGGCAATGTCCTGTGTTGTCACGCCGAGTTCGGCGGCCTGATCGCTGCGCGGGATGATGCGCAATTCCGGCCGGTCGAGTTCGGCCGTTGAAGTCGCCAAGGACAGTTGCGGCAGCTTGCGCATTTGGGCCGTAATCGCGGCCGCGGCCTTGTCGAGTGTTGCACCATCGCCGCCGCTGACGACCATCTGGAATTGGCGTTGGCCGTTCTCCTCCATGAACCAGAAGCGGATATCGGGTGTGCGCGCGATGTCGGAGGCCACGCGCCGCTTCATCTC
This sequence comes from uncultured Hyphomicrobiaceae bacterium, assembly GCA_964579305.1. Lineage (GTDB taxonomy): Bacteria > Pseudomonadota > Alphaproteobacteria > Rhizobiales > Hyphomicrobiaceae > JBCBWG01. The sequence goes on from CAZOGY010000001.1 coordinate 64,195, forward strand.
AATGATGCCGGCGTCGCGCTCGCCCTTTGGGGTCAAGATGATCGTCAGCGTGGTCTTGCGCACTTCCTCGCCGCCTTGGCCCAAAATGCCGCCGCCGGAAACGAAGATCCCGCGGACTTCGGGGCGCCGTCTCAGGCGATTGACAAGGCGGGTTGTGACGCTGCGCGTTTCGTCAAGCGTTGCGCCTGGCGGCAGTTCCACGGACACCAGCATCCGACCGGTGTCTTCGACGGGCAGAAAACCCGATGGCAGCAATTGCATCGACCAAATGGAGGCTGCAAACACCATCAGTCCGGCGATGACGGCAATGATTTTGCGGCGCACCGACCAGGCAACGAGCCGCGTGTACTGGCGCAACAAAAAGCCGTCGTGGGCGGTCTCGGCGCCGTGCGCTTTCATGAAATAGGCGGCAAGTAACGGCGTAATCAATCGGGCAACGAGGAGGGAAAAGAAAACCGCTGCGGCGACCGTCAATCCGAACTGGCGGAAATACTGTCCAGCAATGCCGTCCATGAAACTGACGGGCACGAAGACCGCTATAATCGTTGCGGTGATCGCAATCACGGCAAGGCCGATTTCGTCGGCAGCTTCCATGGCGGCATCGTAAGCCGATTTGCCCATGCGGATATGGCGGACGATATTTTCGATTTCCACGATTGCGTCGTCGACCAAGATGCCTGTGACGATCGTAATCGCAAGCAAGCTGACCAGATTGAGCGAGAACCCCAGCGTACTCATGGCCCAGAAGGCTGGTATGATCGAAAGCGGCAAGGCGACCGCCGCGATCAAAGTGGCGCGCCAGTCACCGAGAAATATGAACACGACCAGGATCGCGAGGATGGCGCCTTCGATCAGGGTTTTCATCGTCGCGTGATAAACGCCCTGAGTATAATCAACCGAGGTGTCGATTAGCGTCATCTGCACGCCGGGATTGGCTTTTTCGAGCTCGATTATTTTGTCGGCGACAGCCTTGGCAACTTCCACGTCGGAGGCGCCTTTGCCGCGGCTTATCGCGAAACCGACGACGGGCTCGCCGTTATACGTGGCGAAATTGCGCGCTTCTGCCGTGGTGTCGGTAATCGTGCCAATCTGATCGAGGCGGACATAGCGCCCATTTGGTACGGCGATTTGCGTGGCTTTGAGCTTGCTGATCGATTGCGCGTCCGCGAGCGTTCGGATCGCCTGTTCGCGGCCGGCCACTTCGCTGCGTCCACCGGCAAGATTGACGTTTGTCGCGCGCAGTTGCGCGTTGACGTCGCCGGCGGTGATACCAAGCGCGATTAAACGATCAGGGTCCAACGCAATGCGGACTTCGCGCGTCACGCCGCCAACGCGATCGACCCCGGCCACGCCGTCCACGCTTTGCAACACCCGTGCGACGACGTCATCAACAAACCAGGACAGTTCTTGCGGGGTCATGGTTTTGGCGCGCGCGGCATACGTCACGATCGGCAGGCCGACCACATCGAGCCGCTGGATGACGGGTTCGTCAATCGTGCGAGGCAGTTCTGCACGGACGCGGGCTACGGCGTCCTTCACGTCGTTGATGGCGCGGTCAACGGGCGTGTTGAGCTGGAATTCAACGAGCGTTGTCGATGAGCCTTCAACGATATTGGACGTCTGGTGTTTGACGCCCGAGATCCCGGCAATCGCGTCTTCGATTTTCTTGGTGACCTGGGTCTCCAACTCAACGGGCGCGGCACCCGATTGCGTCACGACGACGGAGACGACTGGCAGATCGATGTTGGGAAAACGGGTGATGGGCAAGGTGTTGAACGAGAACCAGCCAAGCACCATCAATCCGATGAACAAGAGAATTGACGGGACCGGGGTGCGGATCGCCCAAGCAGACACGTTCATGCGCATCACCGTGTCTCCGAAAGCTTGATTGGCGGGGCATCGACCGCAATCACACGGTCACCGGGCCGCAGGAAGGTGCCGGATTTTGCAATCACGCGGTCGCCGTGGTTGAGACCGCTGGTCACCGCGTAGAGATCGCCATTTGTGATGCCGAGCTGCACCGGGCGCGCGACGACGGTTCCATCATCGACCGTCAGAACGAAGGGGCCTGATGCGTCATACATGACCGATGCACGCGGGACTGCGATCTGCGTCGTGCGCCCAAGGATAACCGCCGCGCGGGCAAAGGCGCCGGCGCGCACCTGGTCGCTCTGGCCCAAGTCGATGCGGACACGGCCAAGGCGGGTTTCGGGATCGATCTGCGGCATCACTAAGCGCAATTGGCCGGTCACCACGCGTCCGCCGGCCAGTTCAACAGTTGCGCGCAAGCCTGACTTCAGGCGGGCCAGGTCGGCTTCGACGACCTCGGCTTCGAGCTCGAAGGCTGCGTCTTTGGCGATGCGAAACATGCGCGTGCCGGTCTGCAACGCAAGTTCACCAACCTTGATGGTGCGTTCCAGAATGAGCCCTGCGGCAGGCGCCCGCAGCTCTGCGTTCTGGCGCTGCCAGACCAATTCGCGGCGCTTGGCGATGGCGTCGCGCTTGTCGGCTTCAGCGGCGGTTCGATCGGCCTTGGCGGAGGCCAGGCGGGCGTCAGCCGTGCGCGCGGCGGTGTTGCGCTGTTCCAAAACGCTGTCTGAGATCACGTTGCGCCGGGTCAGCGTACGGGCGCGCTCAAAGTCGCGGCGTGCCTGATCACGTTCCAGGGTGGCGCGGGCGATCTCACGGTCCGCCTTGGCGATCGCAGCCTCAGCACGGGCGATTGCTGCATCGGCTTGGGCCAAGCGGGCGTCAAGGCCGTCGGTCACCAGTGTCGCCAGGACTTGATCCTGCGTGACCCGATCACCGGCGTCGACGCGCACATCGCGCACGCGCAGGCCGTTGAGTTCGGGCGCGATGATGATTTCGCGCCGGGGCACGATCGTGCCGGTGACGATGACACGCTCGGTAATGGGCATCCGCCGCATGGTGACGACGCTGACACGGGGCGTAATATCGATCCGGGTGGCGGGCGCTGGTGCCTTGTCGGACGCGCCCAGTTTGGCTGCGTGCTCGCGACCCTGCTTGATCGTGCGATCGATTGCTTCGGCCGCTGCGTGCGGAAGCATGCCGGCTGCATAGAGCGCGCCGACGGTCCCAACCAGCAGAACGAGTACGAGAAGGCTGAGCCAAATCCTCATCCTAGGCGTCCTTTTTGCGTGCAGATCCCTGCGCGCCACCAACCGGGCGCAGCAAGGTCGCGATCATGTCGAGGGCGACGGGCAGAGCGGCTTCAACGTCAAAATCGTCGTGGACGGCGCGGCGCCAGAATAGGCCGTCGCCAATCATCATCACGGCGGTGGCAAGGACGCTGGGCGGATGCGCGGGGGCAATGCGGCCCTCTTCGATCCAGCCGATGAAGATGTTGGTGAACTCGGCGCGCACGTCTGCATCAATCGGTTGGAAATGCTCGGCGAGCGCGGCATCACGTGTGGCTTCAAGACCCAGTTCAAGATCAACGCGGCGGATGTCGACAGGCTCATCGACCAGGTAACGTCGGGCCAACGTATGAAACGCGGCCATCGGATCATCCGATGCGGACAGTTCGGCGAACGCTGCCTTGAACTTCACTCGTTCGCGTTCACACAGCGCCGTCATCAGATCGTTTTTGGAACTGAAATACCGATAGATCGCGGCTGGGCCGATTTGTGCCTGCCGACAGATGTGCTGGATGGTCGTGCCGCGAATGCCGTTGCGCGCGAAACAGGTCTGGGTGGCGTCCAGGATCTGTTGGCGCAGCCTTTCGTGCGCATCGCGGCTTATTTTCGGCACCGACCGTTCCCCTCGCCGCTTCGTGGTGCGCGCAGTGGGACCCGCTGGCGCAAAAAATAACGAGCATTCGTTTTTCTTTGTGAGGGACGTAGATGCGGACTGTGGCCGGGTCAAGTCATCGCGTTTGCAAGGTCGCGCTTGCGGCCATGCCCGAACGCTCTTGCGACGCGGATCCGGCTTGCCCTTGTGCTCGCACGAAAAACCGGCGTTGGGGCCGGTCACCAGTCAACGGCAAGGCGCAAGACGGTGGGGCCCGGCGCTGTGGATGCGGAGCTGAGTACGGCCTTGGCTGGCGATAAGTCGCGCGAATGGGCGCCCGTCATTCGTGGGTCCGGCGATAGCCTCAGGGGCTCACCTTGCAGCGGCGCTGGGGCCAAGCCCGGCAAGACGGGTTCGATGGCGTGATGGCGCAGCGGTCGGCCGTGTGCTGGGCGCGTTGGGGCTCGTTTTTGTGCCAGAGGATTGGGGTCGGCAATCCACCCGGATAGACCGATGAAAAAGAAAAAATATGCGTGCATTACGTTCCAGAAATGGACCGTGCAGGCAATCAGGCTCAATGCGAGCAACGAAATGACCCACGCTTTTGCATACTGGTGCACTTCGGTATCAGGCGTGGCCTTGGCATGCCGGGCCAGTGCAAAAAGAATGAATACCAGCGCGCTTGTCAGAAGTAGGAACGCGGGAATGCCGGTTTGCATGGCTATCACGAGCCAATAGGCGTCAACGGAGTCCGATGCCATCCACCACGCGCGTTCCCAATCGCCAAGGCCAAGACCAATCCACGGATGCGCCCATACGTTTTCAAGGCCGTATTGCCAGATCAAGAGCCGATAATAGCCGGTCCATGAATCGAGCGTGAGGCCGGTTGCGATCAACGCAAAAGGTGAGCGCGTCGCGACCAGGGCCAATACCGTGTAGGCGAGGGCCGCGACTGTGACGGTCAATGCAACACGTCCCTTGAGCGTGCGGGTTGCGCGGTCCCAGACGATCAGAGCGGCCTGTGTGAACAGACACAACAGGGGCGCTGACGACAAAGCCGAGAATGTCGTGGCGGCAATCGCACTGGCGCGTTTCGTGCGCTGGCCTGTGCTTTGGCTTCCATACCAGGCCAGCGCGAAGATCGTGGCGGCAAAGGTGCCCAAGTGGATTGGGTGATCAAAAGTGCCGTAGGCGCGCGTCAGGCCCAAGCGTGTTTCGATCGCACGCGGATGAACATGGCCGGTCAGGCTTTGCAGCAGATCATGTGTGAAATGCTTCGCCAGAAGGGTTTCCGGCCAGGCGATCAAGCCCGCGATGATCACAGCCGTTACGAGGCACCCGATCGTGGCGCGCAATGTTTCCAGATCACGGACATAGGCGCGCGCGATCAGGTAGGCGCCAAAGCTCTCAAGCGCGATCGAGCCGCCGTAGACGAAACTGCCAGCGTGCGGGGCGTGGCTTGCGTAGGCATAGAGCGCCCAGCCCGCATAGGCCGCGATCAGAATGTCAAACGTACGCAAACGGGTGTTCTTGGCCGAAAGCAGCCGCACCAAAGCAAATGGAACGATGAGGATCAGGGCAACGCGATGCGGGGGAAGGCGCAATCCGGCAATGTCCGCTGACAATTCAGTGGGACACAGGAAGCTCAGCGTCAGGAGGAGTACTGGGACTGGCAAATCGCGTGTGAACATGGGCCTGGCACGTGTTTTGGAACGGCGCGCACGAAGCAGGCGTGGGCGATCCGTTGGTCGCTGCGAGATCAAATGGCGTTGTGGCCCTTGATCACCGCCTTGATCGTGCGCACCATGATCATCAGGTCGAGGCCAAGCGACCAGTTCTCGATGTAGGTCAGGTCATCGGCGGTGCGTTGCTGGATGGAACGCGGGCCAATGACGGGTCCGCGATGGCCACGAATTTGCGCGAGCCCGGTGATACCCGGTTTGACTTGATGGCGTCCGGCGTAGCGCTCGTATTCCCGGCACCAGGCATCATCGTGGGCCAGTGCATGGGGACGCGGGCCGACGAGAGACATTTCACCGCGGATCACGTTCATGAGCTGGGGGAGTTCGTCCAGGCTCGTGCGCCGTAAGAAGCCGCCTACACGCGTGATGCGTTGATCGTGGCGCCGGGCTTGTTCGACGTTTTCTCCGTCCTCCAGAACGGTCATCGTGCGGAACTTGAAAACGTTAAATGTCTGACGGTTGTGGCCGCGACGACGTTGGCGAAATAGCACCGGACCGCGGCTGTCCAGTTTGATCGCGATTGCGATGACCAGCGCCAACGGCATGGCCAGCAGGCACAACAGCCCGCCCAGCAGCAGATCTTCCGCGCGCTTTATGATCAGGCTCCAGCCTTCCAGCGGCTTGCGCTTGACGTCCAATAGGCCAACGGGGCCAAGAGCGGACACGCGATGGACTTGACGGGGCGCGATCAGGTCGGTGGCCAGGTGCGTCACGATGTGGACGCTCGCTGGGGCCGGTTCCAGCCCGCGCGCAATGTCGGCGATGCGGCGGTCGGCCGTTGCGGGAAGTGCAATGATGATCTGGTCGACCGCGCCGGACCGGGCGGCTGCGATCAGGTCGTCCAGGTCGCCAACCACAGGCGTTTCGGCATCGGCGGGGGCGCGCAGGTTTTGACGATCATCATACGTGCCCGCGAAATGCATGCCCACCGGCCCGCTGAGGAAATAGTCGCGAACGCGCAAGGCCAATGCGCCACGTCCGTAAATGGCGACGGTTTGATCAAAGCTGCCATTTACGGTCAGCGATTGCATGATCGGGCGAAAGATCAGCCGCGCGGCCGTCAAACCAGCGAAGCTGCAAAAAAACCATTGAATATACCAAATGACGCTCAAGGGCGCGCCCGAGGCGACCCGCGGTGCGAAACCAAAAACGACCAGCATTGCCACGGCCAGCACAAAACCGACATGGAACGAGATCAGCGGCAAGTTGTGGAGTTTGCGCGTGTCGTAGTAATCCCATTGGCGCAGGCACTGGATTGCGATCAACGCGGCCAGAAAACCAGCAAGCAGGGTGGACGTCGCGCTTTCGACAAAGGTGACATCGCGGTGATGCAGTGCGGCTGAGAGCAGGGCGGCGGTGACGATCAAGACTGCATCCAAACCGGCGACGATGTCGACGGCGACCTTGCGGGACAGCGTAAAGCGCTTGGCGGCATTTGTGCGCGCGGCCAAGTCATCGGTCAGAATTTCAGATTGCGTTTCGCAATTCGACAGGTAAGCCACGCGTGGTCTCCGTGTCCGATCACCGACACAGCCGGCGCGGCAAAAGGCTGAACCGCAGCCCTTTGATCAGGCGCACCGATACGCGCAGTCTCGCGGGCAACGCTTGAGAATTCGTTTTGAAAATAGGGAATTTTATCTCAAATTATTCGTTTGTTTGTCGGCCAAAAATGCAACCCATTCTCTTTGACGGTTTGTGTTCGCCGTGTCGTATTTAAGCGCCGGCTTGTCGGGCGTCATCGTGCGTGTCCCGCCCTGGTCTGGTCGATGGGTGTGCGTCGTCAAACATATGTGTGGGCACGCCGGTGACGCTGATCCCGGCCAGTGAACCCAGCGGCACGCGCAACTGCGCCAGAGCTTGATCAACCAGTGCGCCGGGCGTTGATTGCCAGCGGACGGTCAGCACGATCGTGTCGGCGAAGCGGGCAACCTGCGATGCGTCGCTGACCGCCAGGATCGGTGGTGTATCAATCACCACACAATCGAAGGCATGCCTTGCGGCCTCCAGCACTGATGCCAAGTTGTGTTGTTCAATCAATGTCGGAGGGCTTTGGGATCGCACTGCGGCCGTGCCGGCGGGCAAGATGTGCGGCTCGCCTTGCGCGCGGGCTGGCACAACGACATTTTGCAGTGCACAGCTACCGGCCAAGACATCGGCAAGTCCGGGCGCCAAACCGTATTGGTAGGCACGACTAACCTCGCATGCGCGCAAATCGGCATCGATCAGACACACGGCGTTGCCCTGGATCGCCAAGGCATGCGCGAGGTTTGCTGTGATCAGTGCGCGGTCCTCATCGCCCAGCGGGGCGGCGATCATGAAGACCCGACCCAGCTTGGCGCTTGCGGCGTCGAACCCTGGGCTGGCGGGCAAGCGCGTCGCGCTGTGTGCGCTGCAATCGGCTGCCAGGGCGTGTATGGCGCGCGCGAACGGATCATGAGGCGCATCAAGGACCAGGCGCGGTCCGCGGTCGGGGTCGAAGCGATCTCGTGGGCTGATCAACGGCAGCGACGGCAAGCGTGCCAAATGGTCCACGGCGTGTGCGGGCTCGGCCGTGTCGGCGGCTAACGCGGTTTGGGGTTTGCGGGGCGCGGCCATGGTCGGCGTCAGGCCTGAGGCAGCGCGCAGCGTCTGCAGTAGGCCGAGCGCAAGCGCCACGCCAATCGCCATGGCCAAGCTGGCGACGACCGCGATTGCGGCCAGTTTTTTGCGCTTGGGCGCAATTGGATGAAGCGGCACGGTGGCGCGTTCGATAATCGTGGCATCGGGAAACTGCAGGCCCTGCGTTTCGCGGGTTTGTTTGCGCCGCGCGAGCAATTGCTCATAGAGAGTGCGCGACGTCTCCACATCACGTTGTAATTCCGCAAGCGCCCAGTTTTTGTCTTTGTTACTTGCGATTTTTGCTTTCAGGCGGACGATGCTTTGGTTGAGACTTGCGACGGTTTCCGACGCAATTTGGAACTCGTTGCGCTGATTGGCGATAATGGCCTGCACCTCGCGATGCAGTTGCGCACGGGCCTTGGCCACGTCAGCGGCGACTTGCCGTAACGCTGGGTGGAGCGGACCGTAACGGGTCGATAGCTCAGCCTGTTTGCGCACGGAGCGCGACAGACCTTCGCGCAAAAGACGTACCGTCGCACTGTTGAGGACGTCGGCCAGTTCGGTGCCATCGCCGCCGCGTTTCAATGTCTCAGAGACAAGCGACAAACGTGCGGCGGCCGCGGCCTTGCGTTCCTTGGCGCGTACCAGCGTTTCCAATTCGCGGGCAAGCTGGCGCTCCAGGATCGGTTTGCCTTCCGCATCGTACAGGTCGTTTCGGGTTTTGAAATCTTCCAGTTTGCGTTCGGCGGCTGCAAGGCGGGTGCGCATTTTAACGATGCGATCGCTCAATAGCTTTTGCGCGCGCTGGCTTGCTGAGGCTTTCGCTTCCAATTGAGCGGCCAAATACGTTTCAACAATCGCGTCGGCAATTTCGGCGGCCCGGATGGCATTGGCGGCATAAAACGTCACCGCAATATGTCGCGAATTTCGAATACGTGCGACTTTGACGCGCTTCATGAACGCATCGAGGACTTCATCGCGCTGTTTGGTTGCGTCGTTCCATGGCGTTGCGGCCGGCTTGGAGCGTGTTTCGGGTGGCGTTGGCAGGGGCGCATTGGACGGTTGAGACAGCGCGCCTGACACGTCACGCCACAGGCTTGCGAGCCACGATGGCGCGGTGAATTCGGGGTCGGTGCGCAGTTTGAAGCGCGCGATCACCTTGAGGGCCAGCGCCCGCGAAGCCAGCACCTCCACCTCGCTCTCAACGGCGGGTGTGTCGGCCTTCTGGTCTTGGACAACGGCGTCGATGGCGACGATCTGCTTGCGGCGTTGTTCGACCTGTACGGTCGCGGTTGCTGCGTATTGCTTTGGCAAGAGCAGGATAATCGCGACCCCGCTCGCAGAGAGGATCAGCGTCAGGGCAAGGATCAGTCGCCAGCGAGCAAGCGCAAGCCGCGCGAAAAACTCCGGCGTAAACTCAATTGCCTGATGTCTGGCGGCGCGGTCAGGGTAGGTCACGCTTGGGTCTGGCTCACTCATATCCGGCAATCGCGGCTACGCGGTCTCACTAAGTGCCAGGCGTGCCCGGCGTGCGTTTGGGCCAGGCTCATCCTGGATCGGATTGGGTCTTTCAATCGCTTTGCGGCGATACCTTTCAGCGCTTTGGCCTGGGGCGACGTCACCAGACTTCGGGGGCGCTGTTCTGGTTTGCGCGTGCGGCAACGGCGCCGTCGCGATGGTTCACCGATTTCGACGTTCGCTACACCGCGCAAACCATGCGCCGCGTGGAGGATTGCGACGCCGCAACGCTGAGACCGCATGAAGCGCGCGCTCGTGTTCCGTTTCAGACGTTCGCCACCAGCCGACTGAGGGTTCAGAGCAAATGTTTGAAATTTGAGGAGCGCGAGCGGGTCTATGTTTCTCGTGTTGCTTTTGGCATTGACGTTGGCTCGCCGACCTCGCCGCAACCGGGAGGCAAACGTCAAAGCCGCAAAACTAAAACAGCAGCTTGGTGGCGAACCAGACTTTGTTGTCCCACAGGTCATTACCCGGCTCGCTTGAGCTGCGGCGGGCATGTTCGAACGCGCCCGACAAATGCACGTGCTTGGTGTGCAGGTACTGGAATCCAAAAGCGGCCGTCACGATCCTGTCGGTCCGGTCTGCGCCGCCGTAGTCATGCCAACGATATGAACCGCTTAAGGTGAACACGAGGTTTCGAAGTGCTTCGATTGCCAGTTCGGCGTCGGCTTCCGTGCGAACCACGTCGCGGTCCAGCGATGTTTCATCGTAATCGCGGCGCAATGCGGCGCTCAACGTTGCGCGCTGGGTGATCAGCCACCGCACGGATGCGTCAGCCAAGATGCGGCCGTTGCCGACACCGTCACCGTCGTCATAGTCGCGCAGGCCATAACCAGCCGTGAAGCGCCAATGGAACCGCGGTGAGAGTTCACCCTGGATGCCAGTGATCATCTCATAGCCCCACGCATCGAGGCGGCGCACGGCACTGCCGCGCTGGAGGCGGCGCAGGATCCGAAAGCGGGTCTGGAGGCCATAGCCGGGTGAAAGCCGGTAGGCGAGTTTCAGGTCTGACGATACGATCTTTGCGTCACGCAGATCTTGATCGACCGTTGTGCCTGATCGGTTGGTTACGTCTGAAAAATCATAGCTTTCATAACGTGCGCCGACAGTGGCGGAGAGGCGCCCGGCGTCGCGCGTGAAGCCGACGGCCGCCAAGTTTCGCCAGATCTGGCCACGCTCCAACGCATCGACCGGTGCCTCCGGGCTCAAACGATCTTCCGTGGTCAATTGGCTGAGAACGGAGATGGACAGCGTGTGCGCGTGGTTGAAATGGAGGGCTGCGTCGGCGGAGACGTATCCATCCGTCCGGTCCAGTGTGCCGGTTTCTGCATGTTTGCGCAAATCACCGGCCGCGGTGATATTCAATACATGGCGTTGAAAGCGTGAGCGCGCTTTGAGCGTTGGCAGCAATTGCACGCTGAAATCGCCAACGCGGTCGTTTGCGCTTCCAAAAACGTTGTCTTCGTAGATTTTGCGGGTCTCCAATTCGCCGAAGACAAGGAAATTGCCAACCCTGAGACCTTCGGGGCGAAAGGGTTTTCGGTCGCGCTCGGCCATACCTTCTGCGCCGAGTGTCTTGCGCGCGTCCCAAACCCGTTCACGCTCACGACCGGCCACGGTGCGCGGCAATTCACCAGCGTCGCTCTTGAGGTCGAGCGCGCCGGCCGGGCTTGCAACGAGGGTTGCGCCGGCGCCGATGGCCATCGCACAGGCGGCCATCGCGATCGCGCAAGGCAGCCTGACAGGGGGGGGCGTGCGCTCGCTGGGTGCTGGGCGCGGGATCGCCGCATGCCGATTTCGCCACAGGGCGCGCATTTTCAAAAGAACCGCTCGGGGACGCGGACATTATCGCCGGGCCTGAGTGCGGCGGCGGCTGGAACCGTGACTTTGACCGGTTCGTGCAAGGTGCGCCGGCGTAAGACAACGAACGTCTCGTCCGCGCGATAGGTATATCCGCCCGCCAGCGCGATCGCGTCGGTTATGGTCAAGCCCGGTCGATAGGGGAATTCGCCTGGTTTTTTCACTTCGCCGTGAATGAACAAGGGAAGATAAGCGGCCACGTCCACCGTCACGCGCGGCTTTTGCAGATATCCTTTCGACAGGCGGTTGGTCAGGTGGGCGCGCAATTGGCGGCTTGTCAGGCCGGCGGCGCGCACAGGCCCTAAAAGCGGCATCGCGATCCGGCCTGTGGGATCGATGACGAAGGTGCCCGATAGATCTTTTTCGCCGAACACGACGATTGCGACCTGCTCACCAGGTACCAGGCGATGCTCCGTCTTGGCCGCACCAGCCAATCGCGCAGGTTCGGCGAACGGCAGGTGGCGATAGCTCGTGCAGCCGGTCAGGGCGCACAGCGCCGCGATCAGGGTCGCAACAGTTTTGATGGGCCACTTGGAGACAACGCTCACGTCACTACGCCTGCACTGGACTTCGTGTGATGCAACTGACGATCCCATTGCGGAAAGTCAGCAGCATGCGATTCACCTTAGATGCGCTGTCTCGATAAATGAAAAGTTGAGGGAGTGCTGCGGGGCGCTGTGGAAATCACATCAGCTCAACGGAGGCCAAGCCACGGTTGATGTCGTATTCGCAGCGCAACTGAGAGCCCGAAGCTGTTGTCATCACGCGCAAAATTGGGCTCTGGAATCGGCTTGACCAGAGCCTGTGATTGATCTGCCAAAACTGCACATCCACGTTCGGCTTGCCGATTTGCAACACGATATCGATTTCGTCCGACCACACTTTGGCTGGCGCCCGCAAAGCGCTGCGGGTGCCCGCGTGGGCACACGCGCGAATTGCGTCACTGCGGAACGTGGTAACAATGACGCTCTCGGTCGCCTGCCTGTAGAGCAGGGTTTCAACGCCAAGCTTGGCGATGACGAGAACGACCACGATCGTGACGGCAGCCCGCAGCATGGCTCGGATCCAGGACGAAAACCGGGTTGCGGCGCCAAACTGCCGCGGTCCGATGATCCGCAATCATGGTTAATACCGCCTTGCGACCCCTACAACAGGTTCGCTCCGGCGGTTAGGCAGGCGCAAACCGGTCCGCCGATTCCTGTGAGCGCGGCTGTCGCCGAGATGATGTCAGGCCAGGAGGCGGCCGATCCGCTCCATTGCGTTGCGGATGTTGTCTTCAGAGTTGGCGTAGGAAAAGCGGATGTAGCCTTCGCCGTGGATGCCGAAGCTTGGACCGGCGATTGCAGCGACGCCGGCTTCTTCCAGCATGGCGGTTTGCAAGTCGTTTGAGGATCGGCCCGTGCCGGTGATGTTTGGGAAGGCATAGAACGCGCCGGCTGGCTCGATGCATGTCACGCCCGGCAGGTCGTTCAGCGCTGCAACGATCACCTTTCGCCGTCTGGCAAAAGCTTCCATCATCTGGCCGACGGCGTCTTGCGGCCCGGTCAGCGCGGCGATCCCGGCAAATTGGGTTGGCGCATTCACGCAGGAAACGGAATTGACATTCAAGCGCACGATCGTTTCGACCAGCGATTGCGGCCAGACGCTGAAGCCCAGGCGCCAACCCGTCATGGCGTAGGTTTTTGACCAACCATCGAGGACGATCAGGCGATTGCGGATCTCAGGATACCGAAGCAGACTGTGAAAGCCTTCTTCGGAATAGAGCATTTGAGAGTAGATTTCGTCTGACAGGATTGCGATGTCAGGATAGCGGTCGAGCCCGTCGACCAATTTGTCGATTTGAGATTTGGGCACTGCACCGCCGGTTGGATTGCCGGGGCTGTTGAGAATGATCAGGCTGGTGTGCTCGGTCACCTGATCAAGGACGCGGTCGGCGTCAAAAGCAAAACCATTCGCTTCTTCCAGGACGATCGGAACAGGCTTGGCGCCTGAATATTGGATCATTGAGCGATAAATCGGGAAGCCCGGATCGGGATAAAGGATCTCGCGGCCCGCACCGCCGAACATGAGCATGGCAAAGAACATGGTCGGCTTGCCGCCGGGCATGATGACGACTGTCTCGGGTGAGACCTCGACGCCGTGTCGGCGATGCAAATCCGCGCTCACGGCCTCGCGCAGGGGGAGAATCCCTTGCGCCGGCGTGTAGCCGTGGTGGCCGTCACGCAGAGCTTTGATTGCGCCTTCAACGATGTGCTCGGGCGTTTTAAAGTCGGGCTGGCCGATCCCGAGGTTGATGATGTCGCGGCCTTCGCGTTCCAATTCGGCGGCGCGGGCGAGCACTTCGAAGGCGGTCTCGGTCCCCAGATTGCTGAGGTTTTCTGCGAGTTTCAAATCACACTCCAAGTTTCGGGGCCGGTTTTTTGGCACCGTGTCGATCATTGTCTTGATAAGCGTCAGCGTTGCTTGATCTGTCGCTTGACTAATACAGGAGCCGGAACAAGAGGACACCGAGAACGGTTGTCGCGATCCCGGCGAGTTCCAACCGGGTCAGTGTCTCTTTGAAGTAGGCCCACGAGATCAGCAAGGTGAAGACCACTTCGATCTGGCCAACGGCGCGCACATAGGAAGCGTTCTGGATCGCGAAGGCTGTAAACCAACTGATCGACCCAAGGGCGCTGGTGACCCCGATAAAAGAGATGATCCGGCGGTTCGGCCAGATCTGGCCAAAGACTTCGGGTTCGCGCCAGATCAAATATGCGCCGACGCCGACGACCTGCATGGCTGTTGCGATCACCACCGTCCAAGCGCCGCGCCAAAGAAAGTCGGCGTCACCGAGGATCAGCGTCGCCTCGCGCAGGAATAAATATGACAATGTGAAGCCAAGTGCGCTGCCAAATGCAACGAGCGTCGCTTTTGAGGTGAGCACATCAAGCAGCCCGCTTGAGCCGGCCGTCAGCTTATCAACGCCCATGCGGCCAACGGTCATTAAAAGGACGCCGGCGAGGACGATCAGCAGAGCGGCGACACCGCCGAACGATAAGACTTCCGAAAAAAGAAGTGTGCCGATCAGCGCGGTCAAAACGATATCGACCTTTGTCAGCATCGTCCCGATCGCGAAATTGCGCAGCTTGAACAGATAGACAAGAAGCATGGTCGCGATGACCTGTGTCAGCGCACCGGCAAACGTGTTCAGCAGATAGGCAGTCGTAAGTGCTGGGACCCCGCCACCGCGCAGGCTCAAAATCAGCGCCAGATACACCAGCATAACCGGGAGCCCGACGAGCGAGCGGACATATGTCGTGCCCAGATTCGACATTGTTTGGTTGAGCTGTTTTTGCGCAGCGGTACGCACCGCTTGCATGAGGGCCGCAAAAATACTGATGGGGATCCAGACAAAGTCCAAGGCGGCGCCTCATGCGGAGAATGGGCCGGTTTCGTGCGCGAACTGGCGCAAGAGCGGCTTGGGCTGGGCAGCCCGTTTCGGGAATAAGGATGCGTGTGGTAGCCAATCGCACCGCAAGAGGCAAAGCACAATCATAAGGCCGGCGGAGCGGACCGGTGGGAGGGGCGGCAATGACGGATCGCGCAACGGTGGGATTGATCGGCGTTGGCAACATGGGGGCGCCAATGGCGGTGAATATCGCGCAGGGCAATTATGATGTCATTGCGTTCGATGCGCGAGGCGATGTTCTCGCGGCAGCGTGCGGTATGCACGAGCGTGTGAGCCCCGCAGACAGCGTGGCCGATATTGCTGCGCAAGCCGATGTGATCATCACCATGTTGCCCGATAGCGATGTCGTCAATCGCGTTGTGTTTGGCAGCGGCGATGCGCCGGAAAGCGAGGTCCTAAGCCCGCATTTGCGCGCGGGAAGCCTCATTATAGATATGAGCTCGTCATTCCCAATCGCGACGCGGGCCTTGGCGGAAAAACTTGGCGCGCTCGACGTTGCACTTGTGGATGCGCCGGTGTCGGGCGGCGTGGGCAAGGCGAAAAGCGGCACACTTGCGATTATGTGCGGCGGCACTGATGCGGCCGTGACGCGGGCGATGCCAATCCTGGAGACAATGGGGACGGTGTTTCGTACCGGCGATGTTGGGACGGGACATGCCATGAAAGCGCTCAACAATTACGTGTCGGCGGCCGGGCTGATTGCCACTTGCGAAGCGCTCGGTGTCGGCCGCGCTTTTGGTCTTGAGCCGGAACGGATGGTGGAAATCCTCAATGCATCGACGGGCAAGAACAATACGACGGAGAATAAAGTCGCGCGGTTCATGTTGTCAGGGGCGTTCGATTCCGGCTTTGCGCTTGCGTTGATGGCCAAAGATGTCGGGATGGCGCGCCAATTGGCCGATAGCTTGCACATTGAGGCGCAAGAGCTTGATCTTGTGAGCGCCTATTTACAAAGCGCGCTTTCAAAGCTCGGCCATGATGCTGATCATACGGCCGTGTTTCAGGTGGCTGCACTGAGCGATAGGACGAAGCCAGCGGCCGATTGACGTTTCGGCCAGTCCATTTTGGGCATAGTGACGGGGCCGCCGATTGCGCGACGGCCCAGGCCTTTATTGGTAGGCAGAGGCAGGCGGTGCCTTTCGCCGAGGTGCTAATCGCCAAAACCGACGGCCGTGGTATTTGCGCCACAAATAACGACACCAACGCGCGCGTCGTCGGTTGGTTTGACGGCGCCGCTCAATAATGCGGCAAGGCCGGTCGCGCCGGCGGGTTCGGCAACAATGCGCAGCCGATCCCAAAGCAGTTCCTGGGCCTGTCGGATTGCGTCGTCTGGGACTGATACCACGTCTTCGACATATGTTTGTATGAGTGGAAAGGCGAGTTCGCCAATGCGGCGAGCGCCAAGGGCATCGGCTGCGATCCCGGTGACGGAAACATCGGTTGGTTTGCCGGCATCCAAAGCTGCTTTTGCCGTTGGACAGCCTTCCGGTTCCACACCAATCAATTGCATGCTGCCCTGAAGCCAAGCTGCGGCGCCGCCAATGAGGCCGCCGCCGCCGATCGCCATTATCATCGTTGTCAGCCCGGGCGATTGCGATTGGAATTCCAGGGCGAGACTACCTTGCCCAACAAGTGTCTCGGGCTGGTCATAGGCATGGATTTGTTTTGCGCCGGTTGTTTCGGCATGCGCCCGTGCGGCGGCAAGGGCGTCGGCGTACGTGCCTGGAACGCGATGCAATTTGGCGCCAAAACTTTCAATGAGTGCTTGTTTGGCGGGCGATGCGATGTCGGGCACGAATATCGCGGCTTGCGTGCTGTTACGCTGAGCCGCGAACGCGACGGCTGCGCCGTGATTTCCGCCCGAGGCTGCAATGACACCGGCTTGCGGCGCAGCGCCCAACAAAAAATGCGTCAGTGCGCCGCGGGCTTTGAACGAGCCGCTGTGTTGCGTGCCTTCCAATTTGAAATGGAGCTCGAAGTTCTCCAATCCGAAATCCGTGCCGGCGGTGACAATGACTGGCGTTCGGCGCAGATGTCCGCGCAATCGGTTGTAATTGGCTGAAATGGTCTCACGGTTGATCGCATATTCCGTCATCGGATTCCCTGTAATGCAAAGCATTGCTTGCTGCGGTGTCGGCCGGCAATGCACCTCAGTGGCAAAAGTTTTCGCTTCACCGTGCCAGCCGCGGGTCGCACCAAATCTCAGTGCTTATGCAAAGTGCGTTATTGCATGGCGCGCTGCGTAAGGTGCCGGTGTATGCCGGTAATGCGTACAACCTTCGATGGATCTGGGCTTGTCGCAAATGTTGCAAAATCGAGCAGGCTTGTCCAAGTCGCGCCGATCATCTTTGCCTTGTTCAATACTGACCGCTGCCGCGGGGTTGCAGTCTTGTGGAAATCTGATAAGCGGGGAGGCCTTGGATATATGTGTCGATGAAACGGCGAGATGTGCATGGCATGTTCAAACCGTTCGATACGTCTCCCAAATCAATCCGTGTGTCGAACAGCTACTGGAAAACATGTGCGGTGTTCTCCAGAAGAAAAAAATGGTGCGACGCTTGTAAATCATTAAGTTGATCAAGCTTAGTATCAGGGCACGCGATCATTGAGGACGAGAAGGAAATCGCCTATGTCGAAGCGCCCAACGAAAACCGAACGGACGAGCAAAAACGTGCCGAACTTTGATGAGATGCCGCTGAAAGATCTGATGGTGATGGAAGCCCAGATCAAAAAAGCCATTACCGTCGCCAAAGAGCGCGAGCGGGCCGAACTGAAACAACAAGTTGAGATGATGGTCCAGGACTCTGGATTCTCGGTCAACGAGCTGTTCTCGGCACGCAGCACCAAAGGCAAGACGGTTGCGCCAAAATACATCAACCCAGACAACTCGTCTGAAACGTGGACCGGCCGTGGCCGCAAGCCGCGTTGGTTGACCGCGAAACTTGACGCCGGCGCAAAGCTGGAAGACTTCGCGATCTAAGCCGGTCGGCGCTTCTGCGCCGGTCGCAGCTTACGCTTGAAGGGACGCAAACTTCAGTTGCGCCCCGCCAAAATCAATAATCCGGCTTCGGCATCTCTGTCGCAGCCGGATTTTTTTTGCACATTCGGCTTGCCCGATCCGATACGATCTTCAACACGGGCTGTGCGTCCGCGCTACGGACTTTTTTTGATACCCGCCAGCAACGTCTCGCGATCGCTTGTGAAATCGCTTGCGCGCCATTGGTCCTGCAGCATGCGCATTTTCTCGCCGAGGCTGGGACCGGGTTTGACGCCCAATGAGATCAAGTCGCCTGCGCGAACTGGAAATTCGGGCGGGTTCCAAGTGGCCGCGATGGCGTGGGCGTGGGCCCATGCGCGATCGGTAACCGGTTCGCGGCTCAAGGCGTGGCGATAGATCAGAAATGCCGGACGAAGTGGTTCTGGCACACCGTAAATCAAAGCGCGGACCTCGCGGTCGTTTGCCGGGCATTTGGCCTGGGTGTTCAGGGCCGCGCCCAAAGATACGAGTATCTTGCGTTCAGCGTTTGAAAGTTTCAGGTGGCTTGCGAGGCGAGATGCGTCTTCCAATGCGGCACAGGTCGTAGCGGCCAGCCGCAGCATCGCGGTCACATTATCTGGCTTGCCGGTGTCGTCCAACTGAGGCTGGCTCGGCTCTAACCGTTCTTGTAGACGGATCACCTTATCAAGCCGGGCCATATGCGGCGCGAAAGGCAGGACCTTTGCAAATACGCCGTGCGCAATCATCGCGGCGACCGCTGACACCGCCCCCGGGGCCGTAAATAGGCCGCGCAGTTCTTTTGCCACGCGCTCGGCGGAAAGACGCGAAAGGCCGGCGTGCTCCGTTGCCGCGGCGTTATCTCCGGTTGGATCGCGTGAGAAATCTGGGAGTTTCGCGGAGAAGCGGTAGAAACGGAGCGTGCGCAGATAATCTTCGCGGATACGCGTGCGGGCATCGCCAATGAATGCCAAACGGCGCATCGTCAAATCGGTGAGGCCGCCGACGGGATCATAAAGCTGGCCGTCGGCGTCGCAATAAATCGCGTTGATCGTGAAATCGCGGCGTCTCGCGTCCTCGAGCCAATCCGTGCCAAAGGCGACCTGTGCGCGTCGGCCGTCGGTGTCGATGTCCTGGCGCAGGGTGGTGACTTCGAAGGGTTCGTGGCGGACCAGAACCGTCACGGTTCCATGTTCGATCCCGGTCGGCCGCGTTTCGTGTCCCGCCGCGGCTGCGGCCGCGACAACTGCGTCCGGCTCAGCCGTCGTCGCGATATCGATATCGGGGCGCTTGGGCGGGCTTCTGCCGGCGCGCTGGGCCTGTAACGTATCTCGGATCGCGCCGCCGACGATCCGCGCTTCGTGGCCTGCCTGCTCCAAACAGCGCAAAACGCGACGTACACCCGTGTCATCAAACCAGGGCGCGGTCAGCACCTGGCCGGTTGGCTCGAACGCGCGGCCGGACATCTTGGCGCCCGGTTGCGTCATTCGCGGTGGCCGCCCGGGACAATTTTGCCGTCGCGCACGACCGGCGGCTGATACGGCTGTCCGGGCTTACCTGCATCGGTCGACCGGAACAGCACGATTACGCTGATCATCAATGCAGCACCAATCGCCACAAGCCAGAACAGCGGGGCATCATCAAGCGCTTGTGCAGCCGTGTTTTGTGGCTGGCCGCGCCGGCGTAACAGGATGAACGCGACATAGAGAAGTGTGGGCAGTGCGAATAGAATGATGTTTTGGATGATCAAGCGGATCATGGCTGGGTCAGTCTCTCTTGCAGGTTTTTGAGAATGCCGGCCGTGGCGCCCCATATATAGTGTTGGCGGTAATGCAGGACATAGTACCGGCGTGGCCGCCCTTGCCAGACCTTTTCGTCTTGGCGCACGTTGGCGGGGTCGAGCAGGAACGCAAGCGGCACTTCGAAAACGGCGTCGACTTCGTTTGGATCGGGCCGGCTTTCGTGCGCGGGGTCAATCAAAGCGACCACCGGGGTGACGTCATAGCCGGTGCCGGTTCGATAGCGCTCCAGATACCCAAGCGGCTCGATATGGTGAGCGGCTAAAGCAATCTCCTCTTCGGCTTCGCGTAGAGCCGTCATCAGGGCGGAACCGTCGCCTTCGTCCGTGCGACCGCCGGGAAACGCGATCTGACCGGCATGGCGGTTGAGATGGGACGCGCGCTTCGTCAGCAAAACCGTCAGTGGTGACCGCGCGACGATCGGCACAAGCACCGCTGCTTGTTTGGCTGCGACCAGGGTGACGTCGGACGGCGCGATGTCGGGGTTCAGATTGTGGTCGCCACGTGCCGGCATGTCTGTGATCAGCCCGCTTGGACCGGGCTTTGGGACAAAAGGTGGCGGCGTTTCATACAGTGCCACGCGGGCGCGATCACGAAGCTGCATTGCGTCGAGTTGTGAGCCGTGAGCCATGATCCGTGCCTTGCGGAGCCTCCGTCATGCAGACGATGATAGGGGGCTGGTCTCTAACCGCACCGTATCAAGGTGGGCCCATCGGAACGCAGGACATAGATTTGTCGAACCGACGGCCGGCGTTCGTCGGTGCACGAAAACCTGTATTCCGTCTGATTACGCGGAACGGCGTACTGCTGGATCGGGCAAAGCCGTGCCGATCATGCAATCGCGCGTAACGAGTTGGGCCAGTTGCTCTTGGCTCCACCCATCGGTTCCTTCGGGGCGTAGCGGCACCACGAAGTAGCGCAAGTCAGCCGTTGAGTCATGCACGCGCACACGCACGTCATCAGGAATGTCAACGCCGAATTCTGCCAGGACCGCCCGCGGTTCGCGCACGGTGCGGCTGCGATATGCCAGGCTTTTGTACCAGGCCGGCGGAATACCAAGCAGCATCTTTGGATAACACGAGCACAACGTGCACACGATCACGTTGTGGGTGTCGGGCGTGTTGGGGACCGCGCGGATCTCAGCCAGGGTGCCGATATCGATGCCGAGTTCCCCAAGAGCGCTGCGGGTGTCGGACACCAGCCGATCGGCATAGTCGGGGTCAGACCAAGCGCGCGCCACGACCTGCGCGCCAACGGCCGGCGTGCGACTGTCCAACGTGTCGATCGCCGCTGCGATTTCGTCATGCGTGAGAACGCCTTTGTCGATGAGAAGCTCACGCAGTGCGCGCTCGAGAACCTCATAGGACGTTGCCGGACCGGCGTCGTGGTCTGGCTGGGCTGCGTGAGGGTGATGTCCGGCGCCGTGGTCGTCAGGGTGGTGGTCGTGCATCGATCAGCCCTCGCTGGGATCCGCTGGCGTGAGCCAGTGTTCGTAGATGTCAACTTCCAGGTCGTCGTGCGCGGCTTTTGTGGTGCCTGGAAACAGATCAGACATGGCAATGCGGACTTTATAGAGCACGCGGGCGGGGAGACCGGGCTTGAAATAGGCCAAGCGTTCGGGGTCCAAAAACGCGCCCTGGATTGCGGCCACTTCGCCAACACATCCGCGCAAATAGACCGGTGTCCGGCAATGCCCTTGCGATTGGCGGGTGTCGATTTTCACTCTGGTGCCAACGGCGAATTTTGCGCGGTCGGCTTGGAACTGAGTTGCCATTGTTCGGCCTCATCGATCGCAGTTGCATCGCGCGCTTGCATCAAACGCCGGGACGATCGTCCGGGACGCGCTGGTGTTGAGCGCCGCGGCCTTCCGCTTCGAACGCTGCGATGACGTCGACGATTTTTGCGTCAAGCTCGTCTGCCGTCAGGATTTCTTGTTCCAAAAGCATATTACGCAAGGCACGAACCCATTTTTCGTAATAGGTCGTCGCGTCATAATCCTGTTGCGCGTAACTTTCGATCACGCGGCGCATGGCATCGACGCTGAATGCCCGCTTGGCCGGGCTGCCGAGGACGCGGAGCATCGCGTCCACGCGCTTTTCCCAAAGTGCCAGATCATGCTCGGTGCGGTCGATGGGCCCGAAATCCAGGCCACCCACGTCATGGACGGCGCGGCCGTCACCGCCAGCGCGCAGACTATTAAACCGATCCGACATGCGTGTTCTCCCTGTTCGGTTCCAGTTTCTGGAAGAGCGGCGCAGGATGCAAGGGTGTTTCCGCCGATTGCGCACGTCACCACAGCCGGTGATCACGGTGGTGTGAGGGGCATGCCGATGCGGTTGTGTAACTGCGCGATCCCGGTCGACACTCAACCACCTGTGGTTGTGGCATTGGAGTGTGCCGATGGGTTCCTGGCAAAGTCTTTTGAAGTTCGCATTGGTGATTTGGTTGGCAGGGTTTGCGGGCGGCGCTCAAGCGCAGGTTGCCCCATTCCTCACGCCTCAGCCAGACGGCGTGCGCGTTGACGTTGAGCTTGTCATTGCCGTGGACGTCTCCGGTTCCATGAGCAATGTCGAGCATGATTTGCAGCGCAAAGGCTTCTTGGCGGCATTCGCGGATGACCAGTTGATCCGCGCGATTACATCAGGTCCGCATGGCCAGATTGCCGTCACCTATGTCGAGTGGGGCGATCAGTCGTCACAGCGTATTCTCGTGCCGTGGCGCTTGATCAAAGATCGCGCGTCGTCGCTTGCGTTTCGCGATGCCCTGTCGGGGCAGCCGCGTTCGCCAATCCGCGGGACTTCGATTTCTGGCGCCCTGGCCTATTCTGCGAAGCTTTTTGCCGACAACGGTTTCATCGGGTTGCGCAAGGTGATCGACGTGTCGGGAGATGGTGCCAACCGCACGGGCGAACATGTCGATGTCGTCCGGGACAGGGTTCTGCAATCGGGTATTGTGATCAACGGCCTCCCGTTGATGTTGTCGCCAATGGTGCGGCGGCGCACCCATGGTTTCGATCTCGACCACTATTTTGAGGACTGCGTGATCGGCGGGCCCGGCGCGTTCGTCTATCCGGTCAATGCCAAGGAAGAACTGCGCGAAGCCATTCGCCGCAAGCTCATCATCGAAGTGTCGGGATTGCCGGCGCGTACGGTGCCGACATCGCAGCGCCCGCGGCGTAAGGCCAATTGCCAGATCGGGCGGAGCTATCGCGATGACTGGTGAGGCTCAAGCTGTGTCCGATCTTACGGGATCACTCTGCGAATTCCAGGTTGACTGATGCTCCAATGGCGACGGTGTGTCGTGTCACTGGTGCTTGACGCCAGGCGTGTGGCGGCAGACAGACGGTTAGCGGATCGCGGACGGGCGCGAGACGCAACCAAGTGGGGGTGTCGTGTCGCCGATCCTGAAGATAAGCGGGTTATCGAAGACCTACGCGTCCGGCTTTCAGGCTTTGAAGTCGGTCGATTTGGAGATCGCGCGCGGCGAAATCTTCGCGCTGCTTGGGCCCAATGGGGCCGGCAAGACGACGCTGATCTCAATTGTCTGCGGGCTTGTGACGCCCACGGCTGGAACGGTGGTGGTCGACGGTCATGATATCATGGCCGATTATCGCGCGGCGCGGTCATGCATCGGACTTGTCCCGCAGGAGCTGACGACCGATGCGTTTGAAAAGGTGTGGGATACGGTCTCGTTCTCACGAGGGCTGTTTGGAAAACCGCCGGCACCGGAAAAAATCGAAAAAATTCTGCGCGATCTTTCTTTGTTCGACAAAAAAGACAATCGGATCATGACGCTGTCGGGCGGCATGAAACGACGTCTGCTGATCGCGAAGGCGCTTGCGCACGAGCCAACCGTGCTCTTCCTGGATGAGCCGACCGCCGGCGTGGACGTGGAATTGCGGCGCGACATGTGGAAAACAGTGCGCGAATTACAGAAGTCCGGCGTTACGATTATTCTTACGACGCACTATATTGAAGAAGCCGAAGAAATGGCCGACCGGATTGGCGTCATTTCGAAAGGTGAACTCATTCTGACCGACGAAAAGGCTGCCTTGATGAATAGGCTTGGCCAGAAACGCTTAACTTTGCACTTGCATGAGCCGCTGGACGCGATCCCGGATGGCCTTGCCGCGTTCGATTTGACCCTCTCAGATGATGGGTGCGGCCTTATCTACACCTATGACACCAATGCAGAGCGCACCGGCATCCGTCGTCTTTTGAATGCGCTTGACGGGGCGGGCTTGTCGTTCCGGGATTTGCAGACGGAGCAGAGCTCGCTGGAGCAGATCTTTGTTGACCTGGTCAGCGACCGCAAACCTGACGATGTCTCCGCACCGCGGTCGAAGACGGTTGCCAGCGCGGAGGTGTCGTCATGAATACCCGTGCGGTTTGGGCGATCTACACCTTCGAGATGAACCGGACCTGGCGCACCTTGATGCAAAGCCTCATCTCGCCGGTCATTACGACGTGTCTTTATTTCGTGGTGTTTGGCGCGGCGATCGGCTCGCGTATTGAATCGATCGACGGCGTGGCCTACGGGTCGTTTATTGTGCCGGGCCTGATCATGCTGTCGCTTCTCACGCAAAGCGTTGCGAATGCGTCATTCGGGATCTATTTCCCGCGCTTCACCGGAACAATATATGAAATCCTGTCAGCGCCGATCTCAGCGCTTGAGATTGTCATTGGCTATGTCGGTGCGGCTGCGACCAAATCGATCCTGCTCGGCTTGATTATCCTTGCAACGGCGGCCTTGATTGTGCCGCTTGAGATCAAACACCCGGTGGTGATGGTGTTGTTTCTGGTGCTGACGTCCATTGCGTTTTCGCTGTTTGGCTTCGTAATCGGCCTTTGGGCGCAGAATTTCGAACAGCTTCAGGTCGTCCCTCTTCTGGTGATCACGCCGCTGGCGTTCCTGGGCGGTACGTTCTACTCGATTGAGATGCTGCCACCGGTTTGGCAGACGGTTAGCCTGTTTAACCCGGTCGTTTACTTGATCAGTGGGTTTCGTTGGAGCTTTACCGGCGTTTCGGATGTCAATATTTGGGTCTCTTTGGCCATGACGTTGGCATTCATGGGGCTTTGCATTGCCGTGATCTGGCGGATCTTTCAGACTGGCTGGCGCCTCAAAGCGTAAAGCTTCAAGACCGATTGCTCTGGTGTTGCTGCCCGACGGCCCGCGCCGCTTTGCGGCCTTGGGGCATGAATCCGATTGGATGCGACAGGCTTTAGCGACCAAGTCGGTTTGTTGGCGCGGTGTTTGACTGAAATCCGCTCAGGCGTGCAGCCTGCCTTGTTGAGACAAAAAAGCCCGGCGGTTTGACTGCCGCCGGGCCGAATTTTTTTCGCATATGTTTTGGGGCCCATCAGCTCGTGGCGGCGGCTTTGCGATCCGTACTGGTTGCCATACCGGCGACGAACGCCGCGCAGCCGATCGTCAAAGCGCCAATGCACAGCACGAGCAGATAGCTGTACTTGTGCTGTAAACCTGTCAGCGTCGGCATAATCGCGGTGTGTCCGGCGGTGTCGGTGAAATAGATAATGGCAGCACCAACGGCGGCGACAAACGCGGTCAGATAGCTCCACACAGGCACATCGCGGCGGCCCATCCAGATTGAGAAAAAGATGACTGGTGCCAGGAACATGGATGCGGTGCCGGAAACGGCGACCGCGTCGAACAGGTCTTTGGAGCCGAAAAAGACCATCGCGAGACCAGCCGCGAGAAATGCAAACATGGCAACGCGGCCGTTCCAAACGGTTGGCCGGGCCAGGCGCATGTCAACGACGGTAAGTTTGGCGGTGCTGGAGAATGTCGAATCCAGCGTCGACATGCACGATACAACCAACGCGACATTGAATAACAGCATCGGCCATTCGCCAATCAGGCGCGCTAAGGTCGGCACAAAACTTTCGCCGTCGAGTTTGTTCAGGCCCGCCCAAACGCCAAGCAAACCGAAGGCCATGATGCAGAGAAACGAGATCCATGCGGCGTGGATAAAGCTTGCGCGGGTGGCCTTGCGGTCGGCAATAAAACCGCGGTCCATCATGACGGGGTCGTGGAGCGGGTAACTCCAAACTTGGAGGAATGCGACGGCGAGCAGGACCCAGCCTGGGTTGGTGACAGCGGGCGTTGCGCTGGCAAGCGCGCCCAAATCCACAGTGCCGGTGCCGACTGCCACACCCAACAGCAGGACAAGAACGACCAGAAACAAGCTCATTTGAAACACATCGGTGCGGATCGAAGCGTTGAGACCGCCCATCGCGGCGTAGCCGAACGTTACCGCGCCGACAATGAGAATGGCAGCGGTATAGGTCTCTGAGCCCGTGCCGCCAAAGATGAGCCCGATGACGAGCAAATTGGCGAAGACTTCGGAGACAAGCCGCAAGGCAACAACGAGATTGTAGCTTGAGGTGCCAGCCAGTCCGAACCGATCAAACAGAAACGACTGTACGCTATTGAAGCCATGCTTGAAGCGAAGGCTGTCAATGATCGCGGCGCCGGTGAGGAACGACAGATAATAGGCCGCGTATGCCAGCGCGCCTGCAAGTCCGTAGAAATAGCCCAGGATCGCGGCGTTCATAATGGAACGGGCAAAGATCCAAGTCGTGACTTGGGAAAATGTGAGCGCCAATACCGATGGCACGCGTCCATCGGCCGAGGTCCCGCGATAAAACGCGGCTTCTGATTGCGCGCGCGGGCTCAGCAGTATGGAAATGACTGCAACGGCGGCGGTGATTGCGCCGAGCGTGAGGAGCGGGTCAGACATTCGTGTCTCCGAGAGAGCGGGAACGTGCTTGGGTGTTCTTGCCTATCGGGTGTGCGCGGTCAGACAACGGCGGAAGTGCGTTTTCGCGCGAACGTGATGGCTGCGCGCTGCGCGTTCACAGTCATATGACCTCGTCATCATATCGCTTGATCACCACGGAAACTGCGCCGTGGTGATCAGGCCGGCCCATCGCGGTTTTTCTGCGCAAGCGCATCGATCGTGACCTGGAGCTGTCGGATCTCGGTTTGCAGCACGTCGAACCGTGCGTGAAGAGCTGCAACGTCGCCTGTTGCGGTTGCGGGACCGACCTGGTCGCTGTCCACGTCCATTGCGCGCCGCGCTTCCTCGGCTGCAGCTTCAGCGGCGGCGGCGTCGTCAGCCGCGTGCGCGGTCTGCATCGCATCGACAATGATACCGATGAAAAGGTTCAAGACCGCAAAGCTCGTAACGATGATGAATGGGACGAAGAACATCCAGGAATAGGGGAACAGCTCCATCGTCGGGCGCACAATGCCCATCGACCAGCTTTCCAGCGTCATGATCTGGAACAGGGTGTAGGCCGACGCCCAGATCGTGCCGAACCACTCTTGCATGCGCGGGTCGGGGTGGCCGCCAAACAGCTTCGTGGCCAAGACCGACGAAATGTAAAACACGAGCCCCAGAACGCCGATCACCGAGATCATTCCGGGAATTGCGTGCCCGATCGCGCCGATCACCCGGCGCATCTGCGGGACAACCGACAGCAGGCGCAGGACCCGCAGGATCCTAAAAGCGCGCAGAATTGATAGACCGCCCGTGGCCGGCATCCAGGAAATCGCGACGATGATCAGATCGAACCAGTTCCAGCCGGACCGGAAGAAATCGAGCCGGAATGCATAGAACTTGAGGCCCAATTCGATCGTGAAAACGACCAGGATCGCGAAGTCGATGATCCGCAAAAGCGGGCCGAACGCGTCGGTTGCGGACTTGCTTGTCTCAAGCCCGAGCGTGACCGCGTTAATCAAGATCAGGGCGGTGATCGCAGCCACGAAACGATCGCTTTCCACGATGGTCGCGATGCGCGCACGGTTGGGGTCAATGTCGCCTCGCAAGTCGGCTGCGCTCACGGAAGTGCTCCTTGGGTCTCATGGTGGTCAGGCTCGGTCGCGGCAACGCAGGGCGCCAGCGGCTGACGACATAGGCGATCGCACGGCGGCGTCAACTCGCCCAAGCGTTCAGGCCCGTTCAGGCCGCGCGGGCTGACCGCTGACCGCGTCGCTTGGTGTCCCAGTGTGTGGGAAGCACCGGCGCCCGTGTTGCGTCATGGCCGGCGTTGGCTGGAACATTGTCAAAGGCTCGACCGTTGCAGGGCTGCAAAGGTGCGCAACTGCGCAACGCAGTTGGGCGAAAACGTTTGGCATGAAGGATGTTGCAAAGCTGCTTCAAGCCAACCTGGACCAGGAAATCGCAGCGGATCACAAGCTGACCAAGCTGGCGCAGGGCTCGCTGAACGAAAAGGCTGTGGCTTAAGCGCGGCGGTCTTGAGCTGCGGATAGGCATGCGGCGCCCGAAAGCGGGTGCCGCTGACCGACCAATTGGTGCCAAATTTCGCTTTGCGGCCAGATGCATTGCCGGACGGCACCATCTGGGCGTTGCGCGGCGTCGCAATGTAGCAATGTCGTGTGCGCGACATGCTGGTCGGGCAAATGAGCGTATGCAAACCCTTTGAGGACCGACGCGATGACATATTTGAGAGTGAGTTTTATCTATGGTTTGATTGTTTTGCTGCCGATCGCAATTCTCGGACTTGTTTTTTATTATATCTATCAGTTTTGGACCGCTGTCTTTGTGCCGCTGGCCGATCAAGTTGGTCTGTCGACCGCGGAATTGCAGATCATTGCTGCGGTTCTCGTGATCCCGGTTTTTATCCTGGTGTGCGTCCTACTGGGGATTTTGGTGCGCACGGGGCCTGGCGAAGCGATTTTTGGATTTATCGAGCGCCATATCCTCCAGCGCATTCCCGGCTACGCGATCGTCTCACGGCTGTTTCGCGGCTTTGCCGACGGGGAGGATGGCTATCCTGCAGCGCTGTGTGCGCTTTCGGGGCAGGATGATGTGCTGACCCCGGCCTTTGTGATGGAAGATACTGGGAAAGATACTGGGCAAGCTACTGGGAAAGCTACTGGGGCCGATCGTTTGACGGTGTTTGTGCCATTCGCACCCTTTATGACGGCTGGCACGGTTCATGTGCTGCCTCGCTCGCGGGTCCAGGTGTTGGACAAGTCGACGGTTTCGGCGGCCAATGCCGTTGGCCAGTGGGGGATCGGTCTCCAGGACGTCATCGACAAGCGCGCGTCTTCGGAGTGATGCGGCGCGGTGCGGTTCTGCCATGGTGCGGTGGCATCTGCGGTCTTCGAGTTACCGGGCCAAGTCATGAACTTTGATCGAAAAAAGCCCGGCGCTCTGAGAACGCCGGGCCCATGTCCGTTTCGCCGAATTTACGGGTGCACGCACCAACTACATCAGTTTGGCCATCGCGATCGCGGTGTCGGCCATGCGGTTGGAGAAGCCCCATTCGTTGTCGTACCAGGACAGCACGCGCACGAGCTTGCCATCGACGATCTGGGTCTGGGTCGCATCGAAGTTCGATGAGTATGGCGAGTGGTTGAAGTCGATGGAAACGAGCGGTTCTTCGTTGACCGACAAGACGCCCTTCAGGCCATTGGCCGCGGCGTGTTGCATGGCGGCGTTGACTTCATCAACCGTCGTTTCGCGGCCGGGAATGAGTTTGAGATCAACCACGGACACATTCGGCGTCGGCACGCGGATGGCGGTCCCGTCGAGCTTGCCGTTCAGTTCGGGCAGAACCAAACCCACCGCCTTAGCCGCACCGGTGGACGTTGGGATCATGCTCATGGCGGCGGCGCGGGCGCGGCGCATGTCTTTGTGGGCTTGATCCAGGATGCGCTGGTCATTGGTGTAGGCATGGATCGTGGTCATAAAGCCGGATTGGATGCCGACCAGCTCGTCCAGGATCTTTGCCACCGGCGCCAAGCAGTTGGTCGTGCACGAGGCATTCGAGACAACTTTATGATCAGCGCTCAGTTTATCGTGGTTGACGCCGTAGACAACGGTCAGGTCAGCGCCCTTCGAGGGAGCTGAAACGAGCACGCGCTTGGCGCCGGATTCCAGGTGGGCTGCGGCTTTGTCGCGGTCGGTGAAGACGCCTGTGCATTCCATCACGACGTCGACGCCCATTTCGCCCCAGGGCAATTGGGTTGGGTCGCGCTCAGCAAGAACGCGGATTGGCGTGCCCAGTCCGACGTCCATCTGGTCATTGTCGACGGTGACGGGACCATGGAAGGGGCCGTGGACGCTGTCGTATTTGAACAGGTGTGCGTTGTCCTTCGCCGAACCCAGGTCGTTGATGGCAACAACTTGCAGATCGTCGCGCTTGGCTTCGGCAAGCGCCCGCAGGACGTTGCGGCCAATGCGCCCAAAACCTGAAATTGCAACTTTGACGGTCATCTTTTGCTCCACTTGCCCGTGCTGATGCCTCGAACTTGTTGCGCGAACGGCGTATGCCAAGCCCGTGTCGCTTGATGGTGCGTGGGCGTTCGCGGTGATCTGGCGGGTGCCTGTGATCGGTGGGCGAGTGTTTTGCACGTTCCGGCCCGGTGATCCACTCGATCCGGTAAGCCGTCGTGCCACCTTTAAACGAATGCGTTAAAGTGTGAGGCGTTGTTGGTTTGAGTGGCGATGCCGCTGACTTAGAGCGATTTTCTCCATTGAGCACTGCGCGACAGGGGCGCGGCGCCGTGGGATGCGGGGGCCGATGGCACGTCGGGTAACACCGAAAAAGGCGCGCGCCAGTCAAGCGCCGTCAACGAAGCGGGCTGCCTCCGAGAAGGCTGCCGCGGCGGCTGTCCCCGATGCGTCTGCTCAGGACCGGCCCGCAACCAAGACGCGTGCTTCGGGCGAGGCCTCCTCGACCAAAGCTCGGGCGCCGCGTAAGAAAGCAGCGGCGTCGAAGTCGGCTCAAAACAAAACGGGCGCTTCGCAGCGGGCGGAGCAGAAAGCAGCGGCGTCAGACACGGCGGCTCAGGCACAGCGCGTTGCCGAACTCGAAGCGGCTTTGAGGCTGGCGAATGCGCGCATTGCGGAGCTTGAACAGCGCCAGGCAGAGGTTCTCAACCGAATCGATTGGATTCTTGATAGCCTGCGCGCTGTGCTCGAGGCGAGCGACCAGCGACCGCAATCGCGGCGGCGCAGCGCCTGACCGGGCCGATAAAGCATCGGGAGGCGGCCATGGGCCAGGTGACGGTCACCATCAACGGCTGTTCCTATCGACTGTCGTGCCGCGACGGCGAAGAACCGCGGGTGCGCGAACTGGCCGACCACGTGGATCGCAAGGTTGATCGGCTCGTGCAGGAGTTCGGGCAGATCGCGCAAGAGCGGCTGATGATGATGGCAGCCATACTGGTTGCCGACGAGTTATGGGATGCGCGCGACCAGCTTGCCAGTCTTGCGCACGATCACGATGAGGTCACGCGCGCGCCGCACGATGGCGACGATCGATCCGATGAAGATGCGGATCTCGGCGACGCGGACGCCGACGGTGAGGCGTCAAACTCGGATGGCGGCGCGGTCGACGCGCGCCAGCACGGTGCGGACGTCGCTGACTCGGATGCGGCGGATACATCGGCGGGGCCGAGCCCGGAGCAGCCCAAGCGCCTTGCCGGCTATTGAACTTTACCAGTGTGCCGGACGGTCGCAGCGGTGAAACAACCGTGTGTTGGGCCGTCTTGGGCTCTGGAATTCTTAAGCGGTTATGCCTATTCTCTAGGTCTGCTGCGGGGCGCGTCAGGAGCGCACATCCCCTGGGCCTATAAGCACTGCCAGGGAGCTGTCCCTGTTCCGGATCGTGGTCTGGAGTACACGGCGCCCACCTACGTTCGTAGGGACCTGGCGGGACGTCAAAATCTCCGACGGCTTCCGCGGCATTCTTCTTTTTCATGGCCCTGCGATTGCGCCTCGGCAGCGCGCCAATTTGCGGTGCGGCACCATGACCGTCTCGCGGACTGCGCGTCGCACTTGCGCCCGGCCGCTGAAAGCGACGCCGTATGAGCACGCCTGACCAACGTTCACCAATCATCACAGCGAAGGCCGCCTTGCGTCGGCAGATGCGCGACCGACGCCGTGAAGCCCGCGCCGCATACCCGGTAGCTGAGCAGGCGATCGCCCGCCACCTGGGCGGCTTGCATTGCAATCCACGCAATGCGCGCGTTGCTGCGTACGCGGCGATCGGCGATGAAATCGATGCTCAGGCGATTGCGGACATTCTGCGATGGCCCGTCGCGTTGCCGCGGATCGTTGCGCGCGGTCAGCCGCTGTTGTTTCACGCCGTTGACTGCGCCGATGCGCTGGTCACGGGCGTATTCGGGATCTCTGAGCCAAAAAGCACGGCACCTGTGGTTGAACCGTGTGTCATTCTGGTTCCGCTTCTGGCGTTCGACCTGCGCGGCTACCGGCTTGGATACGGTGGCGGCTATTATGATCGGACGCTGGCCGCATGCCGTGCGCGCGGGCCTGTGACCGCAATCGGTCTGGCTTTCGATTCCCAGAAAGTCGACGCGTGCCCGTGTGAGGCGTATGACGAGCGCCTCGACCTTATCGTGACGCCGACGCGCGTCTTTCGGATTGGTGCTGCTGGCGCGTGAGCAAAGGATTACATGCGGTTTCTGTTTCTGGGTGACGTTGTTGGCAAATCCGGGCGTCGGATCGTGCTGGATCATCTGCCCCGGTTGCGGCGCGATCTGTCGCTTGATTTCGTTGTCGTCAATGCGGAGAACGCAGCCGGTGGTTTTGGCTTGACCGAGGCCATTGCCGACAGCCTGTTCGATGCAGGCGCGGACGTCATCACGCTTGGCAACCACGCGTTCGATCAGCGCGAGCTTCTGGTGGCGATTGAACGGCTCACGCGGGTTGTGCGGCCGCTCAATTACCCCGAAGGCACGCCCGGCCGCGGCGCCGGTCTCTATCGGGCGGCCAACGGTGCCGATGTGCTTGTGATGAATGCGCTAGGGCGGATTTTCATGAACCCGGTTGAGTGCCCGTTCCGCGGGATCGACCGTGAGTTGGCGGCCTGTCCGCTCGGCTCTGGGGCCGATGCCGTGATCGTTGATTTCCACGGCGAAGCAACAAGTGAAACCCAGGCGCTGGGTCACTATCTCGACGGCCGGGTCTCGGTCGTGGTGGGAACGCACACACACACGCCGACCGCGGATGACCGCGTCCTGCCAAACGGCACGGCCTTTCAATCAGACGCTGGGATGTGCGGCGACTACAACTCCGTCATTGGCATGAACGCGGCCGAGCCGATCAGCCGGTTTTTGTCGCCGGTTGCGCGCGAACGGATGGAACCGGCTGGCGGGGCGCCGACTTTGGCGGGCTTGGCGGTTGAAATTGACGATGCCACCGGACTTGCGACCTCGGCCGGGGCGATGCGTTTTGGCGGGGCGCTTAAGCCAATGTGGCCGGACTTCTGGAATGAAAGCGCGGCGTCAGTTTAGGCCAACGGCGTCGCAAAACGGTGTCCAGCCAGCTGCCTGCGGACGGTGTGAGGCTTGACAGCGGATTGGTGACTGCGCACTCCGGGGGGCTTGAGACAACGCCAAAAGTTGCGGCGCGGCGCGGTTGAAACTGCGTGCCCCTGCGCCTTGCGGCAGCGACAGACAAGGACGGACGTTCCATGGCCGGACACTCACAGTTTAAAAATATCATGCATCGCAAGGGTCGCCAGGATGCGATCCGCTCAAAGCTGTTTTCCAAGCTCGCCAGGGAAATCACCGTTGCCGCCAAACTCGGCGCGCCTGACCCGGACATGAACCCGCGCCTGCGTCTGGCGATCAATAACGCCAAGGCGCAGTCCATGCCCAAGGACAATATCGAGCGGGCTATCAAAAAGGGGACCGGCGGAGACGACGAGAACTACGAGGAAGTGCGCTACGAGGGCTATGGCGCGGGCGGCGTCGCCGTCATCGTTGAGGCGTTGACTGATAACCGCAACCGGACCGGCAGTGCGATCCGCGCTGCTTTCACCAAGCACGGCGGCAACCTGGGTGCCACGGGGGCAGTCAGCCACATGTTCAACCGGGTCGGCGAGATCGTTTACAGCGTCGAGGCCGGTTCGTCTGAAGCGGTGCTGGAAGCCGCAATCGAAGCCGGCGCGGACGATGTCAAGTCCGACGAAAACGGCCACGTGATTACGTGCGCTTTCGAAGATATCGGCGCGGTTTCCGGCGCGCTTGAAACAACGCTTGGTGACGCAGAAAGCGTCAGGCCCGTGTGGCAGCCGACCCTGACCACGCCCGCCGACGAGGACCTTGCCAGTTCGATCATGAAGCTGATTGCTGCGCTTGAAGACGATGACGATGTGCAAAACGTCTACGCCAACTTTGAAATTGACGATGCCGTAATGGCCAAGCTGGCAAGCTGACGCTCAGGCGAACTGGGTCGTTCAGCGTCGCAGGCGTGGTGCATGGAGGCGGAGATGGTCATCAAAGTCGGCGGCTTGGCGCAGCGGCTTGCCTCCGCGCACGTGTGCGCGCCTGCGCCTACCCGTGTCGCCCACCGCGACGGACGGATCTGGTATGTCGAAGATCCAACGCCGCGAGTGCGTCAATCACCCTACACCTTCGAAGTGCCGTCCGACCGAGAACGCTCAGCCGTTCAAGCGGGCGATCGGGTGAAGCTGTTGTTCACACGCAGGCCATGGCTGCCGGGTGGTGCGCGGACCGAACGGATGTGGGTTGCGGTGACCGCACTTGGCGCCGGTGGGCGTCTCTACGGCGTCCTCGACAATGAACCTTCACAATTGGTCGGCCTTTCGGCTGGCGACACGGTCGCGTTCCTGCGTCGTGACATCATCTCGATCATCTGGTGTGTGCCATCGGCCCGGCAACGAAAGCTTGGTGGGCGCCAGCGCAATTACTTCGACCGTTGTCTGGTGGACGATTGCGTTCTTGAGGACGGCGTTCCAGTTGGCTTTATTTATCGCGAAGCGCCGGACATGGACGATCTGGACGACATGTTTCCCGACAGCGGCTGGCGCATTCGCGGGGACAACAGGGGCCTCAGCGAGGATGCGATCGACGCAAGGACCGCGTCGTACGTGGCGCTCGGCGCTGTTCTCAATGCGGACGATAGCTGGCTACATTTGATCGATGCGCCTATCGGTGCACGCTATCTGCGGAATTTCTCAACCGGCGCGTATGTGCGCGAGGATGACGTCACCGTTGCTGACGAACCTTTGGCTGATGCTGCCGATGATGCGACGCGCGACCCGGAGCCCCCTTTGAACGGGGCCGATCCGGTGCGCAGACCGCCGTTCTGGAAGCGCTGGTTCACTCGTTGATGGTGCCAATGTCGACGACATCGATCGACACCTTGCGTGTGCGGCCGTCGCGGTCGACCGTTAAGACTGCGGTCTTGCCAATGCCAAGTTGTTCCAGCGCGCTTGCCAATTGCGCAACGGTCCGCACTGGTTCGTCATTGACCGCGACGATGACATCGCCAAGCGCTTGGCCGCCACTGCGCATGCCGCGCAGACCGGCACGTGCCGCGGGCCCGCCCGGTGCGGTTTCCACAATCACGACCCCGCTGATCCCCAGGCTTGCCGCGTAGTCTTCAGGTGCGGCTGAAATGCCAATGCCGGGCCTTGCCGGGCGTCCGCGCTGGATGATCTGCGGCACGATGCGGTTGACGGTATCGGCAGGTACGGCAAATCCAATACCGCTATAGGACCCCGTGCCGGACACGATTGCGGTGTTGACCCCGATAAGGCGGCCAGCCGAATCGATCAGTGGCCCGCCAGAGTTGCCCGGATTAATCGCCGCGTCTGTCTGGATGACACCGGTGATTTCGCGCCCGTTACCAGCAGGCAGGGTCCGCCCGACAGCGCTGACAATGCCGGTCGTCAGCGTGCGCGACAAGCCGAATGGATTGCCGATCGCAAAGACGGCCTGGCCGATTTTTAGGTCCGCTGAGCGCCCAACGGGGATCGGTTTGAGGCTTGCGGGCGGGGCCGAAACACGCAGCACGGCCAAGTCGTGGTCTGGGGAGCGCCCGATGACCGTGGCAGCGGCCCGATCGCCGCCATCGAAGCGCACAAAGACACGTGTGGCGCCTGCGATGACGTGGTTGTTGGTGATGATATGTCCAGCGCGGTCCCAAACGAAGCCGGAGCCAGTCCCGCGTTGAACAGGTCCACGACCGAGGAACGTGTTCTGCTGACGTTCGGTGAAAATATACACGACTGACGGTGCCGCTTCGGTGAACACGTCGTTGGCGGTCTGCTCGAATGCGGCCAACGTCCCGCGCGGCGTAATCGCGCGGGCCGTATCGTTGGAAAGGTAGGCCGTCTGGATCATGTTGTTTGCGAACCACAGCACGGCGATTGCCAGCGGCGCGAAAATGATCAAGCGGCGGAAGGTTGCGTCGGACATGTGTCTGTAAACTTCAGCTCTGATCAAAGTTCCAATGGGGCTGTCTCTTCCGTTCATTTGAGGGGCTTTGGGGAGAGGTCAAGCGGGTTCTGCGAAATCCGGCGTGGTCCCGGCGACACGCGATCTCGGTGCGAATCGGGCTAGCGGCTGAGCATGGCTCATCAAAACATCCGTATCCTGGGCGTTGACCCGGGCTTGCGCACGACCGGTTGGGGCATCGTAGAAAGCGATGGCGTTCGCTTGCGCTATATCGCGTCCGGCAAGATCAAGCCGGCGACGGATGATGTCTTGGCTGAGCGGTTGCGTCAGCTTTTTGCCGAACTGTCGGATGTGATCCGTCGGCTGGCCCCGAGCGAAGCCGCGGTTGAGGAGACATTCGTCAACGACAACGCGCGCGCGACGCTGAAGCTCGGCCAGGCACGCGGCGTTGTGATGCTGGCGCCGGCCGTGCTCGGCCTGCGCGTTGCTGAATATGCGCCCAATCTGATCAAGAAGTCTGTCGTCGGTGCTGGCCACGCCGACAAAAAGCAGATCGCAGCGATGGTGGGCTTCCTGCTGCCGCAGGCCCGTGGTGTTGTTGCCGATGAAGCCGATGCGCTTGCGATCGCCATTTGCCATGCGCACCATCGCACGAGCCTGGCTGGTCGCGCCTTGGCAAGCGCGGGCAATTAGCCTGCCGCAGTTTACGATGTCCGATTGCCTAAAACGTGGGCGGGATCGGCGGTGGTTGGACTGTGTCAATTCTGCGTCAAGAGTGGCGCGATCATCGGGATTGTCGCGCTGGACGGGCCGCCAGTGATCATGCGCATGACGTCTCCGTCCGGTGTCGCCACGACCAGTACGGGTTCCTCAAGCGTGAAAAGCTGGGCATCGCGCTGCCAGGCGCGGCGCTCGCAAAACATCAGCGCCGTGTGCTCCTGCAGAAAACTGTCCTGGACCTCCAGGCGCAAAGCCCAAGCTGACAAGCGTTGGCGCCATCGGGCCGCCGTCGTCACAAGCCCAAGCGTATAAAATCCCGCGTTGGGCGGGCTTTCCGATAGAATCGGTTTCAATGCCGCGTGCCACGACGGCTGCACCACAAAATGACTAGGATGGAACGCGAACAGCACGGCATTGCGGCTGCCGGTGAACGCATCGGGGACCGTTACGTCATGACCGGTCAGCGTGGTCGCCAAGCGTTGGGGGATGCGCATGGGCCCTCGTGGCGCTTCTTCGTGGGGGGAGTTTCGCATTAATCGCCACGTGAGACCAACCCGCGTCGTCCAGCGCGGCCGTGACGTGGAAAGATCGGGAGACAAGCGGTGATCGGAAAACTGTCCGGCAAGGTCGACAGCATCGGGGAAAGTCACTGCATCATCGACGTGGGCGGTGTGGGATACGAGGTGCAGGCATCGGCCCGTGCGCTGCGTCAGATGGAACTCGGTGCGCCGGTCTCGCTGACGATCGACACCCACGTGCGCGAGGATGCCATCCGGCTTTACGGCTTTTCCAGCGAGTTGGAGCGGTCGTGGTTTCGCACGCTGCAAAATGTGCAGGGCGTCGGGGCGAAGGTGGCGCTGGCGTGCCTCGGCGTGCTGAGCCCGCAACAATTGGCCAACGCGATTTCGCTGGGCGACTGGGCCAGCGTCGAACAAACGCCCGGGGTCGGCAAGAAGCTCGCTCAGCGGATCGTTGCCGAGCTTAAGGACAAAGCGCCCGCACTTGCGGTTTCGGGGCTCGG
Source organism: uncultured Hyphomicrobiaceae bacterium (assembly GCA_964579305.1). Lineage (GTDB taxonomy): Bacteria > Pseudomonadota > Alphaproteobacteria > Rhizobiales > Hyphomicrobiaceae > JBCBWG01. The sequence continues at coordinate 101,876 of CAZOGY010000001.1, forward strand.
CGGCACAGGCGATGCGGCAGGCGCGAAGCCTGCACCGGCGGGCAAAAGCGCGGCGGGCGAGGAGGACGGTTCCGGGCTTGCTGCTGCGGAGGCCATTTCAGCCCTCACCAATCTTGGCTATCAGCCGCTCGACGCGAGCCGGGCGGTGGCGACTGCGCAGGGCGAACTGGGCAGCCAAGCCGATACCGCAAAACTTATCCGTGCGGGCCTCAAGGCACTTGCGCGTTGATCAGCGCTTGGCTGCCGGTACTCTAAATCGTGGCGCTCTTAATCGGATTCACCTGTTCGGGAGCAACGCGACCCGGCGCAAGCGC
>CAZOGY010000002.1:0-86004 GCA_964579305.1 uncultured Hyphomicrobiaceae bacterium
TTCAAAGATGTCCGCTGCAATCCACGTCACCATGGGGGACAATCTGGAGGATACGATCCGGCCTATCGGCCTAATCCATTGATTTGAAATGGAATTTTTTCAATGTCTGGCGGAGACGGAGGGATTCGAACCCTCGATACGCGGTTAACGTATACTCCCTTAGCAGGGGAGCGCCTTCAGCCACTCGGCCACGTCTCCAGAGCCGCCTCATATAGCAGTGTCGCTTCGAAAGGGAAACCGCCGCGGGCGAATTTCTCGTGGTGCGCGCAAGCCGTACGAGAACGCCTGCAATACGCGGCAGGTCGGGCCGGCGGGCGCGAACATCCGCCTTGCTTTCGCCGCTGCGAGTTGGCTTACAAGACGAGCGGGTGAGGGCAACTTAGTGATGGTGCGTCATGGCACGGGTTGATGTTTTTCGATTTTTGTTCCGGTTGACGGCGAACGGCGCGTCCCGCTCCAACGGTCTGGCGATGACCGCGGTCTGCGGGCTGGTGATCGCGCTGCTGCTTGCGATCAGCGGGTCCAATTCACCGGCGGTGGCGCAGGCTGGGCAGACGCGGCAGCTTGGCACGCTTGCTCTCAGCGACGGTTCCGGGCGGGTCGTGCTGGCCTTGCGCGATGGCCCGCTTAATCTCGGTTCCCTTATCGTGACGGCGAACGGCCGCGGCAGCGTGACCATCGAGCGTATTCGCCTGCTTGACGCGGAGCGCCGCGGCGCAGTCGTCTATAATCAAAGCCGCGCCTTGAACGGTGGTCAATCCGTCGTTGTCCGCCTGTTGCGTCGGGCGCGTCCGGTCCGCGCGATTGAGGTGAGTTATCGCAACCGGACCGGCCAAATGCGGCTTGTCTTGAACGCCCGCGTGTTGCCCGCCCGGCCAGACAGTGTACCGCTCGCGGAGCGTCTGGCCTGGAACCGGGCGCGATCGTCGAACACGACGGCGGCCTACCGCACGTATCTGCGTGCATTCCCAAATGGCGCTTACCGTCGTCAGGCGTCGGCCGCATTGCGACGCCTGAGCCGGCGCAGCGCGCCAAGACGGGCGCGCAGGGCAGAGAATTCTGATCGTGAGCTTGGTCGGGGGCGGCGTGCAGCCAGGCCGCCTCAACCGCCGCGTCCTAATCTCGCAGAGCGGCGGAACCGTGCAGCAGCCCCGCCCGAACGCGGCAATGTGCCGGCCCGGCGAGACGCCGGTCGCGCCAGTCGGCCGACGGCGCGGTCAGGCAACGTGGGGCGTGGGCTTGCAGCGCAGCCCCGGCAAGTCCAACCGTCTGCGATTTCTTGCGTTGAACAGGGGACGTGTGCGCCCGTTCAAGTCTTTTATGGCACCAACCGGCGTCCGGAAGGTCGCCAGCCCGCGCTGAAATTTGGCTGGCGCGACGACGGCAAGCTCAATCTGGGGCGCGCGGTGGTCACGGTGCCGCTTGGTGGCGACCGCCGTGTCGGGCAAGTTCCGGTTCCAGGATGGCTTGACCTGATCTTCTGGCGCATTCCACGCGAGGGCGATCCGAAACGCCACTTCGTGATCGTGCGCGACAGGATGCGGATGTTTGCCGCCCGCGAGGACTTCGTTTCAGCCGTGCGCCGCTATATGGCGCGCGCCGCGTTCAAGGACCACGCGTTTGTCTTCGTGCATGGGTATGCCGTCAGCTTTGATGAAGGCCTTAAGCGCACAGCGCAACTGGCCTATGATCTGGGCACGCCGAACCTCGCCCAATTGGTGGCATCGGGCGGCGTGACATCGCGCGAGCCCCATGCGCCGTTTGGCACGCCGTTTCTTTATAGCTGGCCGTCCAACGGCCGGTTTGCGGGCTACGTGTCCGACATCGAGAAAGCGCGGCGCGCCGTCGACCACCTGAAGACCTTCCTGAAGCTCGTGATCGAGCAAACTGGCGCCCGGCGCGTGCACCTGATCGCCCACAGCATGGGCAACGTCGCCCTTCTGAATGCGCTGAAAGAGTATGTCGAAGAGCGCAAAGATGGGCAGCAAGGCGCCGAGCTGGACCAGGTCGTGCTCGCTGCACCGGACATGTCGCCGCTTGAGTTTGGCCAAATCGCAGGGCGGATCCGGCCGCTCGCTAATGGCATGACGCTTTATGCCTCGGCGCGGGATGCGGCCATGCTGGCCTCGCGCAATGTCCATGACGGCTATCGCGTCGGCGACGTCGTCGAAGGACGGCCAGCGGCACTGCTTTCGGTTCCCGGCGTCGCGAAACTGGTCGACACGATCGATATCTCAGACATCACCGACTGCTATTTCTGCTCGGGCCACGTGGAGTACGTGGAACAGCCGGAATTGCTGGGCGATATTGCGCGGCTGTTGCGACGGGGAACGCGGCCCCCCCATCAACGCTCACCGCAGCTTCAACAAAGGGCGACGTCAGGCGAGCCGTTCTGGCGTTATCTACGGGCCGAAGCGCGGCGCCGGCTTCAGCCGCAGCGCTAACCGCTTCAGCGCACATCGCCCTGGCGCGGCTGAAGGGTGCTGCGTGCCGACGCGGTTGCGTGCGGGGCCCCCTGCGGCGCGTTGACATTGCGGCGGCTTCGCGTTCCCCTCAAGTGGTGCGGGGGTTGGAGGTGTGTGTGGTGCTCAAGATCTATGGACGCGCGAACTCGATCAACGTGCGCAAGGTCCTTTGGGTGTGCGACGAGATCGGGCTTGGTTTTGAACGATCCGATTTCGGGCGTGGCTATACGCCGACCAGCGATCCCGAATTTCTCAAGGTGAGCACGTTCGGCGTCGTACCCGTCATTGATGATGACGGCTTCATTTTACGCGAGAGCCAGGCGATCGTGCGCTATCTCTTGAGCAAGCACGAACGCGATGACCTCTATCCGACCGACCTGAAGACGCGCGCGCGCATCGAAGCCTGGATGGATTGGGCGGCCACAGACGTCTATGCCGATATTCGGCCCGTCGTCCATGCGCTTGTCTTCAAAACACCGGGGTTCGAAGATCCGGTCATGCTCGACAAAGCGATTGCCGCGTGGGGCGCTCACATGCACCGCTTGGACGCGTATCTTGCAACCCACGGGCCCTATTTGATGGGCGAGACGTTCACCGCGGCCGACATTCCCACTGGGCTTGGTGTCAACAGGTGGTATGAAATCGCGTTTGAAAAGCCGAAACTTGAGCACGTCGCCGGCTACTATGAGCGGCTGAAAGAACGGCCCGCGTTTCGCACGCATGGTGCCAACGGGCTGCCTTGAAGCGGAGCCATGGCCCCTTCAAGCGGGGCGGAAGCGTCGGCGCAATGCACCGGCCAGGCTGAAGGAGGACGTCATGCGTCGGCCATCACTTTGGAGCATGCCAGTCACGCGTCGCGATGCGGGCGTTGGCGCGAACGTCTCAGCATGGGCAGCGGCTTTTTTACTCTGCGGGGTTTGGAATTTGGTGGCGGCAGCGGCTCCGGCGGAAGCTGGGACGCGGCTTTGCGTGACCTGCGCGGCGCCTGACGTGACGTATGTCTGCACGGCGCCGGAGGGCCTGGAAAAGCTTCCCGAGACCGCGCGCAAGCGGGCGCTCAGCTATGTGTGCGCGCGCCAGATTGCGCAGGTTCATGGTCATCGATCGTGCCGGGTCCAGGTGCGCTCGGATTTTCCGTGCCGCGGCAAGCGGTTCGTCGTGAGCGCCCTTCCCAAGGCCGCACCACCGCCATCCACTATGGACGCTGACAACAGCCGTGATCCGGCCAAGTCCAAGGACGCGACAGCGCGCAAAGAACCGCGCAAGGATCGTCCTCCAAAGACGGTCGTGGAGTTGGCCAAGCGCACGGCTGAAGCCTCAAAGAAAGGGCTCGACGAAGCGACCGGCACCGTCAAAAAGGCCGGCGAAACAATCACAGACACCGTCACCGACACGCTTCAGCAAAGCTGGACATGCCTGTCGTCACTCTTCAACGACTGCTGATCGCAACGAACCTGCGGCGGGAAGCGTCTTCAAGCCGAGGTGCGGGGCGCTTTCAGCCATTCGCGGGCTTTGCGCTGTGCCAAGGCCACGTCCTTGCGTGACAGCTCATTGGCGATCTCGGTGCGCAGGGACCGGGCGACATCGTGACCGCGTGATGCTGCGAGGTTGAACCACATGTGGGCCGCGACGAGATCGGTCGGGACGCCGCGCCCGGCGCTGTAGCGCAAGCCCGCCTCGTACATGTCTTCTGCCGTCATGAACGGCGCGGCCGTTGCGCCATGCCCACCGTCGACCGTCTGGATTGCTGTGTCCCAACGTGCCATGTTGCGTCCTCTCCAGTAAATGCCGGTGTCGCTGTGGTGACCGGCTTGTCTCCTCAATCAAACTCAAGCGTCAGGGCGCGGTGCTTGGCCTTTCTGCTGCAGAGGCCGCCCGCGAACGCGAGGTTTGAGAAAGATTGGCCGTGGCCAGACGGAAATTTGGTTAACGCAAAGCATTTTCTTATGCCTAATCAGCTTTTTGCCGATTTTTTCGTCGGCGCTGTCTGATTTTTATTGCGTTCGCCATTGCCAATCCTTGCGAAAATCAGTGACCGACTTCGGCTGTGATGCAATCGAGCAACTGCGTTGTCTGCCCGCTCGTGTGCTTGGCGTTCTGCCTAATCCTTGTCACCGAGATATCCGCTATCTCGACGCTAATGGGTTCGCGTTGAGTGGGGGGTCACGTGCGGAACAAGGTCGCCACGATTTTGGTCATGCCGGCATTGGTGTGTGTGCTTTGCGGTTGTGCCAGCACACCGCAATTGATGGGCGCGGGGCGGCCACAGGCTGTTACAGGCGCCGCCGGAAGCGAGCCGGGCGATTTTGAACAAATGAAACGTTCACTGTCTTCGCAAAAAACGCTGGGCAGCCAGGTTCTCGCTGGCCTCGCCGTTGAACGGGTCATCGGCCGCGCGCCGGACACAGGGCGCTGGTGATCGCCAGATTCGAAAGACGCAGGTGTGGGGTCGATGCCGCCATCGGCACTTACTCGACCATGCGCGCCCACTGAAAGTGAAAGACATTGTCAGCGCGCGGCTGCACTTGGACGTGCGTTGACACACCCCAAGCCAAGACTTGCTGATGCAGCGGCACGTACGCGATGTCGTCGGTTGTCAAGCGAAACGCGCGCTCGATCAATGCATTGCGCGCAGGCGTATCTGTTTCCACTTGGATTTGATCGGCCAATTCATCAACCTGGGTGTTGCAATAGCCACCGAGGTTGAACAAGCCGCGCTGAGGGTCACGGGTCCGGCAGCCGTGAAGTTTATGCAGGACATTCCAGGCGTCGAGCGAACCGGGGGTCCAGCCGAGTAAATAGAAAGAAGTTGCATAGCCGCCGGAACTCAAGACCTTTGCGAAGAATTGCGCTTTTTCCTGTGTTTCCAATTTCACGCTGATGCCGACCCGGGCAAGCATGGCCACCACTGCCTGGCAAATCGCTGCATCGTTGACATAGCGGTTCGTGGGGCAGTCCATGCCTGTTGCGAAGCCATCTTCGTATCCAGCCGCTTTCAAGAGCGCGCGGGCTGCATCCGGGTCATAAGGGGGCCGGTCGACCGGTTTTTTGGGTGCAAAAAGTTCCGGCGCAACCATCATCGCCGTTGGGCGTGACTGCCCGCGCATGATTTTGTCCTGAATCGCTTTGATATCGATGGCGCGATAAACGGCCTCGCGCACGCGGCGATCCTGAAACGGATTGCGTTCGGCCTGATCGCCGTCGATCAACGCGTTGCGATGATGGTCGAAACCCAGGAAGATCGTGCGCAGTTCCGGTGTGACGACGAGCCTGGCGCTGTCACTTTCCCCAATACGCGCATGGTATTGGACAGGGATTGGAAATGCCACGTCGATTGCGCCAGACAACAGCGCTGCGGCGCGCGTCGCTGGTGACATAATCGGTGTGAAAATGACGCGATCAATGTTGTGTGTCGCTTTTCCCCACCAGTCTCGGTTGGCTTCAAAGACCGTGTTATTTCCGACCTCGTGGGTGACGATCCGGAATGGACCTGTTCCATTCGCGTGACGCGTCGCGAAGTTGCCCACCGGCTTGTTTTTGCCTGCGACTTCAAGGGCCTGGTGTTCCAGCACCCATTCCCGGTCCATGATCGGCCACATTGCCCATTCGGAAAGCAATGTCGGATTGGGCTTTGGCAAGATCACGTCGACCGTCAGATCATCAATTTTGATAAATCGCGTTTCGGCGGGCACACGGGAACGGATGCCAGAGGTTTCGGAACGGACACGCTCAGCCGAAAAGAGCACATCGTCTGCATTGAATGAATTACCGTTGTGAAAACGAACGCCTGACCTCAAGAAAAACCGCCAATGAACCGGTGAAATTTTTTGCCATTTGTGGGCGAGGCCAGGGCGGATCACGAGATCTGCATCGCGCGTCACCAGACCTTCATAGACGTTGGTCAAAATCCCAATGGTAAAGGTTTCATTAACGGCGTAGGGGTCAAGCGTAATCAACGAACCCTGCGTGGCAAACCGCAAGGTTTTTGGTTCCGCGCGGACCGATGAAGTCGTTACCGCAACAAGCAATGTCACGGCTGCGGCGAGCACAGTGATCAAGAGGCGGAAAAACGCGCAGTCTCGTGCCATCAAACGATATTCGCGCTGCATCGCATCACCCCACAAACAAATGTCAGCAAACGGCCCCGATTAGGGCCGATGCAGAACCTCTTGTGTACGGTGCTTAATCGCCTAATCTCAAAATAAAGTTTGCGGGAACATGAAAATGATACACGTCAGAAACGATGTCTATACTGTATATTTTTTTGTGCCAGCCAAAGCTGTGGGCTTGGTGTTGGCGCCAAACGTTGACGCCAATTGTCAGACACGCGCAATCAAATCATTTTGCTGACAATTTCGCCTGCTGCGAACTATCCGGCCGGCCGCCCCTCCGCGTCGGGCAGCTCCAACCCCACCGCACCAAACATCGTTTGTTGACGTTGGGCGACGGTTTCGCGTTGAAACCCTTCGATTTGCTCATTGAACAAACGATACCAGTTCTGGCTGGCACCCAGATGAAGAAATACACCGCCTAAACCTATGGCAGCGCGGTCCATAAAAACGAACTCGCGGGGAATCTTCACCGGCCCCTTCTCTTTTAAAATTTTATGAACGGCAAATGCCTCCTTGCGGCCGTAGTCACCAGGCGCGACGTCTTGCGCCACGGTCCGCTCACGATCATCCAAAAGCGGACCGTAGATAAACCGGGCCCAAATCGACATCGCATCAATCAGTTCATTCGTCAGACCTTCGAAGCCCCAGCTCTCATATGCCGCAACGACCTGATCGCGATTATCGCGCAAAAGCCCGGTGTAAAGATCGATAACGCCTTGAACAAAGGCCGGTGGAAACTTCCGAATGCAACCGTAGTCGAGCAAATTCAATCCGGCCGGCGCACCGTCCTCGCTGAAAACCGTGTAATTGCCCAAGTGCGGATCGCCGTGGATCACGCCATAATGGCTGAATGGATGCCACCAGGCTTTGAAGAGCGCTTCGGCAATGCGATTGCGATCCTCAATCGGTGCATCTTTGAAAGTCATCAAACGCGCGCCTTCAAGCCAGCCCATGCTCAAAAGGCGGCCGGACGACAGGTTTGGGTAGACATCCGGGACTGTTACCATTGGCTCGTCGCGAAGAATGCGCGCATACAGGGCGATGTGTTTGGCCTCAAGCGTATAGTCCAGTTCCTCGCGCAGGCGCGCAGAGATTTCGCGGAACATCTCGCGGGTGTCGACAGCTGGGTTCATGCGGCCGTGGATTGAGAAAATAACCCGCAGTTGGTTCAAGTCGGCTTCCACGGCCGATTGCATATCCGGGTATTGCAACTTGCAGGCGAGGGGTATGCCGTCCAAGGCAACAGCGCGGTGGACCTGGCCGAGCGAGGCGGAGGCTGCGGCTTCGGTTTCAAACGAGCGGAATTTCTCACGCCAATCGTCGCCAAGTTCGACCTTCATGCGGCGTTTGACAAAGCCAGGACCCATCGGCGGTGCATCGGCCTGAAGCTGGGCCAGCTCGCGCGCGTATTCGGGTGGCAGCGCCTCCGGTATCGTCGAGAGGAGCTGCGCGACCTTCATCAGCGGTCCCTTGAGCCCGCCAAGGGCCTGAGCCAGCGCTGCAGCATCGCGTGCATTATCGATTTGACCACCAAACAGACGCTGGGTCGCGACTCGCGCGGCAACTCCGCCGATGTTTGTGCCAACGCGCGCATAACGCGCTGCGCGGGCTGACAGGCGATTTTGCTCGTTGCTCATGGTCGAAGGGGACTCACTTTTGATCATCATTGCTTTGGTATGGGCTGACCGGACCTGACGGTGCGGGTCAGCTGGCGTTCCGTGGACTTATACGTGGGCGCGGTCGCATAGATCGACGAGGGGGCGCTGCGTCGCGCTGGCGCAAGCGGGCAACTTGGCCCAACGTAACCCCATGTCCACGCCCCATGTGCCCGCCAAAGCTCAAGCTTCACTGTCCACGCGCGCCAAAATTCCGGCGGCGACCATGCGCGCCGTTGTTGCGCTTGGTATTACGCAGATCATTGCCTGGGGTACGTCGTTTTACGTGCTCGGCGTGCTTGGCCATGCCATCGTTGCCGATACCGGATGGTCGTCTGAGTTGGTCTTTGGCGGATTTACCGGTGCCGTCCTGATGTCATCGGCAATTTCAAGCCCAGCCGGCTGGGCGCTCGATCGCTTTGGTGCGCGCAGAGTAATGGCTGCAGGCTTTGTGTGCCTGCCGCTTGCGCTGGCCGCGCTTGCCATGGCTGTCAGCCCGGCAACCTATATGGCGGCGTGGATTGCCACCGGCATCGGCATGCGGCTGACCCTATACGACGCAGCCTTCGCAGCACTCGTTCAAGTCGACGCCACCAATGGCCGGCGCGCGATTGCCTATTTGACGCTGTTTGGTGGTTTCGCCTCGACGGTCGGCTGGCTCGTTGGCCATGCGCTGGCGCAGGAGTACGGCTGGCGCGGCACGCTTGCGATCTTTGCTGCTGTTAATCTGGCCGCCTGCCTGCCTCTGGTCTGGTTTGGCGTACCAGCGCCTGAGAAATCAGAGCCAGATCGGGGCAGTGCGGCCAACGATGGCACTTCGAACAACCCAGCCCAGGCGCCGGCCGAAGGGTTGACTGGCCGGGCCAAGCTGATCGCGCTTGGGCTTTTTTCGCTTGTGATGTCTGCCAACGCGATCGTGTTCGGCGTGGGCGCGATCCACCTTGTCAGCCTGATTGAAAATGCTGGGGTCGGGCTTACTGCCGCAGTCGGGATCGCATCGCTGAAAGGTATTGCCCAGGTCGGCGGGCGCGTCCTCGATCTTGCTTTCGGCCATCACCTTTCGCCGATGATGCTCGGCCGTGTGGCGATCGCTCTGGTGCCGATTTCGTTTGGCGTGCTGCTCGCCACCGCAGGGCCGGTCGCCGCGACGGTCTTTGTCTTGCTGTTTGGTTTGTCGAACGGGTTGGTGACGATCGTGCGCGGTGCGGTTCCGCTCGCGCTATTTGGAGCGCGCGGCTACGGCACGATACTCGGCCTGCTCGCGACGCCGGTCCTGTTGTTCAATGCGCTGGCGCCGCTTGGATTTACGGTGCTGGTCGAGCGTGCCGGCATGGCCGCAACAGCGTGGGTGCTGTTTGCCATCGGCCTTGCCGCAAGCGTCTCGATGGAAGTGCTGGCGACGTGGGTGCGGCGGCGGGCGCGGCCGCAGTGATCACGCGGCCGATGGGAGTTCTTCGAGCCTCTGGAGAATTGGCTTGACGCTATCTGCGACCGCCCTTGGGTCGAAGCGTTCTCTGGCCAAGGTCGAAAGCTCGCTTGGCAAGTCCTCCGCACGGTGTCGATTGGAATACAATAGGAGGGCCGGTTTGCCGACCGCGTCGGCGAAGCCTAGTTCATAGCTCATCCAGCTGGAGCTGGCAGATTCCGTGGTGCCAACGAGCGCCAGGATCAAATCAGCGGAGCGGACTGCATCCATCACGGCCGTGCGCCAATTCTCGCCAGGCTTCACGTCTGATTTGTCCATCCATACACTGACACCAACCTGCTCAAGTGCCGCGCGCAGTTCTTCTGCCAACTTCGAATCGCGCTGATGGTACGAGATGAAAACCTTGCTCATAGCTCATTTCACCCTTCGCTTCAGGCTTCGCAGGTACGTCTCGAATGAATTGAGCTCAATAATATTCAGATCCTCAAGTGGGCCAAGCCCATCGGCCTCCGCCTCGAAGTCGGCGATCGTCACGCCGTAAAACACGCATACGATACGCTTTTCTAAGGCATCGGCCATGCCAATTTCGTGTCTGACCCAAGCCCGGCGCATGGACCAGGGCGCAAAGAACGCAACGAGTTCGGCGCAGTTCGGCAACTCCTCCCTGATCCGGGCTTTGAAATTGTCACCCGGCGCGATGTCGCGACGATCGAGGAAAGTGGTTGCGCCACAATCTTCGATACATCGCGACAACTGCTCTGCGATCCAAATGTCGTCGCCGGCATGTGAGATAAACACGCGGTAATTGGATCGCTTCCGGGCGGGTCTGCGCGCCATGTCGCGTCAGCCGTCCATTGCCTCAAGCTCGTCGATGAGCCCTTCGATGACGCTGAGGCCCTTGTGCCAGAAGGCAGGGTCGGACGCGTCGAGACCGAACGGCGCAAGCAGCTCTGAATGGTGCTTGGAGCCGCCGGCTTTGAGCATGTCGAAGTATTTGTCGACGAAGCCGGGATGGGCGTCTTCATAAAGTGCATATAGCGAGTTCACCAGGCAGTCGCCGAAGGCATAGGCGTAGACGTAGAACGGTGAGTGGATGAAGTGGGGCACATAGGCCCAGAACATCTCATAGCCTGGCTTCAGTTCGATTGCTGGGCCGAGGCTCTCGCCCTGGACGCTCATCCAGGCTTCACCGATCTGGTCTGAGGTCAGTTCGCCATCGCGGCGGGCCAAGTGCACCTTGCGCTCGAACTGGTAGAACGCGATCTGGCGCACGACCGTGTTGATCATGTCCTCGACCTTGCCGGCGAGCAGGGCCTTGCGTTCCTTCGGGTCGGTGGTCTCGGCCAACAGCGCCTTGAACGTGAGCATTTCACCGAAAACCGAGGCCGTCTCGGCGAGCGTAAGCGGCGTATACGACAGGATGAGACCCTGCTTTGCCGCCAGACGTTGGTGCACGCCGTGGCCCAACTCATGGGCGAGCGTCATCACATCACGTGATTTGCCCTGGTAGTTGAGCATCACGTAGGGGTGCACGGACGGCACGGTCGGGTGTGCGAACGCGCCGGCGCCCTTGCCTGGGCGCGTCGGTGCATCAATCCAGCGATCATCGAAGAAGGGCCGCGCGAGGTCCGCCATTTCCGGCGCAAAACCCGCATAGGCGTTCAGAACAATGTCTTTGGCCTCTGGCCAGGCGATCACGCGCTCTGGCTTTTCGGGCAGCGGCGCGTTGCGGTCCCAATGCGCGAGCTTGTCCATGCCCAGCCATTTCGCCTTCATCGCGTAGTAGCGATGCGAAATGCGCGGATAGCTTTCGCGCACTGCCGTCAGCAGGGCTTCGACGACTGGAGCTTCGACGCGGTTGGCCAGGTGCCGGCTGTCGGCGATGTCCTTGAAGCCGCGCCAGCGGTCTGAAATCTCCTTGTCTTTGGCGAGCGTGTTGGTGATCAGCGTGAACAGCCGAATGTTATCGCCAAGCGTCTTTGCAAGCGCGTCGGAGGCGGCTTTACGCTTTGCGCCATCCTTGTCGGAGAGCAAATTCAAGGTCGGCTCGAGCGAAAGCGGTTCGGCTTCGCCATCCACCTGGAACTTGAGGCCGGACATTGTCTCATCGAACAGGCGGTTGAACGCCCCGCGCGATGTCTGCGATTTGTCGTGGAACAATTCCTCAAGCTTTTCGTCGAGCTGAAAGGGCTTTTCCTTGCGCAACTCCTTGAAATAGGGGCGATAACGGGAAAGTCCCTCGCTTGCCGACATGGCCGCTTCCAGCGCTTCGTCGGTGAGCTGATTGAGTTCGAGCTCGAAGAATATGAAGTGGGCCGAGATATCCGTCAGCTTGCCTTGGATATCGCCAAAGAATTTGACCCGGGCTGCATCTTGCTGGTTGCCGACGTAGTGCAAAAACGCGAAAGCGCCGATTCGGCCCATGGTCTCCGACGTGGCCTCAAAAGTTTCGATCGCTTTCAGCAGCGTCGCGGCGTCTGCGTCAGCAAGCTTGCCCTGATACGCGGACTTGAAGGCTTCAGCGGCGGCCTTCACGCGGTCTAGATCAGCCGACAGTTCCGGTGCGGCAGGCCCAGCGTAGAGATCGGCCAGGTTCCATTCGGGCAGGTCGCCGAGGTCTTTGGTGTCTGCGGCAGCGCTCATGGTGGTGGTTTTCCTTGCTCGGATGTTTTGGGTTCGACTGGCTTGCGGTTTTGTCGTGCGCACAACTTGGACGCTTGCGGCGGGCAGTTCCAGTGGGCGGGGCGTCATGTCCGGCGACGCGATCGTAACAGGCGGCACGGGCGTTACTCAGCGAGGCAATCGCCAGGTCTTTGCGGGCGTTCATGTGTTCGGCGGCGAAGTCCCGCTCAGAGCGACATGCTTGGCTGAGGGAAACAGCATCATCATGACGCCCTGCGTAAGAGGGCGTTTACCGATCTGGGGCAGTGTGTTGCGGCTGGCGGCGATCAGATCGATCGCACGTCATGCGCCGGATCGCTGTCGGTTGGCCTGCAGTTGCGGGCTTCGTCACACGCTTCCGGGGGCTCAGTTTGCGTTGCGTAGAGTACATCATGGTCAAACGCGTATTGATCGTCGACGACGATCCGGTCCAGCGCCGCATTCTCGATGCGGCGATTTCTCGCCTCGGTTATGAAACCAAGCTGGCTGAGACCGGCGAACAGGCCATCGAGATTCTCACCGACAATGGCCGTCATCGCATCGCACTGGCGCTGCTCGATCTTGTTATGCCCGAAACCGATGGCATGGCCGTACTGGAGCGTCTGCGCGGTTGCGCCGACGTGCCGCCCGTGATCGTGCAAACGGCACACGGCTCGATCGACGCTGCCATCAAGGCGATGCAGGCGGGCGCGGTCGACTTCGTGATCAAACCCGCTAGCCCCGAGCGGCTTGAGGTCTCTATCAAGAGCGCGCTCAAGATCCAGGCGCTCTCGGGCGAGATAAGCCGGCTCAAGAAGAAGGTCGAAGGCAATCTGACCTTCAACGACCTGATCGGCTCCGGCACTTCGATGGCACGGGTGGTCGAGCTTGGGCGGCGGGCCGCTGCGTCGAATATTCCCGTCTTGATTGAAGGTGAGTCCGGCGTCGGCAAGGAGCTGATCGCGCGCGCGGTCCAGGGCGAAAGCGAACGTGCCGGCCGGCCATTCGTCACCGTGAACTGCGGTGCGATCCCCGAAAACCTCGTAGAAAGCATCCTGTTTGGGCACGAGAAGGGCTCGTTCACCGGGGCGACGGACAAGCGGATCGGCAAGTTTCAGGAAGCCGACGGCGGGACACTGTTCCTCGACGAGGTCGGCGAATTGCCACTGGATGTCCAGGTGAAGCTGCTGCGTGCGCTCCAGGAGGGCGAGGTCGATCCGGTTGGCGGAAAGAAGCCGATCAAGGTCGATTTCCGGCTTATTTCGGCAACCAACCGCGACATGATCCAGCGCGTGAAGGATGGCCACTTCCGGGAAGATCTGTATTACCGTTTGAATGTTTTCCCGATTTGGGTGCCAAGCCTCAAGGACCGCCTGGAGGACATTCCGGATCTCGCGGCTCACTTCCTGGCTCGATTTGCCGCTGAAGAGGGCAAGCGGATTGAAGGGCTGGACGAGGCGGCGACCGCACTGCTGAAGGCCTACAGTTGGCCTGGGAATGTGCGTCAACTGGAAAACGCGGTTTTTCGCGCGGTGGTTCTTGCCGATGGCTCTCAGCTCACCGTCAGTGAATTTCCCCAGATCGCAGCCCACGTCGAAGGTTTCAACGCCGACATTCCAGTCGCACCGGCTGCGGTCGACAAGGCCTATACCGGTCCTGCCGTGATCGGCGCCGACAAATCGATCCCGCAAACGGTGACACTTACCGACCGCGGCTCGTCGACCGGTGCCCTGGGCATTCCAGCAGTCAATGAGACCGGCGACATCCGCTCGCTCGATGCGATTGAGGCCGATATGATCCGCTTGGCGCTCGGCCGCTATCGCGGGCATATGACGGAAGTCGCAAAACGCCTCGGTATTGGGCGATCGACGCTGTACCGGAAAATGCAGGCCTACGGACTGGAATCGCAAGCCAACTGACGTTTCGGCCCGCGGCCGGTGCGCGTGCTGCGATTGCGCGCACCGCGCGCTTGCCACGTGCCGCGACCGGCAAACTGGCGCATCATCCCGCAGCGCGCGCAATTTTCGGCCGTTTTTTCAACCTGACTGCCACACTCACGATTTTTTTGTCGCGATCGCTCTCGCACCATCGACCGTCCGCGGTTATCTCAATGCAACCATTAGGCTGGGGATGATCTCATGACGCGTGTGAAGCTTGCGTTCGCGATTGCATTTTCGACGGCTTTGCTTGGCGCACTATCGCCCGCGGCCGCTGAGCCGGAAACCGTGCCCGGCGACCAGGTGCCTGCGGCCAGGCCCAACGGACCAGCAGTTACGCAGCAATCGAGCCAGAGCGTGCGTGTTGTGCCCCATACGGCCGAAGCGCCAGATGGCGCCGTTGCTGGTGTCACGGCCGATCAGATGCCGAATGATGCCGCGGGAGCGAACGCGGCTGCGGCACCATCGGGCGACAACGCTATGGCGACCGCAAGCGCGCAACCTGCACCGCGCGAGCCAGCACAGCAGCCGACGACTACGGCGGCCAACGCTCAACCCCAAGATGCAAATGCTGGCATGAATGGGGGCGATGCGGCGCAGCCGGAAAATCCTCCAGAGGCGGCGTCGGCACCGCGTTCGGGCCAGCAAGCTGCGAACGCGCCAGCGCCCAAGCCGCAGTCGAATGATGCCGGCCAGCCAAACGCTGACAACGCCACGCCTGGGCCAGACGCGGAAATCGCGGATGGGGCGCCCGTCGCTGACACTGGCAATCGCGACGGCGCTGCTCCAGCCGATGCGGCCCCTGCCCCGCAAACGGGGAATGCGGCGCGACCTGTAATCCCGGCACCAGCGCGACAAGCGCTATCCGGCCAGCCTGGGCAGAGTGAGCCAAAACCCGTCGCGCGGGGGAACCCGGACGCAAACAACGCAAACGACGCAGTTAACGCCGCGCCGGACGCAAACGTGGCCAGTAACGACACAACGGATCGCAATCCTGCGCCGGCGCCGGCTGGCGACGGAGACCAGGACACGGCGCAAGCCGGCGCTGACGGTGACTCGGGTGCAAACGCGGAACCTGAGGTGGCTATCGCCGATATCTCTGAGCGGATCAGTCGGCGCAGGCGCCCGGGCAGTGACCACGATAAGAAGGCCTACAAGGCGATCGCAACGTTCTATGCCGGTCGCGAGAACCTGCCTTTGTTCGTTGCTCAAAACGATTTATCGGCAGCGGGCCGGGCTGCGTTGACGGAAATGGCAGCGGCCAAATCGTGGGGCCTCGATCCGAACGACTTTAAGGTCCGCGTGCCAGGCGATGAGATGCGCGACCTTGACGAGAACGCGCGCGCGGATCTCGAAATCGCGGTCGCGCTGGCGGTCTTGAAATACGCCTATCACGCGCGCGGTGGCCGGATTGATCCCTCCGATCTTTCCTATGACATCGATCGCGAGCGGCCGCTTAAGGATCCAGAGACCGTTCTGGGGGAATTGGCGGACGCAAGCGATACGGCAGCCTATCTGCGCAGCCTGCATCCAAAGGCCCGCCAGTTCCATCTTCTGCGCGCTGCATATCAGCGCCTCACGACCGAGCCTGATAAGCGCCAGCTTCCGACCATTGATGAAGCGGGCTACGCGAAAGCAGCAAGAGCAGCACAGGACGCGGGGCTGCCGCCGCCGCCAAGGCCAAACTTCGTCAAACGGGCACGCAAACGGCCATCGAACGCCAAACTTGCACAGCGTATCGTGCGCAATATGGAAATGTGGCGCTGGATGCCGGAGGATTTGGGCGAGACGTATGTCATCGTCAACATTCCAGAATACACGTCTCACCTGATTGAGAATGGGCGCGAGGTTTGGCGCGAGCGGGTGATTGTCGGCAAAATCAAGAACCAGACGCCGCTGTTTTCCGATGAAATGGAACTGGTCGTTTTCAACCCGCTTTGGCACGTCCCAAATTCGATCAAGGTCAAAGAGCTTTTGCCGGGCTTATTGCGCGGCGGTGACCCGGTGAGCCGGCAGGGCCTGAAAATGAAGCTCGGTTCGCGCGAGCTCAACCCGCGCTCGGTCAACTGGGCCAAGGTGGATATCCGAAACGTCCACGTGTTCCAGCCGTCCGGCCCACGCAATGCGCTTGGCCAGATGAAGTTTCTTTTTCCAAATAAGCACGCCGTCTATATGCACGACACGCCGTCGCGGCAGCTATTTTCGCGTGACCGTCGTGCGTTCAGCCACGGTTGCGTGCGCACGCGCAATCCACTGTCATTTGCGGTACAAATGCTGCGGATCGGAAAAGGCTGGTCTGAAAGTAAAACGAAGGCTGTATTCCGGTCATCGTCGGAAAACAACGAAATCCGGCTTGATCGCAAAATCCCAGTTCATGTCGCGTATTTTACGGCATGGGCCGATGAGAAAAGTGGTCAAGTCCGCTTTTATGACGACATTTACCGCCACGAAAGGCATGTCCAATATGCTTTCGATGGCAAGACGCACTTGATCGTCAAAACAAAGCCGAATGTGAATGCCGACTTGCAGCGCATTCGCGCAACGCTTGTTCAGTCGCGCAAGCCGCAACAGCCGACGTTCTTCGGCCTGTTCGGCGGGTCCGGCAATGGCGGCACGTCGACGTCGCAAGGCTCTGGCAGCTCGAATGCGGGCTGGCGGCGTGACGCGCTGAACATGGACTAATGCGCCAGCGATAGCGCTGGACTTTGCAATCGCGGCTGCGCGTGCCGGCGCTGAGATGCGGCGGTCGAAAGGTGCGCGGACCCTGCGCCGCCGACTCGCCGTCTGGCGCCGCGGCCATGATGACGATCAACGACACCGAGCGGCGTGTTGGGCTCTTTAGGGCGTGACAAGCCGCATCCTGCTGCTTGCCCCATCGTCCTGCCACAGTTGCAGGCAATCCAACGCTTGGGGGACGGACGCATGGCTCGATCAAGCACGTCGGCAGGGGCAAAACTCGTCTTGGCGTTGATATCTCGACTTCATTTGCGCGCCCGCAAAGCCGTGGCGCTGGCAAGCCAAAAGCTGGGCCTGGCACTTATGCTGGGGGCGATCCTGTCAGTTTCGTATGCGCCCGCGTGGGCTGAGGAGCGCGCGCTGTCGATCTATAATCCTCGGAATGGGGAAAAGATCACGATCGTATTTAAGCGCAACGGCGCATTTGTTCCCGATGCCCTTGAGCGGTTGAATTGGTTTTTGCGCGACTGGCGCGAGAACGAGCCCACGAAAATGGACCCGCGGCTGTTTGATCTGCTTTGGGAAATGCAGCGCGAGCTTGGCAGTACGCGTCCCATCCATCTTGTGTCGGGCTATCGCTCGCCGAAAACGAATGCCTGGCTGCGCCGCACAAGCGGTGGCCAGGCCAAACGTTCGCATCACATGTTCGGTCGCGCCATGGATGTCCACTTCCCGGACGTCTCGGTCCGCAAAATGCGCTATTCGGCCATGGTTCGGCAGGTGGGCGGCGTTGGCTATTACCCAACCTCATCGCTTCCGTTCGTGCACATCGACACCGGCCGCGTGCGCCACTGGCCGCGCATGGGGCGCACCGAGCTTGCACTGTTGTTTCCCAATGGCCGCTCAAAGCACGTCCCGTCCGACCGCAAAAGATTGCGGGCAGGGGATTTTCGTAAAGCACGCACGGCGGCGCCGCAGTTGGCCGCAGTCGTCTCGCGGTTCCACGATTTGCGCAAGAATGGCGCGGGCCGGCCGAACGTTCCGCAAATTCCTGATTGGTCAACGGGGACGCAGGTTGCCGCAGCCGTGCCTCGGCCTGTGACGCCGCCGCGGCCGCTTGCACTGGCAAGCCTGACACCCTCGGCTTTCGGCCGCCCCAGGATTGCGCCAGCGCCGCGCCTTGTCGCAAAGCCGAAATTGCTTGAGACGCCAGCTCGTCGTGAGGCGCGCGGCGACAGTCAACAGCGTTCTGAGCCCGATAATGGTCGTGCTCGCCAGAACTTAGAGCGTCGGATGCTTGCCAGGCTGGCCGCGCTGGCTTCGAATGCGATGCCGTTCACAAAGCCGGCGGGACCAGAGCGGGCAGCGCCGCCGGCCACGCTCCCAGCCGACGCGCGGTCTGGTCAACCCAACGCTACAAGCAACGCTGGTTGGGCGGTCGCACCGGCGTTTGATGAAGAACACCCCGACGAAATGTCCTATCGGCCGTTTCCCGTTGCACCGTATTTGACAGCCACGGCGTCGAGCGATGATGCCGTATTCGTACGCTTTGATAGGCCGGATGCGTCGCAAACGCTCGGCTTCGTGGACGTCGCGGGCCAGCTTCCGTCGACCCGCATGATCGCAGGCCCTGGCCGCGTCAGCGCGCGGCGCCATCACCAGTTCGCCGGACCTGCAATCAAACCGTTGAAGCTGATCGTGCCGGAGCCAGCCACCAGACCTGGGCTTCAGCGCGTGCCCGGTGCGGTCGCATCGTCAAACTAAAGCGTGTCGCATGAAATGCGCCTCGCTTGAGCTCTGTTGCGCTCACGGGCCGTTGGCCCTCCGCGGGGGCGGGCCGTTTTCGTGTCGATGTTTCGAACACGAACATCGATGGCCCGGCCCTCTTTGCGGCCGTGGGGCGTGAATCCGATTGGATGCGACATGCATTCGGCGTTTTGCAATTCCCGGCGATTGATGGGCCAGTGGCGCGCGCCTACGCCCACCGCAACGCCCGAGCCCGCGCCCATCTGAAGCCGCCGATGGCTGATTTCAGACCACCGTCTCCGAGCGCAGCCTTGCGATTGCATCGCTATCGTAGCCAAGCTCCTTGAGAACTTCTTCGGTTTCAGCGCCGCGTGCGGGCGCGCTGCGGGCCAGGCGACTTGGTGTCCGCGTGAGAACAACGGGCTGCGCAACCGCGCGTGTTTGACCAAAGGGCTCCGTTTCCAGCGCTTCGGCAATACCGAGATGGGCCACCTGCGGGTCGGCGAAGACCTGGTCGATCGTGTTGATCGGACCGCAAGGCACGCTTGCCGCGGTCAGCATTTCCACCCATTCCGCGCTTGTTCGGGTCACCATGACCTCTTCGATGAGCTCATACATGCGCTCGCGGTTTTCGCGGCGCGCATCATCGGTGGCGAAGCGGGCGTCTTCCAGCCATTCGGTTTTGCCAACGGCCTCGCAGAAACGCGCAAATATGACATCGCCCGCAACAGCGAGGTTCACCGCGCCGTCCTTCGTGCGGATCATGTTGGTGGGCACGCTGGTCGGATGCTCATTGCCGACCTGATGGGGGACCTCGCCAGCCATCAACCAACGCGCGGCCTGGAAATCCAACATAAAAATCTGCGCTTGCAGCAGCGAAGTATGCAGCCATTGCCCCTCGCCGGATTTCTCCCGTTCGACAAGTGCGGTCAGAACACCAATCGCGCAAAACAGACCGGCCGTGAGGTCCGCGACTGGAATGCCAACGCGCATGGGGCCGCGGCCCGGCTCGCCGGTGACTGACATGAGACCGCCCATGCCCTGGGCGATCTGGTCAAAGCCGGGCCGCTTCGCGTAGGGCCCGTCCTGGCCGAACCCGGAAATGCTGGCGAGGATGATCTTTGGATTGCGGGCTTTGAGGGCTTCGTAATCCAGCCCCAATCGCGATTTCACGTCTGGACGGAAGTTCTCGATCACCACGTCGGCGGTTTCAACCAGCTTGAGAAGGATTTCGCGGCCCTCGTCAGATTTCAAGTTGAGCGTGATCGACCGTTTGTTGCGCTGCAGGTTTTGAAAATCCGGCGAAGCCCGGCCAGCGCCCAAAGCGCCTTCGGCCTCAAGGGCTTCGGGTTGTTCCACTTTAATGACGTCGGCGCCCCAGTCGGCCAGCTGGCGGACGGCGGTCGGTCCGGAGCGCACGCGCGTGAGGTCTATCACCCGAATATGCGACAGGGCGGTTGATGCAGCTTGATGTGGCATTGGCGTCTCCTCAGCGTTAGCGGTTTTCTGCGACCGCCCGGACCACCCGTAGCCGGGTGTGTTGCTGAATGAGACCATGTTCCAGCGCGCGCGGAAAGGGCCTGAACGGCAGGCCCGCCCCGCGCGGGCCTGATGGACGCTATTCCGCGGCCATCAGATGGTCAGGCATTTGCGGCATGTCTTCATCGGCCATGCCAAGCGCATGCAGGTAGACGTCGAGGATCGCCTGCTCTTCCTGGCGTTCGTCACGTCCCTTCTTGCGCAGGCGGATGATTTGGCGCAGCGCCTTGACGTCAAAGCCGACGGCCTTGGCCTCGGCGAACTTGTCCTTGATGTCGTCGGCGATCGATTTCTTGTCTTCTTCAAGCCGTTCGATCTGTTCGATGAACTGACGAAGCTGCTGCTGGGTCGCGTTGTTCATGGAAATCATGCGCATCCTCTTGCGGAACTGGTCGGGCACGCAAGCCCGCGGTGGCCACGCAGGGGTGGTCCAGGGGCACGCGATAACGCCGAATGAGCGCGAGCGTGCGGTCTGCCTCGCTGGCCATCGCATGGCATGGCATTTGTCAGCGACACCGCCGCGGCACGCACTCGTTTGGGTCAGGACGCATTACTTGTGTGACGGGGACGCTAGGGGACCAAAGCGGCTGGGATCAAGCGCGTCAGCCAAGTCCTCCCCAACTTGCAGACACATTTTAGGATCGCGGTTGAGATGACGCACCGCGTCCGCCGGCTTCCGGCCCCATCAGCACGCTGGTGCAATGGTCTGTCGCGGCGCAAGCAGATGGACGCACAATCTGCCGCAGAACGGCGCTATGGCGTTCATCGCACCGCCTTTTCGGCGCTGCAATTTGCCCGCTGCCAATTCCTTGTAACGTGGGGCGAAATCTGATCTAAGCAAAGTAGGTCAGCGTTTCTGACCTATATCCATGGCTTCTTTGTCCAACATCTGGTTCGCAAGACGTGACAAGCGCGCGTGACAACTCGGTGCCCGGCGCACAAGCGCAGATCGCGACGCCATGCGGCGATCGGAGCACGTTCGCGCACGCCCGCGCCAAGGCCCGTGCGGCGCGCGCGCGCACGCGAAAACGTGCGCTTGGACAAGCATAACGACCGGCGGCTGTCTTGCCTGCCACGCCAGCGACCGGCGAAAAGGTCGACCAGACACACAACTCAGACCGCCGAGCCCGCCGCTCTTGAGCCGAGAAAGGTCCAGCGCATGACATCGCAACGACTTCCCCTAGGCATCGCACCTGCCCCCAAGGCTTCGGGCCTGTTCGACCCGAAACGCGAGTTCGATGCGTGCGGCGTCGGTTTCATCGCGAACCTCAAAGGGGTCAAGTCGCATAAGATCGTCGCGGACGCGCTTTACATCCTTGAAAACCTGGAGCACCGCGGCGCCACCGGTGCCGACCCGCTGACGGGCGATGGCGCTGGCATCTTGCTTCAAATCCCGCATGCGTTCTTTGTTGCGGAATGCCAAAAGCTCGGCTTCGACCTGCCTGACGCCGGCGATTATGCGGTGGGTCAGGTGTTCCTGCCGGCCGATGCCAGACTGCGGGCACATTGCACGAACGTTTGGAACCGGATCACGCGCGAGCGGGGCTTTGAGGTTTTGGGTTGGCGCGAAGTGCCGGTGGACAACACCAAGCTTTCCCAAGCGGTATCTGCGACCGAGCCGTCCCATTTTCAGGTCTTTATTCGCCGTCCCGAGCAGCTCGACGAGCGCGCTTTCGAACGGCAGCTTTTCATTGCGCGTAAGATGATTTCGAACGCGATTTATGCCGCTTACAAAGGCCGCGACATCGGCCACTACGTCGTCAGCCTGTCGACGCGAACAGTCGTCTACAAAGGCATGTTCCTGTCGTATCAGGTCAAACAGTATTATCAGGACCTGTCCGATCCGCGCGTGGAAAGCGCGATGGCGCTGGTCCACCAGCGGTTTTCAACCAACACCTTCCCATCTTGGAAGCTGGCTCACCCCTACCGGATGGTTGCCCACAACGGCGAGATCAACACCTTGCGCGGCAACGTCAATTGGATGGCCGCGCGTCAGGCATCGGTATCTTCGCCGCTGTTTGGTGAGGACATCTCCAAACTCTGGCCGATCTCTTATGAGGGCCAGTCGGACACGGCGTGTTTCGACAACGCTCTCGAATTTCTGACGATGGGCGGATACAGCCTTGCCCATGCGGCGATGATGCTGATCCCGGAGGCTTGGGCGGGGAACCCGCTGATGAGCGAAGATCGGCGTGCGTTTTACCAGTATCACGCCGCGCTTATGGAGCCGTGGGATGGCCCCGCAGCGGTTGCATTCACCGACGGCCGCCAAATCGGCGCGACGCTCGACAGAAACGGCCTGCGCCCGGCGCGCTATCTCGTGACCAAGGATGATATGGTCGTGATGGCGTCTGAGGCCGGTACGCTTCCGGTCGCTGAAGACAACATTGTCGAGAAGTGGCGCCTGCAGCCCGGCAAGATGCTGCTCATCGATCTTGAGGAAGGCCGGATCATCGGCGATGACGACCTCAAGCGCGAGCTTGCAGCCGCGCTGCCCTACGAGCAGTGGCTCGCGAAAGTGCAAATCGAGGTCGGCGACCTGCCGCTGCCGGACAGCATTTCGCATGCGGATACGTCCGATGCGTCGCTGCTCGATCTGCAGCAGTCATTTGGCTACACCGAAGAAAGCCTCAAATTCCTGATGGCGCCAATGGCGGTGACCGGCCAGGAAGCGGTCGGCTCCATGGGCACCGACACGCCACTGTCGGCCTTGTCATCGAAGCCGAAACTTCTGCACACCTATTTCAAACAGAATTTCGCGCAGGTCACCAACCCTCCGATTGATCCGATCCGCGAAGAGCTCGTCATGAGCCTCGTGTCGTATATCGGGCCACGGCCGAACATCCTCGATTTGGAAGGGACTGCGAAAACGAAGCGGCTTGAGGTTTATCAGCCAATCCTGACGAACGCGGACCTGGAGCGGGTCCGCACCATTGGCGATGTGCCCGACAATAACTTCTCGTCGCTCACAATCGATATCACGTACCCGGCGGAATACGGCGCTGACGGCATGGAAGCCGCGCTCGATGTTGTGTGCGCGGAAGCTGAGGAAGCCGTGCGCGCCGGTGCGTGCAACATCATCATCCTATCTGACCGCAAGACCTGCGCTGAGCGGATTGCGATCCCGTCGCTGTTGGCGACAAGCGCCGTGCACCACCACCTGATCCGCCAAGGGCTGCGCACCTCGGTCGGCCTTGTCGTGGAGACTGGTGAAGCGCACGAGGTCAACCAGTTTGCGACGTTGGCCGGTTATGGCGCCGAGGCGATCAACCCGTATCTCGCGTTTGACACCATCGACGCCATTCGCGGCGATATCGACGACGGGCTGAGCCGGGATGATGCGTTTTCGCGCTACATCAAAGCCGTCGACAAAGGTCTTTTGAAAGTGATGTCCAAGATGGGCATCTCGACCTATCAATCGTATTGCGGTGCGCAGATCTTCGACGCGGTTGGCCTCGCAACACCGTTTGTCGACAAATACTTCACTGGAACGCACAGCCAGGTTGAAGGCGTTGGCCTTGAGGAGATCGCCCGCGAAACGGTCGCACGCCATTCACGCGCGTTCATCGATGATCCAACCCTGGAACACGGGCTCGATGTTGGTGGCGAATACGCATTTCGTATCCGCGGTGAGGCCCATGCCTGGCGTCCCGATACCGTCGCCGATCTGCAGCACTCCGTCCGCGGCAACCTTCCAGAAAAATACCTGACGTATGCGGAGGCCTTGAACCGCCAATCTTCGCAGTTGATGACGCTGCGCGGCATGTTCCGGATCAAATCGGCAGAAGAGACCGGCCGCGCGCCGGTGCCGCTCGATGACGTGGAACCTGCCAGTGAGATCGTCAAACGGTTTGCGACGGGGGCGATGAGCCTGGGATCGATCAGTCCTGAGGCGCACGAGACCCTTGCCATCGCCATGAACCGCATTGGCGGACGCTCCAATACCGGTGAGGGTGGTGAGGAGCCGCATCGCTTCAAGCGGGATGACAGCGGCGACAGCCGGCGCTCGGCGATCAAGCAGGTGGCCTCAGGCAGGTTTGGCGTCACGACGGAGTATCTTGCCAATTCCGACATGATGCAGATCAAGATGGCGCAAGGGGCCAAGCCTGGTGAGGGCGGTCAGTTGCCTGGCCACAAGGTCGATCAGCGGATCGCGAAGGTGCGCCACTCAACGCCGGGCGTTGGCTTGATCTCGCCTCCGCCGCACCACGACATCTATTCGATCGAGGACCTCGCGCAGCTTATCTTCGATTTGAAAAACGTGAACCCGGACGGCGATGTGTCGGTGAAGCTGGTTTCTGAGGTTGGCGTTGGCACGGTTGCGGCTGGTGTTTCGAAAGCCCGCGCGGATCACGTGACGATCTCAGGGTTTGAAGGCGGGACTGGCGCGTCGCCACTCACCTCGATTAAGCATGCCGGTTCGCCATGGGAGATCGGCCTGGCTGAAACGCATCAGACGCTGGTGGCCAACGAACTGCGCGGGCGGATTGCGGTGCAGGTCGATGGCGGTTTGCGAACAGGCCGCGACGTGGTTGTCGGCGCGCTGCTTGGCGCTGACGAATTCGGCTTCTCCACGGCGCCGCTGATCGCGGCTGGCTGTATCATGATGCGCAAGTGCCATCTGAATACATGCCCCGTTGGGATCGCCACGCAGGACCCCGTGCTGCGCGCACGCTTCAAGGGCAAGCCAGAGCACGTCATCAACTTCTTCTTCTATGTCGCAGAAGAAGTCCGCGCGCTCATGGCGGAGATGGGCTTTCGCACCTTTGATGAGATGATCGGGCAGTCAGACGTCCTCGATAAGGATCATGCGATCGCGCACTGGAAGGCGCGCGGCCTCGACTTCTCGAAGCTTTTTGCGAAGCCGGACGCGCCGGAAGGTGTCGCGATCCATAATTCGGAACGACAGGACCACGGCCTTGAAAAGGTGTTCGACAATAAGCTGATCGAGCTTGCGTCACCAGCGTTGGAAAGCCGGACACCGGTCAAGCATGAGTTGGAGATTTCCAACCGAGACCGTTCGACGGGTGCAATGCTCTCTGGCCAGGTCGCCAAGCGCTATGGTCACGAAGGGCTTGCCGAAGACACCATCTATTTCCAGCTCAAGGGCACGGCGGGACAGGCGTTCGGCGCGTGGGTGGCGCACGGTGTCACGCTGGATCTGGTTGGCGAGGCCAATGATTACGTCGGCAAGGGCCTTTCCGGCGGCAAGTTGATTGTCCGGCCTGATCCGTCGTCTGGCATTGATCCCGACCGCAGCATCATTGTTGGCAACACCGTTTTGTACGGTGCGATCACGGGTGAGTGCTATTTCCGCGGCATCGCGGGCGAGCGGTTTGCAGTCCGCAATTCCGGCGCCGTTGCGGTGGTCGAGGGCACGGGTGACCACGGCTGCGAGTACATGACGGGCGGCGTCGTCGTCGTGCTCGGCGGGACCGGGCGCAACTTTGCGGCCGGGATGTCGGGTGGCATTGCCTATGTGCTCGATGAAGACGGCACGTTCGATCAGCGCTGCAACCTCGCCATGGTCGATCTGTTGCCGATCCCGGCGGAAGAAGAGGCGATGGCGAAACACCATGGCGGCGCGGGCGCGCTGGAAAGCCATGGCCTTGTCGATGTGATGCGCGACATGACCGGTCAAGATGCGGAGCGTTTGCGCACCTTGATCGAGCGCCACGCGCATTACACCAACTCAGCCAAAGCCCAGACCATTCTTGGCGATTGGGAAACATGGCTGCCGAAGTTCCGCAAGGTCATGCCTTATGAATACAAGCGTGCCCTGGAAGAGATGGCGCGCGCACAAGCGGCTGACACCACCGGTTTTGACGTCTTGGAAATTGGCGTGAAAACCGGCGGCGGGTCCGAGAAAGTGAATTGAGGCGGCCGCACTGGGCCAACACCTGCGCCTTTCAGTGGATCCGACTGAACAGCGACGAACAGAACTGACAGGAAACACCATGGGCAAGCCAACCGGATTTCTGGAAATCGAACGCGTTGATCGCGGGTACAAACCTGTCGAAGAGCGCACTCGGCATTGGAACGAATTCGTTGTCCCACTGCCGGAAGACGGTGTGCGCAAGCAGGCTGCGCGCTGTATGGATTGTGGCATTCCGTTTTGTCATCAGGGCTGTCCGGTGAATAACCAGATCCCCGATTGGAATGACCTCGTTTATAAAAACGACTGGAAACGCGCGGCACTGAACCTGCACTCGACGAATAACTTTCCCGAAGTGACAGGTCGGATTTGCCCAGCACCGTGCGAGGCTGCCTGCACGCTGAACATCGAAGACATTCCAGTTACGATCAAAACGATTGAATGTGCGATTGCCGACCGGGCGTTTGAAGAAGGCTGGATCACGCCGCAGCCGCCAGAAACCAAGACTGGCAAACGCGTTGCGGTGATCGGGTCTGGCCCCGCGGGCATGGCGGCCGCCCAGCAGTTGGCCCGCGTGGGCCATGACGTGGATGTCTATGAGAAAAACGCACGACCTGGTGGGTTGATGACGTATGGCATTCCCGATTTCAAAATGGAAAAAGACGTGATTGCCCGGCGCGTGACGCAAATGGAAGCGGAAGGTGTCACGTTCCATTGCGGGGTTCATGTCGGGAAAGATAAGGCAATCGATGAATTGGTTGCTGATTATGATGCAGTTCTGCTTGCCGGAGGTGCAGAAAAACCGCGGAATCTGCCGGTTCCAGGACGGGATCTGGACGGAATCCATTTCGCGATGGATTTCCTGCCGCAGCAAAATCGCCGTGTCGCAAATGAGCAGTTGCGGGCCGACAAAACCGTCGAAACCGCTGAGGGCCGCAATGTTGTTGTGATTGGCGGTGGCGACACCGGTTCGGACTGTATCGGAACGTCTTTCCGTCATGGCGCAAAAAGCGTCACGCAGCTTGAAATCATGCCGTTGCCGCCGGAAAAAGAAAACAAGGACCTGACGTGGCCGCACTGGCCATTGAAGCTGCGGACCTCAACGTCGCAAGCTGAAGGGGCTGAACGCGATTTTTCGGTGAACACCAAGCGCTTCGAAGGCGAAAATGGCCGGGTGACGAAGCTGGTTTGCTGCAAGGTCGATCAGCACTTCAAAGAGGTTCCCAATACTGAGTTTGAGATTCCAGCAGACTTGGTGTTGTTGGCGATGGGCTTTGTCGCACCGGTCAACGAGGGCCTTGCTGACGCGCTCGGGCTCGAATTGGACCCGCGCAACAACGTCAAAGCGGACGAGATTTCCTACGCGACATCGCATCCCAAGGTCTTTGCCGCCGGTGATATGCGTCGCGGTCAGTCGCTTGTCGTTTGGGCGATCCGGGAAGGGCGGCAGGCCGCGCACGCGATCGACAAGGCGTTGATGGGTGCGACCGTCCTGCCGCGCTGATCGATCGACTGGCAGGCGCACAGGACCGAGCACAGCTCAAGCGTGTCGCCTGAAATGCGCCTCGGTTCAGCTCTGTTGCCCTCACGGGCCGTTGGCCTTCCGCGGGGGCGGGGCCGTTTTCGTGTCGATGTTTCGAACACGAACATCGACGGCCCGGGCCGGTTTGCGGCCTTGGGGCGTGGATCCGATTGGATGCGACATGCATGAGCGCATCATGTTGGAGATAGAGCATCATCCGATCTGTGGATCGCAAAGCGACCCCGTAAGATCGGATATCGCTCTGGGCCCGAGCGAAGCATGACATTGCACTGGCCCGGCCGTCTCGCCGGGCTTTTTTTGTTCTCGCTCCCCCCTCAACGGGTTCGCGCGCGAGGTGTGCGTTCAAAAGCGGGCCGGGTTTTGCTCCGGCAACGGCGGTCCGGTCCAGCCCGGCGGCAAATAGGAGGCTGGTGCGCGCGGTCTGCCAGCCGCGCCGATCGCCGCTGGGCCACCCGCCAGAATGGGCTCTTCTTCCAGCTCGGCCTGCGGCGGGGCGATCAAGACAACAGGTCTCGGGCGCGGCCAGGCGGTATCATCAGCCCGATTGTCGCGCGGCGTGAGACGTTCGCCCTTGGCCCACACCTTGAAAAACGGCATCTGCGTCGGCGCGACCTTTGAGCGGACAACGGCCAATTGGGAATTCGGCGCTGGCGTCACTGTGCCGAGAAGCGGCGGACCACCAGTGTTTGCGCTGAGCGAAACTTGATCGCCGAGTTGAACACCCCTGTCGGGCGATGAGCGCCGCGTTACCAGAGACACAATCGACTGGGACACGGCGGGCCTGAAGATCTTGATTTCGACAGGCGTGCGCGCACCCTCTTGTCCCGCTTTTGCGGGCACCTTCACGGTCACGGTTTCAGCTTGCAAACCGCTGTCGCCGGCACGCCCCGCACCAGCCGTCTGATTGGACTGGGCCCGCGTGCCGGTGATGATCTGCCAGGTGGAGCGCGGCGCTGGTCTGGCTTCCCGCTTTTTTTCGATCCGTTTGAGTTCCGCCGGGCTTCCGCGCAGTTCCACCATCCGCTCCGATTGCGCCTGACGCAAATCGCGCTCGATTTCTTGTTTCACGAAATGGGCCACCTTTTCGTAGCCCGCGGTCGTGAAGTTAACGCCATCCTTGCGCCGCAGAGAGCGGACCTCGCCCGCCAGATCAGGACCGTAGGGTGTGTATCCCCCGTTCTCACCGGCGAATGTCTCATAAATGTTGATGAACTTCATTCGGTTGCGCAGCGCCTGGTCCCGCACGATTTCGTTGATGGTTGCTGCATGCGCATTCGTGCGCGGGCCCCGCATGATCGGCAAGCCGACCCAGTAGACGGCCGCTTTACGCTTTTTCAGGGCCGTCATCAGGCGGCCAACGCGGATGGCATACCCGGGTTTCCAGTCCGCACTGCCGTATGGGACCCGTGCCCGGCCAGCCTCGCGCAGGCTGCCACGATCGCCGGTGCCGAGGATGACGACGGCGATATCGATCGGTAGGCGCGGCTCGCCGTTCTCAATTTCAAGAACAGTCTGATCCCAGCGTGACGAGATCAACGAGTTGATCGCCACCGTCGCGTTGGTCACGCGGACCCGCGGTTCGTCCGCGAGCAATCCCTCCAATGCGCTGCGCAAGCCCGTCCGCAAGCGATCGCCAAACACGTGCAGGCGGTAGACTTCGCCCTGCGGAAACGGTGTGACGTAGCTATTGGTGGGCAGTTCACTGTCGATGGACTGCGCCGCAGACGACGTTGCGCCAGCAAAGGTGCCCATCAGCAAACTGACCGCACCCAGTGCCACCGCTGCGTGCCAGTGCGCGCATGCGGCAATCGCGTCGAGCCTCATTGCGTTCATGCCTCCAAGGGCCAAATCGGTGTCCGCGAACAATCTCACAATTGCGACGCCGGGTTGGCGGTCACTGCGTACGCGCCTGCGACACGGCGTTGAGCAGGGCCGGATCCGGGTAGCCATCAACACGGACGCCCAATTGCTGCTGAAACCCGCGAATCGCTGCGATCGATTTTGGCCCCAGAATGCCATCGATGCCGCCAGTGTCCCAGCCGAGATCCACAAGATGTGATTGCAGCGTGCGAATGTCATCACGGCTCAAGGCGTCACGCGATGCGCGCCAGGCAACGGACGGGACTTCTCGACCTTGAAACCGTTCCGCCAGCAGGCCAACAGACAGCGCGTAGGGGATGGCACGGTTGTAAGCCAGAAGCGCATCGAAATTGTCTGACACGAGAAATGTGGGATAGCCCGCGCCTTCGGGCAGCAGCAGCCGGAACGCGCTTGCGCCAGGAGACGGCACACCCGCTTCCCAGTCGGATGGAACGTGCTGCGGGGCGGCGCCCGCAGAGCGCCAAGCCTCAAGTGTGCGCCGCTCCTCGGGCGCTGCCGATGCATAATCGAACGCGGGCGGCAGCACGACTTCGACCCCCCAGGTCAAGCCGGCCTGCCAGCCCGACGCCAAAAGATAATTGGCTGCCGAACCCAGTGCGTCGGCCGCACTGGCGCGCAGGTCTGCCGTCCCGTCGCCGTCCACATCAACCGCAAACCGCAACGCCGTTGTGGGCATGAACTGGGTCTGTCCGAACGCGCCGGCCCACGATCCGGTCAGGTCTTGCGGATCGATGGCGTTGGCATGCGCGTAGGTGATCGCCGCGACACATTCGGCTTCCCAGAACGTTGCGCGGCGCCCACCGGCCGCAGCCAACGTCGCAAGTGCCGCCACGGTCGGGACCGTTCCGGTAGACGCGCCAAAATTTGTCTCAATGCCCCAGATCGCGGCTAAGATGTTGCGGGGGACGGCAAATCGGGTTTCCAGCGCTGCAAACATCTCGGCATTATCGTCGAGCGCGGCGCAGCCGTTTGCAATGCGCGTGTCGCTCAATACAGCCGTGACGTAAGAGCCGGGCGTGCGGACATGCTCTGGTTGCCTGTCGCTGGCAACAAGCACGTCCGCGTTGGGCGCTAATCCGGCGACGGCGGCGGATGCGGCGTCGCGAGACAATCCAGCATCGATCGCGGCGGATTTGACGCGCGCAACGACCGCGGCAAAACTCTGCGCATCCGGCATTGGCGTTTGCACGGACATGACGTCTCCATCCCGTTCGTAGCCCGAGAAAAGCCGCATGCGGCGGGAGACGTATGCCGGATTTTGAGCGCGTCGGCTATGTCGATTTAGCCAGCTTTGCGGGCTGCTGTGATTGCGGCTTCCCAGTCAAGGGCGTGGCGGACAATGGTGTCCAGGTCATCAAGGCGCGGTACCCAGCCAAGCTGTTGGCGCACTTTCTGTGACCGCGCGACGATGGCTGCGGGATCGCCGGGCCGCCGCTCGGCGAGATCGACTGGGAAATCGACCCCGGACACGCGTTTGACTGCATCGATGACTTCGCGAACTGAATAGCCGCGCTCATACCCACAATTGAAAACGTCGGCGCCGCCGCCCTTGCGCAGGTGGTCCAACGCGGCGAGATGCGCAGCGGCAAGGTCGGTCACGTGGATGTAGTCGCGCACGCAGGTGCCATCGTCGGTGGGGTAGTCCGTGCCGTAAATTGCCATGCGCTCGCGCTTGCCCAACGCGGTCTCGGCGGCAACCTTGATCAGGTGGGTTGCTTGCGGGGTCGATTGGCCGGACCGGCCTTCGGGGTCAGCGCCGGCAACGTTGAAATAGCGCAGGATGGCATAGCGCAACGACGTGGCTTGCGTGACGTCGCGCAGCATCTGCTCGGTCATGAGCTTTGAAGCGCCGTACGGCGAAATCGGCCGCAGGATTGCGTCCTCGCCAACAGGGTTGGCGTCGGGCATGCCGTAGACAGCAGCGGTCGAGGAAAAAATGAACGTGTCAACGCCGCAATCGACCGCGGCTTCGATCAGGTTTCGTGAGTTGGCGGTATTATTCCGATAATACTTGAGCGGGTTGGCTACTGATTCAGGAACGATAATCGATCCGGCAAAATGGATGATCGCGGTGACGCCATGCTGCTTGATCGTCTCAGCGGCCAAGGCAACATCACCCACGTCGCCAATGATCAGTGGCACATCGCCAGGAACGGCCTCGCGGAACCCGGTCGACAGGTTGTCCAGCACGACGACCGGTTCGCCGCGGTCGCGCAGCGCTAACACCATGTGCGAGCCAATGTATCCCGCGCCGCCAGTGACCAATACTGTCAAATCGCTCTCCCGCGTATCAAAACTCGTGGTCCAGTCCGGCGCGTGGCCGTTGCAACGTTGATCCAGACGGCGCGACGGAGCCAAACGCCCTGGTTCAGTTTAGCGAGCCAAGCGTAAACCGAGCCGAAACAGGTGCTCGTCGTAGTCACCTGTTTCTTGCGATGTTGTAAAGTTCGTAAACCGATATTGGGCAAGCACGGTGGTCCACCGGTTCATGAGATATTCCAGGTCCAGGATAGCGCTGACCTCGGTCTCTTTCAGCGCGATGCCGGTGTAATCGCTTTGGGCAAAGCTGAGCGTGCCCGTGCCGATGAGATGGCGCCGGAACGCGTGACGCAGCGCAGCTTCAAACCGCCGCGCCTGCGCTCCCGGCGACCCTGCCGCCGTTGTGCTGACCAGATCCGTCTCCGCGCGCAGCAGTACCGTCGTCAGTCCGCTGATGCGCCAGGCAAGGTTGGCGTCGATCAAGAGGCCGCGGATCGGTTTAAGTCGGCGGTCATCGGTGCGTTGGCG
Source organism: uncultured Hyphomicrobiaceae bacterium (assembly GCA_964579305.1). Classification (GTDB taxonomy): domain Bacteria; phylum Pseudomonadota; class Alphaproteobacteria; order Rhizobiales; family Hyphomicrobiaceae; genus JBCBWG01. The sequence continues at coordinate 32,283 of CAZOGY010000002.1, forward strand.
GCCCAAGCCCAAGCCCAACTGGCCGCGCAAGACCGCATCCGTATTGCCGAACGACAAACCGGTGCGCCAGCGCTCGCCGCGGCTATCTCGCAAGATCCCATCGTCCGGCGCTGCGCCATAATCACGTCGGTTCAAAGCCAGCTCGGCGAACGCAAACAGCGTTGGTTTGAACTCCCAGCGGGCTCGCACGGCGATTTCACGTGCCCGTTCATCACGATCGTCGTTGGCGATTTGTGCGCCGTCCGCATCCGCGGTGTCTGACACATCGCTCCGGCGCACGCCGCCACGCAGTTGCACGCGCAAACGATTGAACCTGTGGTTCAGTGCGACAAGTGCACGATCGTCGGTGACGTTCGCACGATCGCTTCCCAATGGTGATGCATCGACGCCGGAGCGGCTTTCCTGGGAGACGGTTCGTGCCACACGCGCTTCAAGGTTGGTTCGCCGGCGCACGTCAATGCGCCCGCGTGCTTCAATGTCATAGCGCCGGGTTTCTTCGGATCGGAAATTCTGAAATCGCGAGGCGGCACCACCGGCGCGCAGCTCCAACGCGTGCACCCGCCAGTTGGACACCACCCGTAACTGCGGCAGGACCTCAACGGCGCGATCGCTATCAGCAGTCTCGGATTTCAGGACATTTGATGTTGCGAACGCAGCCCAGGTGACCTGCGGCAGCACGACAAAGCTGCCAAAGCGGATGCCGGCCGGCTGCAGCGGCGCAAAGCGAAACAATTGGCGCGGGCGTTCGCTGAGACGAGGTGTGACTTCGATTGCAAATGCTTGGGGGTCAAAACCGACCGGTGTCCCTGGCAAACGGAAGGCTGCGCGATCTTCCGGCAACCGCGCGTCGGGCGGCGGCTGTGTCTGTGCGCCAAGGGGCTGTGGCGTCGCGTCGGGGCTGAGGCTTGCGCCACGAAGCGTGTTGCGATCGCTGTTCGCGGTGTCGCGGATTTGCGTGCGCCAGGGTTCTGGCACCGCCGACACGCCGGCAGAAAAATCGGTGGCCCCATTCGACGGACCGCGCAGGGAAGGCAACGCACTTGCTTGGGGCGGTTCGGTCGGGCGCAAGGGCAGGCCGCGGGTTCTCGGCACGACCGTCGTTCGCAATGGCGGCGGGGCAATGGTGGCTTGCGAGGGCACTTGTGCGCTTAAGGGCCTGCTTGATGCGGCAACAAAAAGCATGGCAAGGCCGAGCAGTGCGATGCGCGACCTCCGGCCGGCGCACGCAGGCGGCGCCGAAACGGACTGACTGCTGAGTATCAGGCGCGATTTGCCTGAGACGGCCGGTTGCACGCGTGTGCCCCTTCAAACATCTGCCTTCGCGAATGGCAAAACGCCGCCGACCGGCCCAGCTATCGACCGGTTCGGTTAACGGCCTGTTAAGCGCTATCCACGCTGCGGCGGTTGTGCATCACGCTTGGCGCTGTTTGGCTCCGCGTTTGCGTCTGCTAGAGACGGGCGTCACAAACGGCGCCAGCGCGGCATGGATGGGCCAAAGCGCCCGCAAGCGCCACGCAAGAACGTTGAGATGGTAGGAGCAAATGGCGACAGCGAAGCTTAAGTCAGGGACCGAAGCCAAGCGGACTTCGTCCCGTGCGCGGCTTTCGCCTGAGGCCCGAAAGGCGATTGAAAGCGCAAAGCGAACGCTGAAACTTGAGGCGTCGGCCCTGGGTATGCTGCGTCAGGGGCTGACCGGCGATATGGCGGGTGATTTCGCCAAAGCCGTCGAAATCCTGCTCAACGCCTCAGGGCGGATTATTGTCACGGGCATGGGAAAGTCAGGCCACGTCGGCCAGAAGATCGCGGCGACATTTGCTTCGACAGGCTCACCGGCGTTTTTCGTGCACCCCTCGGAGGCCTCGCACGGTGATCTGGGAATGATCACGGCCGACGACGTCGTGCTGGCGTTGTCGAAATCCGGTGAGACGGTCGAGCTGAGCAATATCCTGACCTATGCCCGGCGGCGGGGGATCGCGCTCATTTCGATCACGGCGCGCACGCAATCGGCACTGGGTCGGGCGTCGACACTGGTCCTGCAATTACCGGATGCGGAAGAGGCGTGCCCGCACGGGCTTGCGCCGACCACATCGACAACCATGCAGCTTGCGATGGGTGATGCGCTTGCCGTGGCGCTGTTGGAGGCGCGGGGCTTCACCGCGCATGAATTCAAGGTGTTCCACCCCGGTGGTTCGCTGGGCGCACAACTGAGCTACGTCAAAGACGTCATGCACGCTGGCGATGATGTTCCGCTTGCACCCAAAGACATCGCCATGTCGGACGCCATCCTCGCCATGACGCAAAAATCCTTCGGCTGCCTTGGCATTGTTGATGGCAAGGGCAAGCTGGTGGGGATCGTCACCGACGGCGACTTGCGCCGGCATATGAAGCCCGATCTGCTTTCAGAGACGGCGGGCGGGATCATGACGCGGAACCCGAAATCCATTGCCCCGGATGCCCTTGCGTCCGAAGCGTTGGACCTGATCAACAAGTCGCGCATTACCGCGCTGTTTGTCGTGGAGAACGGGAGACCGATTGGTATCGTCCACGTCCATGACTTGCTGCGTTCCGGTGTCGCGTAAAACGCCTCATGGGCGATGTTGCCCCGCCCCGATGCCGACATGGCATGGCACGAAACGCGCGTCGGAAGCGGCCTACTGGGGATGATTGGGACACCGAACCGACCGCAGGACGCCGCGCGCCTCCCTCAGGCGTCTGGTTCGACGATCAGCGCAGTGCCGCGTGACCCCGTGACTTTTGCGCTGGTCCCCGCTGACATTTCCGGGCCCTCGGCAATCCACAGCGTGTCACCAACTTTGACGCGCCCACGGCCATCGACGATGGCATCCACCACGACAACGCGGCGACCCACATACTGCGCGCCACGCACATTCAAATTGGGTGCGTCGGAATTGCCAGCGATCGCCAGCGAGTAGCGCCGAAGGACGAACACGGCAGCAACTGAAATAATTGCAAAAACGATGAGCTGCACTTGCCACGGCATCGGAATAAGGATCGCGATGGCACCAACACAGGTTGCAGCCGCGCCAAACCAGACGAAGTGGACGCCTGGCAGGGCGACTTCGAGCAAGAACAGGATCAAGGCCGCGATGAACCAGTTCCATGGTCCGAGCTGGTAGAAGAACTCCGGGATCGACACGGCGAATTTTCCTTCACAATTGCGAACCGATGACCGGCTTTCCCGCAGGCATGCCAAGTCGTCAACGTCTCAGAAACCAAACGCCAGCCTTGATCAATTGGCGTTGGACTTGGCGTGTGGGTGCACGTCTTGCGCGGCGGCCTGTCAGCGGCACGCGATTTCGACCCAGATGGCAATGCTGACCACGTTCGGCGCAGGACAGCATGCCACGGGCGAGAACCCGTCGCGCGGGTCTGAGTGCTCTTTTAAGCCTCGTCGTCCTGCGACCAGGGACGCTGTTGCATTGCAGAGGCCGTTGGCGCAACGCGCGGGGCCGCACCAGCCGGGTTGCCGTTGACGCCACGCTGGCTTGTCGAAACCGATGTTCCGCGGCCGTGAGCACCGTTACCGCCGCTGCCGCCTTTGCCGAATGCGTCGCCCGTGATTTCAGCGAGGCCAGCGATCGAGCCGATCACCGATGAAGCCTCAAGCGGCATCATGATGACTTTCTGGTTCGGCGCCTTTGCCAGGGCCTCCAGAGCTTTCACGTAGTTGTTGGCGACAAAGTAGTTGATCGCCTGGACGTTGCCGTCGGCGATCGCGGACGACACCATCTGGGTTGCTTTGGCCTCGGCTTCGGCCGAACGCTCGCGCGCCTCGGCATCTTTCCACGCGGCTTCGCGGCGACCCTCGGCTTCCAGAACAACGGCCTGTTTCTCGCCCTCCGCTTTCAAGATGGCGGCCTCGCGCCGGCCCTGCGCTTCCAGAACCAGGGCGCGTTTTTCGCGCTCGGCCTTCATCTGGCGGGCCATGGAGTCGACGAGATCGCGTGGCGGGTCGATATCCTTGATTTCGATCCGGGTGACCTTGACGCCCCAGCTCTCGGTCGCAGCGTCGACGACGTGGAGCAGCTCGGCGTTGATCTTGTCACGGTTCGACAAAAGCTCGTCGAGGTCCATGGAACCCATCACGGTCCGGATATTGGTCATCGTGAGGTTGATGATCGACGGCTCAAGCATGTCGACTTCGTAGGCCGCGCGTGCTGCATCGAGGACCTGAAAGAAAGTGACCCCATCAACACGGACCATGGCGTTGTCGCGGGTAATGATTTCCTGACCCGGAATATCCAACACCTGTTCTTTCATGTTGATGCGGTGGGCCACCCGCTCCATTACCGGTGTCAGAATATGCAGACCTGGCACCAGGGTCTTGGTGTAGCGGCCGAAGCGTTCAACGGTGAAGTTTGAGCCTTGCGGTACGATTTTCACGGTCGACCACAGCATTGCTCCGGCAAACGCGATCAGAATAATTCCCAAGACACCAAGATTGGTCAGTTCCATTGGAAGATCTCCCGTAGCCGCGAGCCATGCCGCCCACGTTTCCAGCAATGAAACTACGATGAGAGGCCGAAAAGAAGGTAAAGCGCGAGGAATTCAGGCAATTTTGTGCATTCCCGGCACCGGCCACAGCCCCGGCGAGCCGGGTTACAACAGTGGAAATTACTTAATTGAGATAGAAAAACAGGTCAGAGGTTTAGGATATTTTTACGTTTCGAGCTTGGCCGGTTAAATTATCGAGGATTTCGGGGCGGCAGCGACAATCGCCTTTGCGCCCCGAAATCTCGCAGCAGCCTGCAACTATGCACGCCGGATTACAGCCAGCCTTGCAGCTCCCGGCGGACCAAATGGTCGATCAACTGGACGCCGAGATCGCTGTCGTTGAGACACGGAATGTGCGTGAAGTGCTCGCCACCGTGTTCTTCGAACTCTTCCTTTGCTTCACCCGCGATCTCTTCAAGCGTTTCCAAACAATCTGACACGAAGCCCGGATTGAAGACCGCAATGCGCTTGACGCCGCGCTCGGCCAACGCAACCACCGTTTTGTCGGTGTAGGGCTGCAGCCACTCTTCGGGCCCAAACCGCGACTGGAAGGTCGTGACCAACCGGTCCTCGCTCAATCCCATATGCTCGCGCAGAAGCCGCGTCGTCTTGTGGCAGTGGCAGTGATACGGATCGCCTTTTTTGAAATAGCTTTGCGGGATGCCGTGGTATGAGGCGATGATCTTTTCCGGTTCCCAATCAAGCGTTGAAAGGTGGCGATCGATCGAGGTCGCAAGCGCTTCGATATAGGCAGGGTCATCGTGATAGGGGGGCACCGTGCGAACAGCCGGCTGCCAGCGCATTTTCATCAGCGCTTCAAACGCCTTGTCGTTCACGGTCGCCGTCGTGGTCGCAGAATATTGCGGATAGAGCGGGAACCAAACGATCCGCTCACAGCCGGCGTCTTTGAGCGCCTGCAACCGATCAGGGATCGACGGCTGCCCGTAGCGCATGGCCCAATCGACCACGATGCGATCATCATCGGAAAAGGTTTCGGCAACCTTTTCTGACTGGTTGCGCGAATATGTGCGCAGGAAGCTTTCGTCTTTTTCGTTATTCCAGATCTCAGCGTAAGCTTCGCCAACGCGCTGTGGGCGCCGGTTCAGCACGATGCCGAACAGGATTGGGTACCAGATGGCTTTGGGCCATTCGATCACGCGTTTATCGGTCAGGAACTCTGCCAGATACCGACGCATGGACCAGTAGTCGGTGCCGTCCGGTGTCCCGAGATTGACGAGCAGGACGCCGATTTTGCCCGTTTTGACCTGCGGGTGATCGACCGGCCAATGGCGCGGATCGGCCTGGCGCACGGAATCCGTCATGCGCGTCCGGAATTCGCTCGTCGTTGGAATTTCGTTCATTCAACTCTCCCCTGACCGCGTAGGGAACGGCTCTTGTCGTCTGGCGGATCTTTTTCAGTCCACCGCGCTTGCGCCCTCAGCACGCTGCTTTCGTCTACACACTCAACGTCGGTAGGGGCATGGTATCAATCGACGCGGCAAATCGACCTGTCAGCTCTGGTTGATCGCCGCCTTGCGCTGATCGACGATTTCCGCGCTTTCGCGCCCCTTCACCAAAAGATCCGAAGTTGCGGTTTGACCCATTGGGCTTTGCCGGGCGACCGCAAGCCAGCGCCCAACCAACTTACGCATTGCCGATGGCGGAAGGGCAAACAGCCGCTCGCCGTCTTCAAGGCCCTCGGCGCGGGCCGCCGCCTGCATCGTCCGGGCGGCCGCGATGAGCCGCTTCGCGTCGGCCCGTTTCATCCCGTGGCCAGCAAAGGCTTCGCACACGGCGATAAAGACGCTGAGATCATGATCGAAACCGATCGATTGCGAAATCGCGCGGGCGGTCTCGACGCGCACAGCCATCTCATCGGGCCAGATCGCGCTCAAGAGGGCGCAATGACGCCAGTGGGCCTGGACAGCCTTGCGCCAGTCATGCACGACCTCGTCATCGCTTGTTTGCCGGGCGGCCCGTAGGCCCTTGCGTGCCTCGCGATAGGCCTGAAGAAAGCCAGCGATGACATGCCGGTCCCGCAAGCCGTCAAAATCTATGTCACCCAGGGCCGCCTTGGCCTCATTGATGGCCGAGCGAACCGCTGATGGATCGGGCCCGGAAGCATCCAGGGGAACAGGGACTGAGATTGCGGACGCGGCGTCGTTGTCACGCGCGGCCAGCAACTGCCGCAATTGCGTAACGGCAGGATCGTTGGTCAAGCCGGAGGTGTGGGCAACGGAATCAATGGTCGCGCTGAGAACCGCGCGGTCGCGGGCGGCAGCCAGGCTGCGGCCGATATCTCGAAAGCGCCGGTTCTCGGTTTTGGCCACCTTCGCCTTCAAACCCGGTGCAATCAGCCGGATCAAGGCGCGCAAACGCTTGCATGCCTTGCGCGCGCCATGGACGGCGACGTCGAAATCTCCAGTCTTGCGAAAACGGCGCTCGGTCTGACGAAGCTGGGCGCCCCAAGTCTCGCGAACGGCATCAGCCAAGCTCCGATCGAGCGGTAGGACGAACGACACTCTCAAGCCTCCGTATGGGTTGCGCGCAGCAAGCGGGCCTCACCAGCCCAATCAAGCCATTGCCGCACGCGGGCTTCGGGATCGGCATGCGTCAGAAAATCGGTGATTACAGCGACGCTGTCGGCGCCGGCTGCAATGACGCCAGGTGCACGCTCCACCGTTATGCCCGCGATCCCGACGAGCGGCAGGCTGCCAATCCGCTGCTTCCACTCGGTCACGCGATGCAGGCCTTGCGGTGCCCATTTCATGACCTTGAGTTTGGTCTCGTAGACCGGACCAAGCGCCACGTAGTCAGGCGCGTTGGCCAGAGCGACTGCCAGTTCATCATCACAATGCGTGGAGATGCCAAGCTTCAAGCCCGCATTCGCGATCGCGGCACGGTCGGCACCGGCGAGATCTTCTTGTCCGAGGTGGATGTAGTTGGCGCCGGCATCGATGGCGGCTTGCCATTCGTCATTGACGATGAGTTGGCAGTCGTGGTCCGCGCAGACTTTCAGACTTTCGGAAATTTCACGGGCCACGGTTTCTCGCGGCGCATCCTTGATGCGCAGCTGGATCGTGCGTACGCCGAGCGGAACAAGCCGCCGCAACCAGGCCAAGTCTGGAACGATCGGGTAGAAAATGTCGGGCTGGGAAACGGTATGCGGGTGTGCGGGCATTCGGCTTTCTCAAAAAGTTTCAGCGGTTGGAACGCCGTCAACGCGTGCGATTGGGCTCATCGAAGTCAAAAAACGGCGTTCCGGCAACCGGTGTCGATGGCGCCGCCATATCACGTGGCTCCATCAGTCCAGCGCGCCATGCTTTGCGACCGGCGATGGTCGCTTCCGCAAAGGCTTCAGCCATCAAGGCCGGGTCCGCCGCCTTGGCGACTGCCGTGTTCAGCAAGACCGCATCAAAGCCCATTTCCATGGCCTGGGCGGCTTGGGATGGCGCACCAATACCGGCGTCGATGATCAAGGGCGTGTTCGGAAAATAGTTTCGCATTGTCTTGAGGGCTTGCGGGTTGGCAAGGCCGCGCCCGGTGCCGATCGGCGCGCCCCATGGCATCAACAGCTCGCAGCCCGCAGCAAGAAGTCGTTCCGCAACGCCCAAATCTTCCGTCGTGTATGGAAACACCTCAAATCCCTGCCGGGCCAGTTCTCGCGCAGCCTCGACCAGGCCGAACACATCGGGTTGCAAGGTGTCGTCGTTGGCAATCACCTCAAGTTTGATCCAGGCGGTATCAAAGATTTCGCGAGCCATCTGGGCGGTTGTGATTGCTTCCTTGGCTGTGCGGCAGCCGGCCGTGTTGGGAAGCACCGCGACGTCCCAGCTTGAGACGAGTTGCCAAAAGCCTTCGCCGCTGCGCTCGTTTGCGCCCTCACGGCGCAGCGAAACGGTCACGATGGATGTCTGGGCGCGTCGCACCGCCTCAGCAAGGCATGCCGGTGAAGGATATTGCGCCGTGCCAAGCAAGAGGCGCGAGGTCACCGGCGTGCCGTAGAGCCGGAGCTGATCCGGTATCGCGTGCGCGTCTTGATCCGGCGCGGTCGCATGATCCTGCATTTGCACACTCCTGTGCGCCTTGATGGCGAGACTACTCAATTTTCAGGCTTCCAGCCGGCCTCGTTTGAGAACGGCAACGGCGGTGAGACAACGGCGTCAACGCGGGCGTGTTTGCTTGGACGACAGCTCTCCCGCGACAACGCGGCTGGACATTGCCCGCCCGAACATCATGCGCTGTGACATCACCCGCCCTGCCGTGGAGCCACGATCTCAAGCCGCGCACCGGCGCCGACCTGACGCTCAGCGCGATCGGCGACTGGAACAAATTCGCCATCAACCGCCGTGGCCACCTTTGTTTCACCGTACCCCAGCTCAACGAGGATCGCAGCAAGTGTGGCTGCCTTCACGGATCGAGCCTGTCCGTTGACGATGATTTCCACCGGATCCTCCGTTGCGTGGCGCAGGTGATCAGGCGCACTGAGCGGACGGCCGCCAACTGCGCGTTCTGCGCGGCACTGGTCACGCGCAATTCTTGCATATGGGCACTTGTGATCTTTGCGGCAAATTCGTCGGTGATCGGCGCCGTCACGCAGAGGCGCCTTAGTGCACGACCGGTCCTTTGAGAAGCTGCTGGCGGTCGGCGGAATCGATCCCAACTTGAAAGGAGCGTCCATCGCGCAGAACGGTCAGGTCAATCCGGGTCCCTGCTGGGCCGGCATCCCAGACCGTTCTGAAGAAGTCAGCCAACGTCTCAACTTCTGTTTCGCCGACGCTGAGGATGAAATCGCCTGATGCAAGCCCGCAGTCGTGCGCCGGGCCGCCTTCCGCCGTTCCAATCACAACGACCTGTCCATCGACCTCGGTTGCGTAAAGCCCGAGCCAAGGGCGCGGTGTGCGGTTTGCGCGGCCGATGGATTTCAGATCGCCCAGAATGGGTTTGAGCAAATCGATCGGCACAACCATGTTGAGACTTGCCTTGCGGCCGTTCACTTCCGCGTCCTGGATTTGAAGAGAGCCAATCCCAACGAGATCTCCAGACGCATCGATCACGGCGGTGCCGCCCCAGTTTGGGTGGGCTGGAGACGTGAAGAGCGCATCGTCCAGGACGTATTCCCAATAGCCGGCGAACTCCTGACGCGCGACGATGCGGGCTGCGATCGCCGATGATCCACCGCCAGAACCGGCAACGACCACCGCATCGCCGACTTCCACCGACGATGACGCACCGATCGTCAACGGCGTGGTCTGTACGCGACCGAGAACCTGGATCAGCCCAAAACCCGTTGGCTGATCATAACCGAGGACGTGTCCGCCAACGACAGTGCCGTCGTTGAACGTGATCCAGATCGTCTGGGCTTCCGTGACCAGATACCCAATCGTCAGGATCAAGCCGTCGTCGATCAAAACCCCATGCCCAGCCCGTTCGGTCCCCAACACCTCGGCCGTGAGCGCGTCCGCCGGGACCAGTGCGCGCAGCGACACCACCGCGTCGAGGGCATCATCGAGATCAAACGCGTAATCACCTTGCTCAGGGCGCACGGACACGATCCGGTTGGTTGAGTTGCTTGATCGTCGTCGCGATCGGTTTGCGGCGAACTTGCCACATGCTGCAGCGTCACACAAACGCGACGTTGCGTTGTAGCATCATGCCGGAATGCGTGAGCCATCCCACGCAAACACATGGCCGCTATCGTCTGCGCCAAGGCCCGCGATCACGCGCCAGAGGTTGTCGGCGGCGACGTCAGGGGTGACGACTTGGCCGGGTTTCGTGCTGGACTGAAACGGTTTTGACAGACCGGTGTCGACGGTGCCCGGATGCAGCCCAACGGCAATTGTGTTGGATCGCTTGCGACGCAGTTCGATCGCCAGGTTCCGAATAATCATATTCAGCGCGGACTTTGAGGCGCGATAACCATACCAGCCGCCAATCCGATTGTCCGATATTGAGCCTACGCGCGCCGACAATGCCGCGAAGATACCTTGTTTGTCTTTCGGCATGAGCGGCAGAAAATGCTTGGCGACCAGGGCCGGACCGATGGTGTTGATGGCGAACGAGCGCGCCAGGTCCTCCGCATCAAGTTGGCGCCAGTCCTTCTCTGGCTGAAACGTCTCGCCTTCGTGCAGCAGACCCGTTGCGACGATGACCACATCGAGCGGACCGGCAGTTTCGAGCGCCTTGGCAGCAGCTTCGATGGTCGCCTCATCATTGAGGTCGATTGGAACGTGACGGCAGTTTTCCGGCAGAGTAGCAGGCGCAGATCGCGATAGTGCAAAGGTTTGAGAAACGGAGGGCTCAGACGCCGCGCGGTTCACTAATGCATGGCCGATGCCCCCTGTTGCTCCGACAATGGCAACTTTCAGATCGGCACTTGGCGATGCTTGCATGTTTTGAACTTTCATTTTCGGCGCGCGCGCCGGCTTGGCGGGTGATTTTGCTGCGTCGCAGCCGCGCGGGCCGACGGTGTGTCATCGCCTCGCCTGCGTCGCACGTACTGGAGATACGCTCCGTTCTCGCAACCACGTCGCACTTTTGATCCCTCATGCCCAAACGAACGCCGGTCGAAGTTGTCTGGTTCAAACGCGATCTGAGGATCTGCGATCATGCTCCACTCGCGGCGGCTGCCCAGCGCGGGCCCGTTCTGCCGCTGTATGTGGTCGAGCCTGAATGGTGGGCGCAGCCTGACATGGCCGGCCGGCATTACGCCTTCATGTCGGAATGCCTGGACGAACTGCGCGATGACCTGGCGCGGCTGGGCCAGCCCTTGATTGTGCGCGTCGGCGACATGATCGACGTGTTGAACGACATTGCCGATGCCGTTGCGATCGCAGGGCTTTGGTCGCACGAAGAGACGGGCAACGCGTGGACCTTTGCGCGCGACCGCGCCGTCGGCGCCTGGGCCGCCGAGCGGGGGATTGTATGGCACGAATTCCGCCAAGACGGCGTGATCCGGCGACTACGCTCACGCGATGGGTGGGCTGGGAAGTGGGATCGCATGATGGGCGCCGACCAGACGGAAGCGCCGGCAAGCCTGAAACCGATTGACGTCGATCTCACCAGCCATCGCATGCCAACGGCGCGCGATCTGGGGCTTGCGGACGATCCATGCCCGCAGCGCCAGATCGGTGGCCGCAGCCGGGGCATGGGGACGATTTATAGTTTCCTGCACGAACGGGGCGAAACCTATCGCAGGGCGATGTCAAGCCCGGTGACCGGTTTTGACGCGTGTTCGCGGATGTCGCCGCATTTGGCCTGGGGAAGCGTTTCAATGCGCGAGATCGCGCAAGCGACTTGGCTTCGGCAACGCGAACTCAAACACATTGGCGGGCGCGAGGTTTCGCAATGGCGCGGGTCGCTGATTTCATTTACCGGCCGCCTGCATTGGCATTGCCATTTCATGCAAAAACTTGAAGACGAGCCGCGGCTGGAATTTGAAAACCTGCACCGCGGCTATGACGCTTTGCGCGCGCCGGAGGAAAGCGACGCCAGCCGATTGCAGGCCTATTGCGCCGGCGAGACGGGGCTGCCGTTCGTTGATGCCTGCCTGCGCTGTCTGGCGGCAACCGGCTGGATGAATTTCAGGATGCGCGCGATGCTGATGGCTACTGCGAGCTATCACCTATGGCTCCATTGGCGCGCGCCCGGATTGCATCTGGCGCGGCTATTCACCGATTACGAACCCGGCATTCATTGGCCGCAATCGCAGATGCAGTCGGGCACCACCGGCATTAATACCGTGCGGATCTATAATCCCGTGAAACAGGGATATGACCAGGACCCTGAGGGAGATTTTGTGCGTCGCTGGGTTCCTGAACTTGAGGCGATCGCCGGAGCCGACGTGCACGAGCCGTGGAAACACCCCGAAGGTCAGACAATCCTTGGCAAGACCTATCCATTGCCGATTGTCGATCACGTCGAGGCCGCACGGGCCGCGCGTCAGAAGATCTATGGCATCCGCAAGAGTGCGGCTTTTCGTGATACGGCCGATGCCATCCAGGACAAGCACGGCAGCCGAAAAAGCGGAATGCCGATGACGGGCCAACGCGGGGCGGCGGCGACGCGCAAAGCCAAACAGCGTTCCGCCAAACCTGCACAACAGCAATTGGATTTTGACCTCGCAGATCCTGGAACGTCACGAAAGGTGGCCTCATGAAAGGGCGGAATGGCAAAACGATCGCCAAGGCGGACCTGCCCGAAAAGACCTGCGCGACGTGTGGGCGGCCATTCACGTGGCGAAAGAAATGGGCCGCCGTCTGGGACGAAGTTCGCTATTGCTCCGACCGCTGCCGGCGCACGCGGACCGGCGGGCGTGGTTCTGGAGCCGGCGTCAACGCTTGAGTGCGAGGCGGATCGCGCCCTTTGCGGTACGGGGATCGACCGGCGTGCCGCGCTGCGTTACGGAGATCTGGCCGCGGTCGCTGAGTTCGCCTGCGACGCGGCGCACGTGCGGCATCAGCGCGCGCCAGGATTCGCCGTCCGTGCTGAGGCGCCGCGCGGCTTCTGACGGGCAAATTGATTTGTCGGGGCCTCTTTTCGTACACAGCGCGAGGATCGCCGCCGCGATGGCCGTATCATCGGTGTCAGGCGTCGTCGTATGCGCGTTGGTCTGGTCGGGGTCTTTGGTCGTCACGTCGCACCTCCGATCCAATCCATGGCCCGTGCGTTGTGCCTTCGCAGACAATCGCGGAGGCCTGTGCCATGCTGGATGTGGTTGATACCGATTTCACGCCGACGCGGGCGACCGCGCAGCAGCGCCTTGCGGTCTTTCTTCCGCAAGCTGGCCGGCATTACGCATCGCACCGCAACGCCGATTTCGGGCCAAACGATCGCTCGAACGTGTCGGCACTTTCGCCGTTCATTCGCCACCGGCTGCTTTTGGAAACCGAAATTCTGGACGCTGTGCTTAGCCGATTTGCGCTCTCCACGGCCGAGAAGTATGTCCAAGAGGTTTTCTGGCGCACTTATTTCAAAGGTTATCTGGAGCAGCGCCCTTCAATATGGGCGGCCTATCAAGCCGACCTCGCCGCAGCGCTCGAGATGGTTGCGGAGGGCGGTGATCTGCAGCATCGCTATAACGTCGCCGTTGACGGCCGTACCGGGATCGACTGCTTCGATGCTTGGGCAAACGAACTCGTCGAGACCGGGTACCTGCACAACCACGCGCGAATGTGGTTTGCCAGCATTTGGATTTTTACGTTGGATCTGCCCTGGCAATTGGGGGCCGACTTTTTCCTGCGCCATTTAATGGACGGAGATCCCGCGTCGAATACGCTTTCGTGGCGATGGGTCGGCGGATTGCACACCAAGGGTAAGACCTATCTGGCGCGCCCCGATAACATTGAGCGGTATACCGATGGCCGGTTTGCGCCGCATGGGCAGCTTGCGCTGAGCGCTCCACCGCTTGATGAACCGCACACCCATGGCAAACGGCCGGTGCCGGCGCTGAGCGCGCTTGGCGATGCGCCCTATCTCCTTTTGATCACGGAAGAAGATTGCGCTCCGGAGTTGTTGGATCTGCCGCGGCCACCGGTTGGCGCCATCGCCCTGCGCGCGACGGATGCCCGTTCACCGCTTGGGGCTGGTGCGCGCGCAACGGCGTTCGCACAAGGGGCACTCGAAGACGCCCAGCGACGTGCGCGCGAGGCCTGGCGCGTGACAGTTGAAGTGCCGCATGGCGCCAACGACGACTGGGCCGGCGCCTTGCTTTCGGCCGCGCACACACACAAGGTTTCACATATCGTCACAGCTTATGCGCCGGTTGGGCCGGTGGCGGACAAACTGGCGATGGCGCGGGCCAAGCTTTCCGATGACGGCATCACCGTGCAACAGGTTCGCCGCGCGATTGATGACATTGCGTGGCCGCACGCCACGCGCGGCTTTTTTGGCCTGAAGCAGAAGATCCCCGATATCTTAGAGGATCTGCAACGTCATATTGCGCCGACATTCCTGTAAGCAAGCACGCTCAGTGCAAGCCATCGAGAAACGCTGAAGCACTTTGGCGGTAAGCCTGTTTCTTGTCGTCGGCCATCCGGTCCCAGGTGGAGAATACTGTGGCGAGCCTGGGGTTATTGCCGAGTTTTTCCCGGTTCCGGTCCAGAAAATGCCAATAAAGTGCATTGAACGGGCAGGCGCCGTCTCCGGTCTTTTTCTTGACGCTATAGACGCAAGATTTACAGTAATTGGACATCTTATCGATGTAATTGCCGCTCGAAGCATAGGGCTTGGAGCCTAACAGGCCGCCATCTGCAAACTGGCTCATGCCAATCACGTTTGGCAATTCCACCCATTCATAGGCGTCGGCATAGACGGCGAGGTACCACGTGCTAATCTGGTCTGGTGCCACGCCGGCCAACATTGCAAAGTTGCCGGTGACCATCAGGCGCTGGATATGGTGGGCGTAGGCCTCTTCTTTGGTTTGTGTAATCGCCTCGCGCAGGCACAACATGTCCGTTTCGCCGGTCCAGTAAAAATCTGGCAGATCGCGATCGGCGCCGAAATAATTGACATCGGCGTAGTCTGGCATTTTCAACCAGTAGATCCCGCGGATGAATTCGCGCCAGCCTATGATTTGGCGAATGAAACCTTCCGTCGCGTTCAATGGCGCCTGACCATCGGCGTAGGCGCGTGCGACGGCTTCGCAGACTTTGACCGGGTCGAGCAGTCCGGCGTTGATATAGGGGCTGAGGATCGAGTGATATAAAAAACGCTGACCGATCAACATGGCGTCCTGGTAATCACCGAAGTTCGGCAGCGCATGCGCGATGAAATGGTCAAGAGCCTTCTCGGCATCATCGCGGGTCACCGCAAACCAGAATGGTTCAAGGTCGCCGAAGTGGTTGGAAAATCGCTTCGCGACAAGGTCTAAAACCTCGCGCGTTATTGAATCTGGCTCAAACCGGGGCACTTTGGGCATGAACAGATCATCGTCGCCAGGCTTTCGATTTTCGCTATCGTAATTCCATTTGCCGCCTTCCGGCTCGCCGTCAGTCATTAAGAGACCGGTCTTTTTGCGCATCTCGCGGTAAAAGTATTCCATGCGCAAGGATTTGCGGCCCTTGGCCCAAGCCGCAAATTCGGCATGCGTGGCAAGAAAACGGTCGTCCGGCTTGATCTCAACGTCGCAATCAAAAAGCGCTGTCCAGCGATCCATGTCATTTTGAAGCCGAAACTCGCCAGCTTCCGTGACACGCACGCGGGAAATCTGGTGGCGCTGCAATGCTCTTGACACTTCTCCGCGCAAGCTTCCGGAATTGTCGGGGTCGTCGAGCTTGATGTAATCGACCTGCCAGCCTGCATCCTTTAGGTCCTGCGCGAAGTGGCGCATCGCGGAAAAAATAAAAGCGATTTTCTTTTTGTGATGTCGCACGTAGGTCGCTTCGTCGTGAACCTCAGCCATGAGGATGACCGTATCGTCCTTTGTCATACCTTTGAGCGAGGAAATCGTGCGCGAAAGTTGGTCGCCGAGGATGAGCACCAGCGTCGTTTCAGCCATCAATCGTGCCTTTTGATGCATGCAGAACCGCGATCCCTCCAGAGGTCGCGTGCAAGCGAAACGAAGCGGCGTGTGGCAAGGTTCACAAGGCAACAAGCGCCAGTTGGCGCAACCCGGCAGGCAGAGCGCCAGGAGGAACAACGCGTGGGCAAATCAGTGGCCGTAATCGGTGCGGGACTATGCGGTATGGGCTGCGCCCGCCAATTCGCCGACAAGGGTTGGGCCGTGACCGTGTTCGACAAAGGCCGCGCACTTGGCGGGCGGTTGGCCACCCGTGAAAGCAAAGGCTTTGCGTTCGACCACGGGGCTCCGATCGTCCAGGCGGAACGGGTACCGTTCCAGACGCTGATGCAGAACCTGGTCAAAGCCGGCTCGGCGGCACGTTATGACCTTGCGCTCGGTGATCCGCGCACCAACGACGAGGCACCGGCTTACGTTGGGTTGCCCACGATGAACCGGCTGCTGGCGCCGCTTGCCGACGGTCTCAATGTGCGCCAATCACATGAGGTGACGGCTCTGGTCGAGGGCGCGGCGGGATGGACGGTGGCTTTGAAAGACAAGGCCCCAGCAACTGGTTTTGACTGGGTCGTGGTCGCTATCCCCGCGCCGCAGGCGTCTGATCTGACGCGCGCCGTTGCCGGCATTGATTTCGTTGAAACGTCCAGAATCTATGAGCCCGTCCTGACAGCGATGTTGGCTTTGCCGCACGGGCTACAGCCAAGTGCCCTGTTGCGCGCTCCGCACCCCGATATCGCGTATGCCATACGCAACGATGCAAAACCGGGCCGCCCAGCCGACGCGGCGCAATGGGTTCTCCACGCAACGGCTGAGTGGAGTGCGACACACCTGGAGTGGGACCGGCCCGATATTGGGACAGCGCTGGCCAGGTCGTTCCTGGAAGCGCTCGATCTGGGATCAGTCTCACCCCTGTTCAGCAACGGACACCGGTGGCGATTTGCACGCGTCCAGGAACCGATCAATGCGCCGCATATCGTGAGCCTCCACAACAAGATCGCCGTGACCGGCGACTATTTCCGCGGCGCAAATGCAGAGTACGCATTTGAGAATGGCGTGGCGACCGCGCACACCATCCTCAACGGCTGATCCAGCGCGGCTACTGATGCCATCGCAGGATCAGCGGATCGACCGACTTGAGCATGCCGATCAATTCGGCGCGCGTTGCGGGGTGTAACGCTGTTTGCGGATGCCGGACGAATGCGCTTTTGATCACGCCACCTTCGACAAGTGCCTCCTTCGTGGCGCGCAAGCCGCATTGCCGGTTCTCGAAATTTATGACCGGCAAGAGCTTGTCATAGCCTGCGCGCGCTGCCTCGGTCTCGCCGGCCAGATAGTCCGTGACGATCGGCCGGATCAGATCGGGGATCAAAGCGCTTGTCATTGTGCCGGTCGCGCCGGCCTGCAAATCGGCCAGCAAGGTGATGCCTTCCTCGCCATCGAAGGGACCGATGATGGCCTCGTCACCGGCCGCGATCAACGCGCGCAGCTTTGCTGCCGTGCCAGGCATTTCAATCTTGAAGTACGACACATTTGGGATTTCGCGGGCCATCCGTACCAGGAGAGGCACTGACAGGGTGACACCGGCCAGCGGCGCGTCCTGGACCATGATAGGGATTGAGATTGCCGCAGCCACGCGCTCGAAATGCTCAAATATGCCCTGCTCGTCGGGCTTCAGGAGCGCACCGTGATACGGCGGCATGAGCATGATCATCTTGGCGCCGGCTGATTGCGAAGCTTTGGCGCGGGCGATCACGACATCTGTGGAAAAGTGGCTACAGGTGACGATAACGGGCACGCGGTCAGCAACATGGCGCAAGCAAACGTCGAGCAATTCGGCGCGCTCATCGTCAGACAGCGCAAACTGCTCTGAATAGTTGGCCAGGATGCAGATGCCGTCGACACCTTGGTCTATCATCAGGTCAAGGACGCGCTTCTTGCCCTCGATATCCAGGGCGCCGCCATCGTGAAACGGCGTCGGCGCAATTGGATAAATTCCGGTCCAGGCCTCGTGGTCGGTCTCCATGGCAGCGTCATCTCCCTGTGTGATTTTCGTGTTGTCTAAAGGCTCCCGCTTACACGGTTCGGCCCGCGCGTTCGAGCCGAGGCTGATCGTCGTGCGAGACACGAAAGTTATGCCGGAAGTTTTGCCGGCGCAGGCCCTCGGCAGACAGTCAAGCGTGGCCAAACCGCAACCGCTGCGACGCGTTGACCAATTTGCCGATGCTTTCGCGGCGAACTGTAGGGCGGTGCACTACCTTACCCTTTGAAGCGGCGGGCGCGCAAAATGCGGTTGGCGGATTGCCCTTGGTGCACGGGTCAAGCGACAGGACATGGCAATGGTCGATTTTCAGCACTACCAGGCCGTATCGTTCGACTGCTACGGCACACTGATTGACTGGAACACCGGCATCGCGACATGGGCAGAGGCTTGGCTCGCCCAGGTGGCGCCAGGGTCGGAGGTGACGCCAGCGCAATTCCTGGCGGCCTTTTCCAGACATGAACGCACGATCGAACGCGAACAGCCCACGCTGCGCTATCCGCTGGTTCTTGCGGAGGTGTTGCGGCGGATCGGGACGGAGTTCGGCCTCCCCGTGAGCGAACCGGACGCGACGTCTTTTGGTGCCTCAGTTGGCGATTGGCCGGCCTTTGACGACAGCACGCAGGCCTTACGCGCGCTTGCGGAGCGTTTCAAACTGGTCGTGCTGTCCAACGTCGACCGCTCCTCGTTCGCCCGCAGCCAAGAGCGGCTTGCGGTTCGTTTTGATGCAATCATCACTGCGGAAGACGTTGGGGCCTATAAGCCGGACCCTGCGAATTTCGACACGCTTCTTGCCACGGTCGATGGCATGGGCGTGCCACGCCACGCGTTGCTGCACGTTGGCGAAAGCATCTACCATGACGTCAATCCCGCGATCCGGGACCGCATAGATTGCATCTGGATTGATCGCAGCGCGGACACGGGCGGGCCGACTGCGTCTGGCAACCCGCCTACGCCAAGCGTCCTGCCAATCGCGACCTATCCTTCCATGGCAGCATTCACCCGCGCGGCCCTGAATGGCGACCATAGCTGAATGCACACTGGTGCCGGCGGAACAGCGGACGCGCAGCGCTATGTCGAACCGGCTATTTCTTAAGGCCGCAGATTGCCCAGTGCAGCGTCAATTTGTTGTCCGTCTTGCTTGTGCGCCAACTCACGGCTTCGTTGAATTCCAGTGCCTGGCAAAAGCGGTCAGCCAATTCGTAGACGGTATCCGCGCTGCAGCCTTTTGCACCAATTTCGCAGTTGGCCAGTGCGCTTTCGAAAAAGCGATCACTGTTGCGCCGGACCGACTGGACGTCGGTGAGATTTTCAAAAGGCAATTGAGGTTCGCCGAACGTCTGGAAAAACGCATACTTGTCGGGGCGGCGATCCGATGCGGCATCGACGGGCACCTGCGCGTGGAGTGGCGCCGTGCTCGCGATCAGTATCGCGAGAGCCCAGCTCATGTATCGGGTGATAGCCGTGTTGGTCATTGCGCATTCTCCGTCCACCTGCGGGCCGCCGCGTGAGCTGAGCGCCCGGGTCTCACTTGCCCCATGCCGCACGCGGATCATTACGCTGTCTTTGCCGGCAGCGCGATAGGCAAGCGGTTGATTTCGGTGGACGGCGATGCAGACCCGGGGAGCGAGGGCTGCGGTGCTAACGGGCACGGAGCCCGGGCGTCCACGGCAGTGCTCCCTCCGTGGAACCGGGCAGGGATGCCACGCACCGCGACGCTGAGCATCCGCCAGCGGCATCCAGCGTCCCGCCTTGGCTCTGAGGGCGTTGACAACGCGGCCGCAGAGCGGGAGGCCGGCAATCGTGCCCTCATTCTGCGGCAGGTGCTAGGTCCCGACCGGGTGGATCTGGTGTGTCTTCGGGCATCGTAATCACAGGCTGCATGGCCTGCAGTGTCGCTTCGTCGAGATGGCAGGCGATCACGTGGCCCGGCGCCATAACACGTTCAGGCGGCTGGGTCTTTTCACACAACTCGCCCATCGCATAGGGGCACCGCGTTGAAAACGGACATCCCGCCGGCGGATTGGTTGGCGATGGCAACTCTCCGCTGAGGACGATCTTGCGTTTGCGCACGCGCGTGTCGGCGATGGGCACGGCGGCCAATAGCGCCTCTGTGTAAGGGTGATAGGGCGGGGAGAAGATCTCTTCGGTCGTGCCTTTTTCCATGATCTGGCCCAGGTACATCACGACGACGCGGTCTGAGAGGTAGCGGACGACGGACAGATCGTGGCTGATGAACAAAAGTGTCGTGCGATTATCGCGCTGGATGTCCATCAGCAGTTCGCTGACCGCGGCTTGCACCGAGACGTCGAGGGCGGAGACGGGCTCGTCGGCGATCACCACCTTCGGGTCACCCGCAAAGGCCCTTGCGATCCCGACGCGCTGCTTTTGACCGCCTGACAACTGACGCGGGCGTCGGTCGGCAAATTCGCGCGGCAATTTTACCGTGTCGAGGAGCTCGTAGACACGTGCGCGGATTTTGGCTGGGTCGCGTTCGACGCCGAACTTTCGGATCACGCGGGCGATCTGGTCGCCAACGGTGTGGCTCGGGTTCAAGGTGTCGAACGGATTTTGAAAGATCATTTGAAGCTGCGCGACGGTCTTGGCATCGCGGTCGCGGACGTCGAGCTGGCCCAACTCAAGGTCGCCAAGGAAGACTTCGCCGGCGGTTGCATCTTCCAGCCCCATCAGAACTTTGGCGAACGTCGATTTTCCGCAACCTGATTCGCCAACGATCGCAACGGTTTCCGCCTCGCGCGCGCGGAAACTCAGTTCTTCGTTCGCTTTGACCGTTTTGGTTTCGCCAACGAACATGATGCCGCTGCGCTGGACCTCGTAGTGCTTCGACAAGTCCTCAACGCGCAGAACCACATCACCTACTTCGATCGGCTCGCGCGCCTCATTCTGCGTGCGATGTGCCTGCCAGTCGATCTCGTCAACGCGGACGCAACGCGCCAAATGTCCTGTTGGCATCGCGCCTTCGACATTGGGCGCAGCGTGCATGGCAATGGCGCCTTGGTCGCATCGGCCGGCTTGGAAAAACGCGCAACGCGGACCGAAGTTACAGCCTTGCGGACGCTTGTGGGGCAACGGCAATTGCCCTGGGATTGCAACGAGCGGGCGGCTTGTCTTGTCGGCACCGGGCACGGGGATCGATGCGAAAAGCCCGCGCGTGTAGGGGTGAGCCATGTGATCAAAAACGGCACCGAGCGGGCCGACTTCGACAGCTTCGCCCGAATACATCACGGTGACCGCATCACAGGTCTCAAGGATCAAGCCGAGATTGTGCGAGATATAAATCATCGACGTTCCGATCTCCTCGGAGATCTCTTTGATCAGCTCCACGATGCCAGCCTCGACCGTGACATCGAGGGCCGTTGTCGGCTCGTCGAGCAGCAACAGCCGCGGGTTTGAGAGCAAGGCCATCGCGATGACGACGCGCTGCTGCTGACCGCCCGAAACCTGGTGGGGGTATGACGCCATGATCCGCCGGGGGTCTGGCAGACGGACTTTCTCCAGCATGGCCTCAACGCGGTCGCGGGCCTCCGATTTCGTGACGTCTTCGTGGTAGAGGGGCACTTCGGTCAGTTGATCGGCAATCCGCATCGATGGGTTGAGCGACGCCATTGGCTCTTGATAAACCATCGCGATTTCTGAGCCGCGGATCCGGCGCAATTCGGCTGCGCTCATTGTGCGCATGTCACGGCCCTGGAACAGGATCTCGCCTCCCGTGATCGCGCCGTTGCGGCCCATGTAATTCATGATGGCAAGCGCAACGGTTGACTTGCCGCAACCCGACTCACCAACGAGCCCATGTGCCTCGCCAGGCATCAGTTTCAAATTGAAATCGACGACGGCTGGAATTTCTCCAGCGCGCACGAAATAGGAAACGGAGAGGTTCCGGCATTCGAGAACGGGAATGTTTTGGGGTGCGGTCGGGGTTTGCATCTGTCAACGCGGGGTGATTGATGTTCAAGCGAAACGGCAGAAACGAGACCAGTGCAGGCAGAATAGAGGAGAGGGAACAGGCGACCGGGATTTGGGCGTAGGGAACGACGGGCGGCGCATGGGGCGCAGAGAATACCGTGTGGTGGCTCGCCTTGGTTGCAATACCAGCAGCCGCGCTGCGGCAACTCTATTCCATTGCCCACTTACCATTGGTTGCCCGCTCCACGCCACTCACCCGATCCCCTCAGTCTTTTAACGCAACTTCTCGCAGGCCGTCGGCGAGCATATTGAAGCCCAGAACCAATAGCGAAACCGCGACAGCGGGAATAATGGCCATGTACCAGAAACCGGCGAGGACAAATGGCCGAGCTTCGGTAATCATCCCACCCCAATCGGGATCGGGCGGCGGCAACCCCAGGCCCAAGAAACCCAGCGCGCCAATTGTGATTGTCGTATAGCCCATCCGCAGACAGAAATCGACAATGAGCGGTCCGCGCGCGTTCGGCAGGATCTCCCAAAACATAATGTACCAGGGACTTTCGCCACGTGTCTGGGCGGCGATCACATATTCGCGGGTCGCAATGTCGAGCGTTAATGATCGCACAATTCGCATGATGCCAGGTGACGACGCAAACACAACAGCCAGCACGATATTCGCGCCGGATGCCCCGAATTTCGCGATGATCAAAACATATAGCACCATGACTGGAAATGACAGGATCACGTTTGCAAAAAATGTGATCACCTCGTCGATCCAACCGCGGAAGTACCCAGCGGCAAGACCCATCGCGATCCCGACCAAATAGGCGGCTGCCGTTGCAAGCGTTGCATAAAACAGCACCCGTTGGCCGCCCCAAATCAGGCGTGACAACAAATCGCGACCGAGCTGGTCGGTGCCTAACCAAAACGTGCCGCCGTCGATCGGATTTGCCGCGCCGGGGAATTGCAGTGGAATTTGCGGCAGGTTCGGATCGTAGGGCGCAATAATCGGTGCGAGCAGCGCCATAAGCGCAAAACCGGTGATGATAATCGCGCCGATTGTGCCAATCACGCTTTCGCGCAGGAGCCATAGACTCGAAATCCACCGTGTGACCCGAGAGGGGCGCTTTGATGGTGGCGCATTCGGTGCGTCATCGACGATCGGGCCCGGGGCTGGTGAAACTGACATCTGCAAGCCCTTAATTAAATCGGATGCGTGGATTGAGGTAAGTATAGGCAATATCGCCGAGTGTTTGGGTGAGAACCGCCACGAACACGGCAACAAGGGCGCAGGCTTCGATCACGTAAATATCGCGCCGCAATGCAGCTTCCAAAAGCAACGCGCCAAACCCTTTATAGCCAAAGGCGTATTCGGTCACGACAACACCGGATAGCAACCAGTTGAATTGCAACATAATCACCGTGAACGGTGCGATCAGCGCGTTGCGCAAGGCGTGGCGCATGACAACGCGCTCGTAGGGCAAGCCCTTGAGGATTGCGGTCCTTATATATTGAGAGGTCATTACCTCGGCCATGGACGCACGGGTCATGCGCGCAATGTAACCGAAGCCATAAAGCGTCAGGACCAGGACGGGTAGCACCAGCTCAATCGCGTTGAACCCGTCGGCCATACCGGACGTGCCGGGCAGCCAGCCAAGCCAAACAACGAAAATCGCGCTGAGGATGACGGCGCTGGCATATTCCGGAATTGACGTGGTGATGATCGAAACAAACGAGATAACACGGTCCTGCAACGAACCTTCTTTGACACCGGCCAGAACGCCGAGAACCAAGGCAAGCGCCACCATTAAAGCAAAGGTGATACCGGCAAGAATGGCGGTGTTGGCGAGCCTGTTCCAGAAAATTTCGCTAACCGGCACCTTATAGATAATGCTGTTGCCCAGATCGCCGGCCGCGATACGGGCAAGCCATTCAAAATAGCGCTGCACAACGGGCTTGTCGTAGCCGTTCTGCTCTATCCACGCGGTTAATTGCTCGGGCTGGGCGTAAGGGCCCAGAACGCTTCTTGCGACGAGCGTCGGGTCAGCCTCATTCAAAAAGAACAAGAGCAGGCTGACCACCAGCATTATCAGGATCATCACGCCGAACCGGCGCGCAAGAAGTATCAGCATGTCATTTTCCAGTTCGCCTATCAGGGTCCCACGGCGAACGCGCGGAAAGCTGCGGCCGTTGCCCACGGCATCGCGGCAATTCAGCAGCAGCGCGAACGCTGCTGCTGTCAGTTCACGGTCTTTGTCCTGCTCTTTTAGCGATCTTCACAACGCAATTTGCAACAGGAGACGCGACCCGATGCGATCAGGTATCCAGCCACACATTCTGGAATTGGTGGTACAGGGTCGGATGGACCTCGAGGCCTTTGACCTTTTTGTTGATACCTTTTGAAACGCGGCACCAAAGCGGCTGCGGAATGACCGCGGCGTCCTGCAGAATTTTCCGGCATTCCGTCACTTTTTCGCGGCGCTTGTTAATGTCGAGTTCGGCCTCTGCCTCATCCAACGCCTTGTCGAAGGCCGGATCAGAGAACGCGCTTTCGTTCCACGGCACACCGGAGCGGTAGGCAAGCGAGAGCACCATCGTCCCAAGCGGACGGTGCGTCCACGCCGTGAAGCCCCAGGGCGCTTGGGTCCAGATTTCCCAATACTGGCTCGACGGCATCTTATTGATCGTGATGTCAATGCCCGCTGGCGCGCACTGAGCTTTGAGGATGGACAGCGTTGATGTCATCCAAGGGCCGTTGGTATCGCCATTCGCGATTGAGACACGCAAACCGTTCTCGTAGCCGGCGTCTTTAAGGAGCTTTTTGGCCAACTCGATATCGCGCTTGGGTTTTGGCAAGTCTGCATAGTCGGGGTGAACGGGGCAGACATGGTCGTTTTCCGCCGGCACGCCCAAACCGGAAAAGCCTTTCTCCGCCAGCTCATTATGATCCATGCACGCCATGATCGCGCGGCGGACGTTGACGTTATCGAACGGCTTTTCAGTGATGCGGAAGCGGGCCACGGCTGTTTGCGCCGTCGTTGCCGTTTTCACGTCGAGGGTGGGGATCCGCTTGATCGTTTGTACCGATTCAACGGGCAGACGATAAAGCGTATCAACCTGGTTGGAGATCAATGCTGCCACCCAGGCGTTGGTATCCTGGCCGTGGTCGATGTATTGGATTTCGTCCAGGTAGAAGTCTCCGGCCCACCAACCTGTCTGGCGTTTTTTCAGGACGGCTTTTTCGCCAACGCGGAACTCTGCCAGCTCCATGGGGCCGGTTCCGATTGGATTTTTCGACAGATCGGCCGGGCCATCCTTTCCAAACGAGCGGTGCACGATCGCTGTTGGGTAGTTGTAGAAGTTCTCCGGCATGGCCAAGGCCGGCTGACGCAAGTTGAACTTGATCGTGTGATCATCGACCACCTCGACGGCACCTGAGATGCCGCGTTTGATCATTTTTGGTTTGCCGTCTTTGTCCTTTTCGCCAGAGTCGATTTCTTCAACCATGGCGCTAAACAGGCCCAGGTTCGATGAGCCGGTCTGCGGATCAAGCCAACGGTTGACCGTATGGGCGACGTCTTCTGCGGTGAATGCATCACCGTTCGACCACGTGATATCTTTGCGCAGGTGGAACACCCACGACTTGAGGTCGTCTGAGGCCTCCCAACGCTCCGCCAGATAGGGCACGGTGACGTTGTCTTCCTGTGTGCGCGTCAGGTACTCGACGATGAACCGCGCCACGTTCGACTTTTCCGTCCAGTCGAATGTTGCTGGATCGGTCATCTCCTGGACCACCATCGACACACGCAGCGTGCCGCCCATTTTCGGCGTGCCTTGCGCGGCCGCCGGCGACGCAAACGGCGCCCCGCCAACGAGCGTGTCAGCCATGGCGTAAGCAGCCGTGCTGGTCATACCCAGCAGGCAGGCTTGACGCAGGAAGTCGCGGCGATCAATGACGCCACGGTCAAGCTGATCGGTCAGTTCCGGCAGGTAGGCGTGCGTTTCAGCACCCCAAGCCCGTTCCATCGGCAGCAGATATTTGCGCCGGTCACGACCCAGCACCCATTTCATTGACATTGTGCATCTCCGGTTGCGGGCACGGACCTGGCGCCAGCCGGTCCCTTGACGCGCCCTGTGCGCGATCCCCCGTTGATGTCGGGCGCCGCGCGTATGCAGCGCACGGGGATCTGCCAGTTGAGGATGGCATGGGTATTAGAGCAAACGCAGCTGGCGTTGGCCACCGGCAAAGTGTCTTGCCTGATCAGCACAGCGCGCGCCGTTTCACGCGGCGGCGAAAAGCTGTGGGGCTGGCGGGCAGCCGCGGATCCGCGTTGGATCGTGCGGCGTGTGTGCTTGGCGCGCACTTGAGCGTCCGGGCGGGCTCGGCTAACGGCCAAGTCCATGAGCGACACACCGATTCCCCCGACCACAGGTCCGATCGAGCCCGTTTCCCTGCGCGAAGCGCTTGAACAGCGTTACCTTGAGTATGCGCTGTCGACGATCATGCACCGTGCGCTGCCCGACGTGCGCGATGGCTTGAAGCCCGTGCACCGGCGCATCTTGTTTGCGATGCGCGAACTGCGGCTCAATCCAGATCAGGGCTATAAAAAGTGCGCCAAGATCGTCGGCGAGGTGATGGGTAACTTCCACCCGCACGGCGACCAGGCGATTTACGACGCGCTTGTGCGGCTCGCGCAAGACTTTGCGGTGCGCTATCCGCTGGTCGACGGGCAGGGCAACTTCGGCAACATCGACGGCGATAACGCGGCTGCCATGCGGTATACGGAAAGCCGCATGACCGAGGTCGCCACGCTCCTCTTGGAGGCGATCGATCAAGACACGGTCGACTTTCGCCCGACTTATGACGGCGCCAACGAAGAGCCGGTCGTGCTGCCGGCGGCTTTCCCCAATCTGCTTGCCAACGGCTCATCTGGCATCGCGGTCGGCATGGCGACCAATATTCCGCCGCACAACGTGGAAGAGCTGTGCAACGCATTGCTCCATCTGATCAAATTCCCGAACGCGACGGTTGAAAAACTGGTTGAGTTCGTGCCTGGCCCGGATTTCCCGACCGGCGGCCTCATTGTCGAAGACCGCGCCTCCATCATCGAAACGTATCGAACGGGCCGCGGAGGATTTCGTCTGCGCGCGCGGTGGCATCGCGAGGACACGAGCCGTGGCGGCTACCAAGTCGTCGTCACGGAGATCCCGTATCAGGTCCAAAAGGCCAAGCTTGTTGAAAAGATCGCGGATCTGATCGTGGAAAAGCGCTTGCCGCTTCTGGCAAGCGACGGCATCCGCGATGAGAGCGCCGAAGAGATCCGGCTCGTGATCGAGCCGAAATCACGCAGCGTCGATCCGCTCGTCATGATGGAAAGCTTGTTCAAGCTGACGGATCTGGAGATCCGGTTCGGGTTGAACATGAACGTGCTTTCAGGCGGCCAAGTGCCCAACGTGCTCGGCCTGCGTGACGTGCTGTGGCAATGGCTGGAACACCGCATCGACGTTCTGATCCGGCGCACCAACCACCGGCTTGGCAAGATCGCGCACCGGCTGGAAGTTCTCGACGGATACCTGATCGCGTTCCTCAACATCGATGAGGTGATCCGGATCATCCGGTTTGAAGACGAGCCGAAGCAGAAACTGATTTCCACGTTCAACCTCACCGACGTGCAGGCTGAAGCGATCTTGAACCTGCGTTTGCGGGCGCTGTCGAAGCTTGAGGAAATGGAAATCCGCGCCGAGCACGACCGCCTGACGGAAGAGCAGCGCCAGCTACAGGCACTTCTGGCCTCAGAAGACCTGCAGTGGAACAAGGTCTCTGAAGAGATCCGCGATGTGCGCAAGGCTTACGCGAAGTCGACCCCGCTCGGTCGCCGCCGCAGCGAACTGGCCGATGCGCCCGATATCGATGTCGACCTTGACGAGGCAATGATCGAACGCGAGCCGATTACGGTCGTGTTGTCGGAAAAGGGCTGGGTGCGCGCGCTGAAAGGCCACCACGACGACCTGTCACGTCTCGATTTCAAACAAGGCGATCAGCTCAAGTTCGCGGTCAAGGCGCAGACGACGGACAAAGTGCTCCTGTTTGCGACCAACGGGCGCTTTTTCACCTTGGCCGGCGACCAGTTGCCGGGCGGACGCGGGCACGGCGAGCCTCTGCGTCTGATGGTCGACTTGGAAGAAAACTGCGTGCCGATCGCCATGTTCGTCCACAAGCCAGGGCGCAAGTTGCTTGTCGCCAGTTCAGCCGGCAACGGTTTTATCGTTGCTGAGGATGACGTGTTGGCGTCGAAACGGACGGGCAAGCAAGTTCTGAACGTCTCAGGTGCAGATGAAGCAGCGGTGGTCACCGTCGTGCCTGAAAACGCAGCCCATGTCGCGGTGGTGGGCGATCATCGCAAACTGATTGTGTTTGCGATCGACGAGTTGCCAGAGATGGGCCGGGGCAAGGGCGTGCGTATGCAGCGGTATTCAGGCGGGGCTGGGCTTGCCGATGTCAAAGCATTCGCGGGCGAGCCGGGCCTGACATGGCTTGACGCGGCGGGGCGGACATTCACCCTTGCTGATTTTTCTGAGTGGGTTGGTGCGCGGGCGTCAGCCGGCAAGCCAGTGCCCAAAGGCTTCCCGCGGTCTGGCAAGTTCGGCGGCGGCGAGCTGTGATCGGTTGCGCTCCGCCCTTCCCACAGCCGGCCGCTTCAGCGGCGGGTCAATTCGGGCGTCTCGGTTGCCAGGATTTTGAGGGCGAACGCGCCGAAGATGCCAGCAAACGAGAGGTCAAGCGCGCGCAGCATCCAAGGCTTGGCACGCAACCAGGCGATCAATCCGTCGGCAGCCGCAATCATCGCAATCGCCAACGGTAGCGAAAACGCAACGAAGTAAACTCCCAGAAAAATCAATTTGGCCTGCCCGTGCGGGTCGCCTGGCTCGACGAATTGCGGCAGAAACGTCACGAAAAACAGCACGATCTTGGGATTGGTGAGGTTGACGGCCAAACCCGTGAGATAGGTCAGGCGCAGGCTTGTCTGCGCGCTATTTGGGCCGTTGGTGACCGGCATCACGGAACCGTTCCGGATGGCATCGAGCGCCAACCACAACAGATAAACGGCGCCAATGATTTTGAGCGCCAAAAACCCGGTCTGAGATGCAGCCAGCAGCGCCGACACGCCCACGGCTGCCAAAGTTGTGTGGATGAGGCAGCCCGATAGCGCACCTGCCATGGCCGCTATTCCACAGCTTCGCCCACCGGTCAGCGTGCGTGCCAGGAACAGGCTCATGTCGGGGCCGGGCGTGATGAACAAGACCGCGCAGGCAACCGTGTAGGCGAGCAGAACGGGCCACGACGGCACCATGTCAACGAACATCATATTACTCTGTCTCCATGCGCATGGCGTTTTGAGCACGCAATTCTCAAACCGCGTTCGCAAGCCATTGGTTGACGGCGCAGCCTGTGCTTATTAGGCGGCTGTCTCGCTGGCGGTGTCCATCCGTCGAGTTGCGAGGGGACGGCGCCGGGGCCGCGCAGGCGTGTGTTGCGGGCCGCCATCGGCGTGTCATCACGGTGTGTTTGCGATCGCCAGGGTGTCACGGGGGGCGTCGAGCGCGCCAACGGCAGCGAGGGAGCCTATGGCATGCGGTCACTGTCTTTTGGCGTCACGGTATGCGTGATTATCAGCGTCTTTGCGTTGAGCCATCCGCAGACGTCGGTTGCACAAAGCGATACCTGTACGCGCGCGGACTTCGAAGCGGTTGTCGATAGCGCGGGGGGCGCACTGCGCCGGATCAACAGCGAGAAGAAGCCTCTGTTCCAGGCAAAACTACGGGCTTTGCGCGAGAAGAACCGCTGGGGCGATGCTGAGTTCCGCCAGAAGGCGGTTCCGTTTGTTCAAGATGAAAAAACCGCGGCGTATGACGATCGCATCCGCCAGCGGCTTTTTGACATCACGAACCTGGGCACAAGCGACGAGACGCCGACGGCACAACCCGATTGTGCTCTGCTTGATGAATTGCGCAAGGCGCTCGCCGATCTGGTGACGGCGCTCGAAGCGAAGTGGGCTCATTTGTTCAGCAAGATTGACAAGGCGCTGGCGAGCTGACCGCCCGCGTGGTGTCGAAATCGACGCTTGCCGGGCTGTCCATTGCCCCTCAAACTTGCGATCTCGGCGATCATCTCAAACAGCAGCGACGCCGGGGCTCTGGTGGCGTGGCCACCGGCGATTTGGTGTGCGGACATTTTTGGCGGGGGCTCAATCATGAAACGGATCAATCCAGAAGGCGTGCCGCCACCGGCATCGCAATACAGCCAGGGCGTCCTCGTTCCGCTGGCCGGCGAACGCTTGATCATCTCAGGGCAGATCGGTGTGACGGCCGACGGCACCGTCGTTGCCGGCCTCGAAGCACAACTCGAACAGGCTTGGCGCAATATCCTCGCCATTCTCGCCGATGCGGGATTTGAGAAGGAACATTTGGTTCGTTTGAACATTTATGTGACGCAGCCGGGCAAGGTCGATGTTTATCGCGCGGTTCGCGACCGCATGCTTGAAGGCCACCGTTGCGCCAATACGTATCTGGAGATTTCAGGTCTGGCATCGCCGGAATTGCTCTGCGAAATCGAAGGCGAAGCGCAACGGCCGCTTTGATTTCTTTTCCTGCTTTCCACACCGATCGCATGCACGCGTCGCGTGAGATCAACGTTATCGACAGAACCATAAGGGATGGGGCGACATGGCGAGCGGCAATACGATTACAGGGCGGTCCGCATTTCTTTCGGTTCTGAAAGATGAAGGCATCACGCATATGTTCGGCAATCCCGGCACGACCGAATTGCCGGTGATGGACGCGATGCCTGATCACCCGGACCTGACATATATTCTAGGTCTGCAAGAGTCGATTGTCGTAGCCATGGCGGATGGTTTTTCGCGGGCCAGCGGTGAGCTTGTGGCGTGCAACGTCCATGTCGCGCCCGGGCTCGGCAATGCCATGGGTGCGCTTTACAATGCCAAGTTCACCGGCACGCCAATGATTTTGACGGCGGGTCAACAAGAACTTGGCCATGGTTTGCGAGAGCCGTTGCTCTATGATCCGCTCGTGCCGATTGCGGAGCCGCTGGTGAAGTGGGCGGTTGAAATGCATCGGCTTGAGGATCTGCCGTTGATTGTGCGGCGTGCCGCAAAAATTGCGACGACGCCGCCAACCGGCCCGGTTTTCATTTCGCTTCCTGGCGATATCCTGAATGACGAAGGGCCAATCGATTTAGGCGCATCGACGCGCCTTGACAGCAAAACCGTTCCGAATTCTGAAACGCTGATGCGGCTGGCAGAACGCATTTCGAAAGCGAAAGCCCCTGTTATCGTCACGGGCGATGAAGTCGTAAAATCGGATGCACTCGATATTGCGGGTGATTTCGCAGCCGCAATTGGCGCAGCGGTTTATCAACAGCCTGCGAATTACGGGTCGCATTTCAAGTCAGAGCACGTGTGCTTCAAAGGTCCGCTGTTGCGGGATCAAGCGTCAACGCGCAAAGAGCTTTCGCAATATGATTTGATGATCGCGGTGGGTGCAGATCCGCTGCAAATGTCGGTCTATAGCGCGACCGATCCCAAACCGGACGATCTGCCCATCATCCAGTTTGGTCTGGTCGACTGGGATATCGCCAAAAACTACGCCGTTGAAATTGCCGTGCGGGCCGACGTTGCGGAAACGATGGCTGCGTTGATACCAGCCGTGCGGGAAGCCGGTGGCGATACTTTCAGTGAGGCGGCCGCAGCGCGCGTCTCGCGCCTTCAAGAGGACAACTGGACGACCGCGCGAGCCGCGCTTGCGGACAAGATCTCCAGCGAGCTTGCGAACGCGCAGCCCATTTCCGGCGACTGGCTCACGCTTCAATTGGCGGCATCGCTGCCTGACAATGCGGTATTGGTGAACGAAAGCCTGACGTCGGGCCGCTACGTCTCAAACCTGATCCCGTATCGCGAGCGTTACGATTATCACAGCCTGGCGTCTGGAGGTATCGGCTGGGCGCTTCCAGCCTCGGTCGGCGTCGCGCTTGCGCAAGCGCCACGGCCCGTTTGCTGTTTTGTAGGCGATGGGAGTGCGATGTATTCCATTCAGGCGTTATGGAGTGCGGCGCATTACAAACTGCCGCTCACGGTCGTTATTCCCAATAATGGTGGCTATCGCATCATTAAACAGCGTTTGAAAGCCTTTCATGGCAACGACCGGTTTATCGGGATGGATTTTGTCGATCCGGAAATCGATTTCGTCCAAATGGCACAGTCCATGGGCGTCAATGCCGTGCGCGTCACCGATCCATCTGCCGTCAAGGACGTCCTGGCGGAAAACCTGCGCAACGGCAAAACCAACTTGGTAGAAGTTGTCGTCGATGGCAGCGTTTGATCCGAACCGTATCGGCCTGCGTTCGTTCAGCGGTCGCGTTCTTGCCGGCTGGAGGTCTGCGTGTCGGTTCAAATCACGTCGCTGTTTGCTGGCGTCCTCGTCCTTGTTTTTTTGGTGCTCAGCGCACGCGTGATCGTGGCGCGACAATCGGCACGCATTGCGCTTGGTGATGGCGGCCAAGAACCACTGCAGCGTCGGCTGCGTGCGCACAGTAACTTTGCCGAATATGTTCCGCTCGGCCTTTTACTTATGGCGTTTGCGGAAATGCAGGGGCACGCACCGTGGCTGATTGCGGTGATTGGGGCGCTATTACTGGCGGGAAGGCTGGTTCATGCGGTTGCCATCAGTCGATCGCCGGAGCCGATCCCGCTGCGTGTCGCTGGTATGGCTTTGACGCTTGGCGCGCTTGGACTTGGCGCATTGGTCAATCTTGCAACGGCGTTACGTGCAATGGCTTGATTTGTGAGGGCACAGTCACGGTCTCAGGCCGCGTCTTTGGCCAAACGGCGGCTGCGCGAAAGCCGTTGATTATCGATCGCCGCCGTTGTCGGCTTCCCAAGGAAGCATCATGACGCCAATGCTGACCGCGCAGGCTGAAAAGAACGGAATAATGCCGATTGCCAGCATGGCAATAACGGTTGTTGGACTTGCGGATGCCCAGGTCATGGTCCCGATCTGAGCGATATCCAGCGCAAACAAACCAACAATGAAAACGACGCCAAGCAGGGCGCCCGTAACCGCGTCCAGAATAATATCACGCATGTCAGCGTCTCCAAAGGCCGCCAGTTCCAGCACCGCAATGCTCTACGAAAGTTGCAAGCAAAGCGGATTGCCAGCGCGGCGCCATCTTCGCGGCGGCTAAAACCTCACGGCCCCACGTGCAACGCGCTTGCGACCGCGTCATTGACCATGCGCAATGGTGGTTGCCCACGCGTGGCTCTGAAGTGGCAGCTGATTACTGCGCCGCGACCAGATAATCCTCTGGAGCGCGCGCGGTTCCCGTTTGCGTCTTGCGAGCGGCAACGACGGCATTCAACGCTTCGGGTTGCGGGCCACCCGTTGCCCAATCAAGCAACTCGACCGTGTGAACGATCGGCAGATCGGTTGCGCCGCCGATCTGGATCATGCAGCCAAGGTTGCCAGCCGCGATCGCTTCAGCCCCCACGCGTTCGATGTTGGCGACTTTGCGATCGCGCAACTGGGTCGCGATCTCGGGCTGGAGCAGGTTGTAGGTGCCGGCTGAACCGCAACAAATGTGGCTTTCGGGGACGGGATGGGCATCAAAGCCCGCCTCATGGAGTAAGTCGAAGGGTAGCTTGGTGATTCTCTGGCCGTGCTGCATCGAGCAGGCCGAGTGATACGCGATTTTAAGGTGCGGCGCGTCACCGGTCACCTTGAGGTCCAGCATGGCTGCGATCTCGGTCACGTCCCTGGCCAGGCTGGAAATGCGCGCGGCCTTGGCAGCCCACTTCTCGTCGTTGCGGAACATGTGACTGTAGTCTTTGACGGTTGTGCCGCAGCCAGAGGTGTTGATGACGATCGCGTCCAAACCACCGCTTTCATATTCGTGGTGCCAGGCTGCGATATTGCGCTGTGCGGAAGCATGCGAACGTTCCGTATCGCCCATATGATGGGTGAGGGCGCCGCAACAGCCCATGCCTTTGGCGATCACCACTTCGCAGCCATGGCGGGTCAGGAAGCGAATGGTGGCTTCGTTGATGTTGGGGTCGAGCGCGCGTTGGGCACAACCGGTCATCAGCGCGACACGCAGTTTGCGGGGTCCCTCGGCAGCGACAGCTTGCGGCCGGTCATAGCGCGACGGGGTCGGGATCGACGCAGGCGCCATAGCCACCAGTCCGCGCAGTTTCTTGGGAAGTAAGAAGGCCATCGGCTTGGCAACCTGCGCCCCTAGAAGCGATAGGCGAAAGAGCATCGGACGCGGCAGCACGAGCGCAAGAAGCTGACGCATCAGCCGGTCACCCAGCGGCCGCTGATAGGTTTCTTGGATGTGCGCGCGCGCATGATCGACCAAGTGCATGTAATGGACGCTGGACGGGCAGGTCGTCATGCACGACAAGCACGACAGGCAGCGATCGATGTGTTTGACAGTGCGCGCATCGGCGGGTCGTCCGTTCTCCAGCATATCCTTGATGAGATAGATCCGCCCGCGCGGGCTATCCAATTCATCGCCGAGCAGTAGGTATGTTGGGCAGGTCGCCGTGCAGAACCCGCAGTGGACGCATTTGCGCAAGATCTGTTCGGAATGAGCCATATCCGGCTCGTTGAGAAGGTGCGGCGCGAAATTGGTTTGCATGGCGCGTTTTTCTTTTCGTGATCACTGACTGGGCTTCGCAAACACCGACATCGGTCATATCGCCCGCGGTGTCGTCGGGGACTGAATGTTCCAACCGATCCTTGGTGCTGAGAAAAGCCACCTCCAAGTCGCGGACGCACTCAAAAATCAGGCTGCATGCGTCCGCGATTGAGCACGCGTTTGGGGTCGAACGCGTCCTTCACGCGTGCGGTGAGTGCGGCAAGTGGGCCAGGCTGCGGATGGAACACGGCCACGCCGTTTCGGACCGGGTCCGGGGCGCGCATCACCGTTGCATGGCCGCCGTGAGCATCGACGACTGAGCGGATTGCAGCGGCAAAGCTGTTTTCGCTTGTAGGGTCCAGCGCAAACCAGATCAGTCCGCCGGCCCAGTCATAGAGATGTGCTGCGACCGGCACGCCGGCCGCCCGGATCGCAGCGACGACGTCTGCCGCCTGCGTGGGGGCGACCGAAACCCGCCATACGATCGCCTCGGCGGGCTGCGCCTGGGCAATTGGTGCGGCATCGCGCAAGTCGGCCCATAGCGCCTTGGAGGCAGGCTCAGGCAACGTCTCGAAGCTTGCGCCGGTGGCTTTCAGCATCGTCATCAGATCATCGCGGCGCTTGAGAACGGAGACCTCGGGGCCCTCAAGGCGCAGGATGGCGGCGCTGGCGCCGCTTGGCTGTGGCAGAACCCTGTCGGACACGCCGGCCGGCACGACGGCAAGTGAGGAGACTTCATGCGGTGAGCCCGAGGCGGTGCGCAGGACGGACAGCGCTTCGGCCTCGCCAAGGCCCATGACCAACAGCGATTGCTCGGTTTCAGCCTTTGGCATCACCTTGACGGTCAGCTCCGTCATGATCGCGAGCGTGCCGTAGGAGCCGGTGATCAATTTTGATAAGTCATAGCCGGTGACATTTTTCATCACGCGGCCGCCAGATTTGAACACCTCGGCCCGCCCTGACACGGCTTTGAAGCCGAGAAGGTGATCGCGGGCGGCCCCTGCTTTGATGCGGCGGGGACCAGAGGCATTCACAGCGATGATGCCGCCCAGTGTGCCCGACGAAGGCGCACCCCCATACAGCGCGGCCGGATCGAACGGCTCAAACGCCAACTCCTGGCCTTGCTGATCGAGCAATGCCCTGATCTCGCGCAGCGGCGTTCCGGCGCCGGCGGTCAGGACAAGCTCTTCAGGCTCGTACATCGAAACGCCACTCAAGGCCGCCATGGAGATTTGGTCGTCTGGTCGATCGGACCGGCCAAGGCCCTGTTTCGACCCCATGCCTACGATCTCTAGCGGCCGTTCATTGGCAACGGCGGCTTCGATGAGGGCCACGACCTCGGCTTCGTTGGTGGGCTTATGCAGGGACATGCGCAGCGGGCTCTGGGTGCAAATGGCAAGGGCGGTCGCCAACCTTAGCCGGTGGCGCAAGAGCTGTCAGGTGGGCATTGGCTTGCTGGGCGTGAGCGCTGACGGCGCATTGATCTGCTTTGGCAAGCGAATCTGCGCATCAACTCGGTCAAACGTGGCACACTGGCATTCAGCATGGATCGCAGCCCGGCATCGACGAACAATACCGGGCGTTCGCTGTTTGCAAACGGCGGTCTGATCACGCGAGCTTAGATCATTTCAAGTTCGCGCGTGTGCGCTTGTCGTGATTCTGGTTTTCAAATCGTCGCAGCGTTTTTGGGCTCCGGCGATTCCGCCGAAACCGGATGATGCTCTATTTCCAAATCGATAGAGCATCTTTATC
Source organism: uncultured Hyphomicrobiaceae bacterium (assembly GCA_964579305.1). Lineage (GTDB taxonomy): Bacteria > Pseudomonadota > Alphaproteobacteria > Rhizobiales > Hyphomicrobiaceae > JBCBWG01. The sequence continues at coordinate 68,739 of CAZOGY010000002.1, forward strand.
CGACCACGTGAAAGCAATTGCGATCATGTGTGGTCGGATGATGCTCTAGAACCGCGGAATGTCTGGGAACGGGACTTGCCCGCGATGAACATGCATGTGGCCCAGTTCGGCGCAGCGGTGCAATGTCGGGAAAACCTTGCCTGGGTTCAGGCGGTGGTTGGGGTCGAATGCGCATTTGAGGCGCTGCTGCTGTTTGAGGTCAATCTCCGTAAACATCTCGCCCATGAGATCGCGTTTTTCGACGCCGACGCCGTGTTCACCCGTTAAGACACCCCCGACTTCGACGCAAAGTTTCAAGATATCAGCGCCGAAGGCTTCAGCCTTTTCAATGTCGCCGGGGATGGAAGCATCATAGAGGATCAGCGGATGCAAGTTACCGTCACCGGCGTGGAAAACGTTTGCAACGCGCAGTCCGTGGTGGGCTGCTAATTCGTTCATCCGTTTCAACACATAAGACAATTGCTTACGCGGGATGGTGCCATCCATGCACAGATAATCGGGCCCGATGGCGCCGACGGCTGGAAAGGCGTTTTTGCGACCGGCCCAGAACTGCGCGCGTTCCGCATCGGAATTTGAAACGCGGATATCCGTGGCATTGTGGGCCTTGGCAATTCCGGACACGCGGTCGATCAGGTGATTGACTTCGCTTTCCGTGCCATCAAGTTCGACGATAACCAAGCTTTCAGCGTCGACGGGATAACCGCATGGCTGAAAGTTTTCCGCGGCCCTGATCGACGCGTTATCCATCATCTCCATGCCGCCCGGGATGATGCCGGCTGCGATGATGGCAGCAACGCAATTGCCGCCGTCGTCGACAGTTGGAAATCCAAGGAGGACGCCACGCAGGGTTTGCGGCTTTTGCAGGATGCGGACGGTGACTTCAGTGATCACGCCGAGGAGGCCCTCGGAGCCCGTCATGACGCCCATCAGATCGTAGGCTTCGCTGTCGAGATGCTTGCCGCCGAGGCGCACGACATCTCCGCCGATCAGCACGACTTCCAGCCCGAGGATGTTGTTCGTCGTCAAACCATATTTCAGGCAGTGGACGCCGCCGGCGTTCTCACCAACGTTGCCGCCAATCGAGCAGGCAATCTGCGAGGATGGATCAGGGGCATAGTAAAAACCCTTGTGCTCGACCGCCTTGGTGATTGCCAGGTTCGTGACGCCCGGCTGAACAACAGCGCAACGGTTTTCGTAATCGACTTCCAGAACGCGATTGAACTTGCTCATTGAAAGCAAGATGCCGTCTTCAAGCGGCAGCGAGCCGCCGGACAGCGACGTGCCCGAGCCGCGAGGGACCACTTTCACGTTCAGTTCGGCGGCCAAAGCCATGATCTTGGCGACCTGATCGACGGTCTCGGGCAAGGCAACCACAAGTGGAAGCTGCCGGTACATGGTCAGGGCATCGCACTCGTAGGCGCGCCGTGCCGCCTCATCGTCGATCACGCTTTCGCGCGGCAAAATCCGGAGCAGGCGAGAGACGATTTCATCGCGGCGCGCGAGGATCTCGTCCTCCGCCTTTGGCATTGCAAGCGCCATGGCTGCGTTTCCTCTCAAGGCGGCCGGCGCAATCAATGCGCGGCGCGGAACGTCGTGATTGTTATGCTGTGATCATCCAGCGTAAGACCGCCGCTGACAAGTGCGCGCGCTGTCGCTTAATCGGCAGGCTCGCGCGATGTTTATTCGCTTGGTCGGCCCAATTGCAGAATACAAGCCGGTGTCAGCCATGGCGTATAACAATTGGGGTTGGATCGATGCGTCAGCGTGTTCTTTGTGGGTTTTTGGCGGGCTTAGCACTCGCCATGCAGTGTTTTGCGGCGCACGCGCGCGAAACCGTCGAACTCACGGCGCGCGACGGCATGCGAGTGGCAGCCGACGTCTATTTGGCAGAAACCGAAATGCCGCGCGGCTGGATCGTTCTGGCGCATCAGGCTGGGTCCAGCCGCGGCGAGTATCGCGAGATTGCGCCACGGCTGAATGCGCTTGGCTTTCACGCGATCGCATTGGACCAGCGATCTGGGCGCGCCTTTGGCGGTGTGACCAACCAGACGGCGCAACGCGCACAGCGGGCCGGCAAACGGCAGTCCTATGCGGCAGCGCGGCCGGACATCGAGGCGGGCTTGGTGTGGGCGCGCGACAAAGCCGGCGGCCAACCTGTCATCCTGTGGGGGAGTTCGTATTCCGCCGCATTGGCACTCCTGATTGCGGGCGAGGCACCGAAACTTGTTGATGGCATCGTGTCGATGTCGCCCGGCGAATACATCCGCGGCCAATCCATCAAAGGTGCCGCGGCCCGGATCAAAGCGCCTGTGTTCATCGCTTCGGCGGCCAACGAGACGGGGCGCTGGCGCAGCATTTATTCGGCAATCCCAGGCCAATCCAAGACAGGCTTTGCGCCCCCACGGGGTGGCCGCCACGGCTCATCTGCGTTTATTTTAGCTCGGAATGGGGCGACGGCTGCGGCCTACTGGGACGCCGTGACACGCTTTCTCGATCGCCATTTCCGCTGAGAGGTCGAACGGCGGATTAGGGGATGACGGCGCAGGCCTGGCGCCCCGAAGCGTCATCTGCCGTGTCATGGATGATGATCGCGCGCTTGCGAACATCGCTGAGGCGCAATCGCGGCGCGACGACCTGATCCGTCGTTGTGCCGTCATCGGCGACCTTGAGGTCTGGCAAATCGCCGAGGTGGCTTGTGAACTTCACGCCTTCGGTCGCCCCGGTGCCATAGGCGAATAAGTGCGGCCCGGCGGCCAAACCTGGGACGGATTTGCCGTCATGTTCCGCGGCACCGCACTCCGGTTTGGCGTGCACATGCAGCGCGTGAGGCCCGGGTGTCAGACCTTTCAAGTCAAAACGCACGGCGAGCGCGGTCTCCTTGCGGTCGGCAATCTTGATCTCGATTTCCTCGACAGAGGCAAAACCGATCGCCTCACCGACACCATCCGCACGCGTCTTGTGAAACTGGACGATGAGGGAGCGGACTTTTGTCGGGTCAACCTTGAACAGATTGGTGACCGACGATGTGGTGGTCACGGCGGGTTCGGCGGGCGGCGCTTCCGCGTCGGCGCGGACGGCTGGCGGTGAGGCCCCGTCCTGCCCGGAGCAAGGCAATTTAAGGACCTGTCCGACCCGGGGCCCCCCGCCCAATTCGATGACCTGCTGGTTGGCGTAAAAAATGACGACCCATTTGTCCTCGTGGCGATAAAAGCGCTTGGCGATTTGCGCAAGCGTATCGTGACGAGCCACCGCATAATCCGTGACGCAGGCAGACGCGGACTGCGCGCTCATCGCGGCGCAAACGGCCAAAGCGACAAGCATGAAACACTTACGGACAGTGGCGCGTCCAGCGACAATCGATTGCGACATTCTTCTTCCTAAGCGTACAAACAGACTTACGTTAAGGGCGATAATCATAGAACGACGTTCGGCGGGGGCAATGGGAGGTGCACGTCCCAAATTGCGCCTGTGGATAATCGGACCGGTTTGGTGGCAGTTACGCCGCCTTGCGACGACACGGCTTATCGCGCAATTGGCGGACGTGCCCGGCGCTTGCGCGCGCCTGCTGAGGCGGCGTCGGTGTCCGCTGGTTGTGAAGCAATCGTCTGCGGCGCCATCGTCGCAAGAATGGGGCAGTTGGGCCGATCGTCACCAGCGCACGCGGCCACCACGCGCGCAAGCTCGGCACGCAAGGCTTCCAATTCGGCCAAACGATTATCGATCGACTGAAGATGGCGTTGGGCGATACGCTTGACGTCACCTGAGGCCCGCGTCTGGTCTTGATAAAGGCCAAGGAGTTCGCGGCAATCATCCAACGAAAATCCGAAGGCTCTGGCGCGGCGCACGAAGACAAGGCGGGCGACATCGTCCGCCTCATAGAGCCGATAACCAGCCTCAGACCGGCCAGCGGGCGCGACGAGGCCGATGTCTGCATAGTAGCGGACCGTTTTGACCGGCAGATCCGCGACACGGCTCGCTTGGCCAATGCTCATCATTCGGCGCCTCCGTTGGCGGGCCGCGCAGCCGTCGCGGCGTTGGCATGCGGCTGGCTTGACTCTCCAGTCACTGGAGAGACTACTTCACAATTAGCAAAGAGCCACGAATTTGGTGCCGCGGGGCGCGCATGGCGATTGCCACGACACTGACCGAACTCAACTGGCGTTGCCGACCGACTTGGCGGCGGGGGCGACGGCGGAACAGCCAGATTGAAACCAATCATGCGCGGAGCCACCGTGGGGATGTTTGCGCGGATCCACACACAATGGGCCTGGCGGCCGATTCCAACTTGCCCAGGGCGTTTTATTTTGGTCGACGATGACGACCGGCGACCCATCCACGTTTTGGTGCCTGGCGCCTACGAGGTTCAAACGTTTCACGTATCAGGGATACGTGATCGCATCGCCATTGTTGCGTTTGCGCAAGGCGATGGTGGTTTGATCAGCTATTTGCGCCCTGATGGCACGATATTGCACACCCTCAATACCGCGGACGGATTTGATCGCAAGCTCAGGCAACTGGGCATCCACGAACATTTCCTCACATAACCACAAGCGTGCGATACGGGAGCGCCGCAATCGATATGGCCTGATTTATCGCTAAAGCGTGTCGCATGAAATGCGCCTCGCTTGAGCTCTGTTGCGCTCACGGGCCGCTTTGCGGCCTTGGGGCGTGAATCCGATTGGACGCGACATGCATTAACGCGCGCACTGTCTGCAGATATCCCACGCCCGATCGTAGTTCGCGCGAGACTGACGGCCAGTCATACCAACGCAAATCCCGCCATATTGATGAGTTTTGGCCGCAACCCCGCTCGGCAAGGCCTGGTCACCGCTTCTTTTCGGAGTGGCCTTTCAGGCTGGTGATATAGGCAATGAGATCGTCGCGAACCTCTGTGGTCACGGAAAAATTCGGCATTTCTTTATGCGGGGTTTGGAAAAAAACTTTGAGCGCAAGTTCACCCATCCCAGGCGTATCGGCGATCTCTTGAAAACTTGCGGGTTGGGTTTCGTCCAGACGCACCGCACCTTTTTCTGTTTCGTGGCAAGCCGCGCACCAACGCGACGCAATTTTTTCGCCTCGCGCGATATCGCCTGCGGCCTGAGCGGGCCGGACCAGACTGAGTGCGGCCAGCGCAATAGCGATGACGCAACAGGTCCGACGCACGACGTAAGCCAAATCCACTGCCTTGATCTCCCCGACCAATTCCGCTGACATGTCACGGCGATGATCGGGGAGGTGGACCGCCGCGGCGTTGACCAAGGTCAAAAAACGTTCAGCCCAAATCTTGCCCGGCGATTAGCCGAGCACCTCCTTATTGATGACGTTTTCTGCGATTGGAGCGCCATCGAAAACGCTTAGGATATTCTTGACCGCGGCAATCCCCATCCGGTCGAGCGCTTCTTTGGTCACCCCGGCCATATGCGGCGATGTAATCACATTATCACGTTTCAGCAGCGGATTTTCCGGGTCGACGGGTTCTTGATCGAAGACATCCAAACCGGCACCGGCGATCACGCCGGCGTCCAAGGCCGCCTCCAGTGCCCGCTCATCAATAATGCCGCCGCGCGCCGTATTGATCAGGTAGGCTGATCGCTTCATGCGGCCGATCCGTTCTGCATCAAACATGCCGACTGTCTCAGGCGTTTTCGGGCAGTGGATCGATACGAAGTCAGCTTCGGCCATCGCGGCGTTGAGATCGGCGACCGGCGTATAATTGGCCTCGGCAATGGTCGCGGTGTCGACGTAGGGATCGTAGACCAAAACCGTCATGTCCATGGCCGCGCAGCGCTTGGCCGTGCGCGTTCCAATGCGGCCGAACCCAACGATCAGGACAGTCTTTTCAAACAGGTCGAAAGGCACTGCGCCCATGCGATCATGCCAGCGCCCCTGCTTGACGATCGCGTCGGTCTCCAACGCACGACGGGCAAGCCACATCATCATGTAGAGCGCGTGTTCGGCGACGGAGGGCGAATTGGCGATGCCCGCGGTCATCAGGGGAACGCCGTGATGGTTCAGTGCGGGGATGTCGATGGCATCGAAACCAACGCCGATGCGGGCAACCACCTCAAGCGCCTTGGCAGCATTGATTTGGTCATGGCTGATCTTGGTCGGGCCAAGCGCGAATGCTGAGACAGGGGCCTCGCGCTCCAGCACGGCCAGGAACGCTTCGCGATCTGCCAAGTTGGGGAAGGTGACCAGTTCCACATCGCCGCGTTCTGCAAGCAGTGCGCGCGCGACCGACGCCAGAGTGTCTGTTGCTAGAACTTTCTTTCGGTTGGTTGGCACGGTGTCGATGGGCATGGCGCTTTCTCCTCAAAGGGCCGCATCTGACGCGCGGCTTCCTGGTTCGCCGTGGAACCGTTCGCCAGCGAGCGTGTCATGTCGGCGTGGCGGTTGTCACCTGGCCAACGCTGGCGCGTTCAGCGGATCAGGATTGCACGGAAGTCATTGACGTTGGTGAGGGTGGGGCCCGTGATGACCAAATCGCCCAGGGCCGCAAATGCGCCGTAGCCGTCGTTGTTGGCCAGGTGCGCTGGCAGATCGATACCGGCGGACCGGGCCCGGGCAAGCGTGTCGGGTAAATAGAGGGCGCCGGCGTTGTCTTCGGTCCCGTCGATGCCGTCGGTATCGCCTGCGAACGCGGCAAAGCGCTGATCGCCGCCAAGCTCGATGGCCAGCGCGAGCAGGAATTCTGCGTTACGGCCACCGCGGCCATTGCCACGCACCGTGACCGTCGTTTCGCCGCCGGAAAGCAGAACCGCAGGGGCGCTGGCGGGTTGGCCGTGACGTGCGATCTGGCGGGCAATCCCGGCGTGGACCTTGGCCACTTCGCGCGCCTCGCCTTCGATCGCATCGCCAATGATCACCGGCGTCACCCCGGCGCTGCGGGCCACGTTCGCTGCGGCCTCAAGCGACATCTGGGGCGTTGCGATCAGCTTGAATTGCGTATTGGCGAAAACCGGATCGTCGGGCTTGGGTGTTTCGCAAGCCGGATTTGCCAGCCAAGCGGTCACGGGTTCCGGCGCGTCAATTGCGTAATCCAGGAGTAAGCGGCGTGCGTCGTTGCGTGTTGTTGGGTCTGGCACCGTTGGCCCGGACCCGATGACCTCTGGTCCGTCGCCAGGCACATCGGAAATCGCAAGTGTCACAACGCGCGCCGGCCCAGCGGCTGCGGCCAGGCGCCCGCCCTTGATGGCCGACAGGTGCTTTCGCACGCAATTCATCTCAGAAATATTCGCACCCGACTTCAGAAGCGCGCGATTGACCGTTTGTTTGTGATCGAGGCTAAGGCCGTTGGCCGGCATCGTTAACAGGGCCGATGCGCCACCCGACATCAGGCAAACAACCAGGTCGTCGGCACTCAGGCCTTGAACCAGCGCCATGATCCGTTGCGCAGCTTTGAGGCCTTCCAGATCAGGCACGGGATGGGACGCCTCAACGATTTCGATACGCTGCGTTGGGACTGCGTGGCCATAGCGCGTAACAACGAGGCCGCTGCACTCCGCCCGCCAGGCCTGCTCAAACGCTGATGCCATTGCAGCCGATGCCTTGCCCGCGCCGATCACGACCGTCTTGCCTGCGGGCGGGTCTGGCAGATGCGCCGCCAAAGTGTGCCGCGGGTCTGCGGCTTTGACGGCTGCGTCAAACAGCGTTCGAAGGAATCGGCCTGGGTCGGTTTGCAATTTTCACCCTCTCCGTCAAAAGTCGCACAGGCGATCCACACGTCAGACCGATGCGCGTTCCAGCCAGGATCGGCAAGAGAGCACAGCAGATGCAAGAACTTGTGGAGACGGGCAACTGGCCGATGCTGCAGGTTTGGTGGTGCTGCGGGTTTGGTCAAGATAATCGGCAAGGGGGGATGAGATGAACGAAATGGTGCGTGCCGACCGGATGGTGCGGATTGGCGAGCCGGTCCGCCGGCTGGAGGACGATCGGTTCCTGCGCGGCGTCGGCCAATTCATCGACGATCTGATGCCGGAAGGGGCTGTGCATGCTGCGCTGTTGCGGGCACCGGTCGCGCATGCACGGATCAAATCTCTCGATGTTGCGCCGGCGCGGTCGGCTGACGGCGTCTTGCTTGTCGTGACCGGGGCGGAATGGGTCGCGGCCGGTTATGGGCCTATTCCGACCAAATCACCGATTCAGGCTTTTCGCGATGGATCACCGATCCGGGTGCCAGACCGGCACTGCCTTGCCGTTGATACGGTGCGTCAGGCGGGAGAGCCGATTGCGATGGTCGTGGCACAAACCAAAGCCCAGGCGATTGACGCACTTGAATTGATTGAGGTCGATTTTGAAGAGTTGCCCGTTGTCGTGGAGCAAGGGGCCGCACGCGGCAACGGCGCGATAACGCTGTGGGATATTGCCCCAGACAACGTTTGTGTTGATTTTGAATTGGGCGATAAAGACGGTGTGGAAGCAGCCCTTCAATCGGCTGATCACGTGATTTCGTTGGAGATGCGTAATTCGCGGGTCACCGCTGTCGCAATGGAGCCGCGCGGCTGTGTTGGTCAATACGACCCGGCGGAAGACAAATATACGCTTTGGAATTCATCACAGAACATTCACGCGAACCGCGACGTGTTTGCCGAGCAAATCCTGAATATCCCAAAGGAAAAACTGCATCACCTCGCGCCGGACGTTGGCGGCGGCTTTGGCGTTAAAAATTCTCTGTATAATGAACCTGCTCTTGTTTTGCACGCGTCAAAAATGCTTGGCGGCCGGCCTGTGAAATGGGTCTCGGATCGCGGCGAAAGCTTCTTGACCGACGCGCATGGCCGCGATCAGGTTTCGACCGTCACGCTTGCACTGGATAACGACGGCACGTTCAAGGCTTTGAAGGTTGAAAGTGTTGGCAATGTTGGGGCGTGGTGCGGGACGATGGGCCCGTTTACGCCAACCGCCGGCTCGGCGCGCACGCAAGGTGGGCCGTATCACTTTCCAGCGCTCTATTACGGAGCCGAAGCCGTTTTCACCAATACCTCGCAAACCGATCCCTACCGGGGTGCCGGTCGGCCGGAAGCGAGTTTCCACGTTGAACGCATTATCGAACACGCAGCGCGAAAACTCGGCCGGGACCCGATTGATTTGCGCCGCCAAAACCTTATTCCGCCAACCGCGCTGCCACACACCACGCCAATGGGTCTGTCCATAGACAGTGGTAATTTTCCAGCCGTCTTCGACGAGACCTTGAAAGTTGCTGATTACGCGGGATTTGCCGATCGCGCCGCTGCTGCGAAAGCAAATGGCCGGCGGCGCGGATTTGCGGTTGCCCCGTATTTGGAATGCACGGGCGGGGCACCAAAGGAAGAGGCCAAAATCACCTTTGGCGATGGCGGCCAGGTCACCTTGGACGTTGGCAGTCAATCAACCGGCATGGGACATGAAACGGCGCTGTCGCAAATCCTGTCGGACACGATTGGTGTTCCGCTTGATGCGATCACATACCGGCAGGCCGATACGGCGTTGACCGAAATCGGCGGTGGGCATGGCGGCTCGCGCGGAATGGAAGTGGGCGGCAATGCTGTTTTGGAGGCTGGCCAGCAAGCTGCAGCTAAGCTCAAAGCGATTGCGGCGCATCTTTTGAACTCAACGCCGGATGACATTGCATTGGGCGATGGCATGGCGCGCGATACGAAAACCGAACAGGCCGTGATGCTTGCCGATATCGTTGCGGCCTCAAACGATCCAAGCCGTTTGCCACCCGGCATCGAACCGAATGCGCTGGACGTTGACGCCACGTTCGCGCGCGACATCATCACGATCCCAAATGGCGTGCATGCTGCCGAGGTCGAAGTCGATGTGGAGACAGGCGAAGTCGCCGTGGTCGGCTTCTGGGCGATCGATGATTTCGGGACGATCATCAATCCGCTGACCTGCGACGGCCAGGTCATGGGCGGGATTGCCCAAGGCCTCGGCCAAGCGCTGCTTGAGCAAGTCGTCTACGATGAGGGCTCAGGCCAGCTTTTGACGGGATCGCTGATGGATTATTGCTTACCGCGGGCCGACGACATGCCGCCGATGCACATCTTCTATTACGAAGAGGCACCGACGACGCGCAATCCGCTCGGCGTGAAAGGCGCAGGCGAAGCCGGCTGTTGCGGCGCGACGCCAGCCATCATCAATGCCGTGCTCGATGCTTTGAAAGAGTGGGACGTGGCGCACATCGACATGCCCGTGACGCCGGAAAAGGTCTGGCGGGCCATGAACGGGCTTTGAGTTTGCGTCGAACCGATTGAGGCCCATAGCCAAGCCTCAATCGGTCCGAATTGTTCCTGCCCAAGGCCATTTGAACTCCCGGCGGCTTGACCGAAATCAAGCACAACCAGACCATCCCTGCCTAAAGTCATCGCAACAGTTGGCGTCGGCCATCAGCCTGATCCCATCAGGTCTGCGGCCACCCGCGCCAGCCTGACACGCGATCGCCGGCTGCGCGTGGCATGATCCCGAAATGCCACCTGCTGGTTCGATACGGGAGGAACAACCGATGGCTTATAAGACCCTGCTGACCTATCTGCCGTCTCCGGCGCACGTGGCGCGGTTGATGCCAGTTGCTGAGTATGTCGCGCGGGCGCACGATGCGCACGTGACGGGCTATCACGTCATGCCGGCAATCCGCATGTACAGCGGCGCTGAAGTGCCAATCCCGGCGGAAATCTATGAGCGCCAGCGCGAAGTCTATCGCATGCAGGCCAATCAGACCGAGGCGGCTTTCAACGACGCTGCGACAAAGGCTGGGATTAGGGCTGATTGGCGGTGCAAGGACACGTTTGAGCCGGACGTGTCGCAGTCGCTGACGGAAGCGGCCTGCGTCGCTGACCTGGTCATCATGGAACAGGATGTGCCGGACCCGCTCGATCTGGGCTGGGACATTGCTTCGACCGTCGTGATCGACAGTGGCCGCCCGGTTTTGCTGACGCCACAGGACTATGCGTTTTCACCATTTGGCAAGCGCGTCATCGTTGCTTGGAATGGCAGCCGTGAAGCCGCTCGTGCTGTGTTCGATTCGCTGCCGCTGCTACAGCGCGCGGAAAGCGTCTCGATCCTGTCGATCAATCCCTCCGACGATGCCAAGCGCGGCCGTTTCGCGCCGGGCGAAGATCTTGCGATCGCGCTCGATCGTCACGGGATTGCAGCCGAGGTCAAAGTTGTCACCGGTCGCTCCACGTCGAGCGAGTTGATGACCCAGTTGGAAGCGCACAAAGCCGATCTCCTGGTGATGGGCTGCTACGGCCATTCGCGGCTGCGCGAAGCTGTGATCGGCGGTGCGACGCGCGATGTCCTGCAAAGCATGTCGATCCCCGTGCTGATGGCACACTGACGCGCCCAGCAAGACCGCGGCGCCACATTTCGCGACACTTGAGGAGACTTTTGATGACAACATCGTCAGTGTGCCGACACGGGCCGTTCACTTCGACAACGGCGCAGCAGTCCCGGCCATTCGCCCTGGCCTGCCTGACTTTGGGCCTCGTGATCATGCATGCGTGCGCGTTGCTGGTCACGGCGACCCCAACGCGTGCTGAAACCGATGTGCTCGGTTACAAATCCAAGTCGGTCGAGGGCACCTTCGACGATGTGATGTTCGATTTGAGGAACACGATCGTCAACAAGGGTCTCGTGATCGATTATGTCGGCCATCTCGATAAAATGTTGGAGCGGACAAGCGAATCGGCCGGCAGCACCACTGCCGACGGCAGTCCGTCGCCGTACAAGAACGCCAAATACCTGCATTTCTGCTCAGCTAAGCTGACGCACGGCGTCGTCAGTGCCAACGCCCTCAACATCGCCGTCTGCCCATATGTGATGTTTCTATATGAGCTGCGCGCCAAGCCGGGCACGATCCACGTGGGCTATCGTCGCCCGATTGGCGACCCCTCGCGCAGAAGCCGTCAGGCACTTGCGGCGGTGGAGACACTTTTGCAGGGCATCGTCGACGAAGTCACAGAATAAGCAAAGCGCGACCGGGCTGGCCCATCGGTTTTTCGATGCACGGCTTTGGCGCGGTCGCGATCCGAATTTGAGAGCTCGTCTCACGTCTCGCCCGTCGCCGATTGTGGCCACGCCGCGCGGGCAAAATGCACAGGTTGGATCGCGCCATGCCAGACCTCTCTGAAACAATTGAGCTTCTGGGCACGCCGGCGGTGCTGCTGGCGGCGGGGCTTGCGGTTGGGCTGCTGTTTGGTGCCGCAGCGCAGCAGAGCGCGTTTTGTTTGCGATCGGCCAGCGTTGCTTTCTGGCGCGGCCAGTTCGGTCAGTCGATGGCGATCTGGCTGATGGCGTTTTTCGCAGCTTTGCTCGGTGTGCAGATCCTGGTCGCAACCGAAACGTTGCCCCTGACGGACGTGCGGCAGTTGGCGTCGGCTGGCACGTTGTCCGGTGCGGTCATCGGCGGGCTCATGTTCGGCTGCGGCATGATCCTCGCGCGCGGTTGCGCAAGCCGCCTCCTGGTGCTGTCAGCGACGGGGAATTTGCGCGCGTTGTTGACGGGCCTGGTGTTGACGGTCGTCGCCCAAGCCTCGCTGAGCGGCGTCCTGTCGCCGATCCGTCTGCACATCTCGCAGTGGTGGATCATTCCGCCCGAAACGCGCAGCTTGCTGCTGGCGATACCGACGTGGCTTGTGTTCATGGCCGCGGTGATGGGGCTTGCCGCCGGGATCTGGCTGGCGCTGCAAAGCCGGTTGTCGGCCTACCGCGGGATCATGGCGGCCCTCGTTGGGGTCGCGGTTGCGGCAGGCTGGGGCCTGACAAGCCTGGTTGCGGCGACGTCGTTCGATATCGTGGCCATCCAGAGTGTCAGCTTCACGGGTCCCTCCGCGGACACGCTGATGGCGCTGATCCAGAAGCCGACATTGCCCATGTCGTTTGATTCAGGCCTCGTTCCAGGCGTGTTTGCGGGATCGATGATTGCCGCCGCGCTTTCCCGGCAATTCAAGGTCCAAGTGTTTGATGGCAGCGTCAGCCTGACCCGCTATATGTGCGGAGCCGCGCTCATGGGCTTTGGCGGCATGCTTGCTGGCGGCTGTGCCGTTGGCGCTGGCGTGACCGGAGGCAGCGTGCTGGCCTTGACCGCCTGGATCAGCTTATTTGCCATGTGGCTTGCCGCCGGGATCACGGACGCGCTCGTCGACAGGCACGTCAGCGAGGGGCACGCCGGCGAGGGACATGCGAGCCACGAGGGCGCCGCGGCCATGGCCCACCCCAATGCGGATATCGCAAAGTCCGCGCACGCCGGCGGCGCTGCGCCGGCTGCGGCAACCGCAATGGCGGCCGACCGCTGATAGCTCACCTGCGCCCAAGTGGGCCGATTGGGCCACAAGTGGGCCGATCTGAGCCGATCAATCCGCACGCGGATCAACCCCTTGGGAATCGGCGGTCTTATGTTTCGTTTGGCAAGCAGGCATAACCCCGCCCCAACGTGCGTTCGCCAGTAAGCGGTTGAGCGACATCGCGCTTTAATCGCGTGCCGGGCCATAACTTCGCGCAGCGGAGTTGACTTCGCCCAGCGGCGTTGCCCCCGTCTGCAGAGGGGGTCATCCTCTTGCCTGCAACGTTAGCGCGTGGGCGGACAATAACAGCACTTGGCGCAACGTTGCATCGGCGACGTTTTTCTCACAAGCTTGAAGTTGCAAGCGATTCTTTTTGCGCTGTCGCTGTGGAGATGATCGATGCAACGACTGCTGAACGCTGGTTTTCTGACATCTTTTTGGCTTTTCGCGACGGTCGCGTCACAGGCGCGGGCTGCCGAATGCCAAGCAGAGCCGGTCGTTGCCGACAGTACGCCCTACGCATCGCGTCAGCTCGGCGCGTTTCCAAGTTCGCTCGTCCTTTGGAAGCGCGCGGTGCGGGCCCGTTACGGCAGCGAGTGGGACACGTGGCGGCGCGCGCTCGACACGCAGGTTCGCTGTAGGCGCAAGCGGATCGCGGGTGAGGGGCTGATGTGGATCTGCACGCGTTCGGCCAGACCTTGCAAGGCCGATGCGGCCGCAAGCCTTGGCTCCGCCGGTGTCGGCGATGCAGCCAAAGGGCCGTTCCCCGGTCGCTTACGGATCGGGGCCCGCAACGAGGCCGTGCGGGAGCTTCAGCGCCTCCTGGTGGCACGCGGATACCGGGTCACCGTTGACGGCGTTTTCGGACGCGGCACACGCAGAGCCGTCCGCCGATTCCAGCGGGCAGAAGGCCTCACCGTTGACGGGATCGTCGGGGCCGCAACTTGGGCCGCGCTTTAGCCGGGTCCTGGCGGGTGCACGACGCAATCGTTGACCGTTGGCTTGCTTGCGATCTGAACAGCGGCACCAAGACTGCGTCCCGCGCGTTCCAGCATGCGGCGGCTTTTCAACGGTTTGAGCCCTGTGAGCACGCACCGCCGCGCTTGACAATCAGCTGGCGCACGCGTTCCGTCGCGACCGATTTCGCCATTCGGCGGTCCGGTGACGGGCCATCTGCCGATCTATGTTTTGGGGGACGAGGCCATGGCTGCTGACACATCGACACCACAGGATCCGAACGCCGCAATCGCGCGGTCCGGGCTCGCTCAGCGCAATGCGACTGAGAACAGCCGCTCCGTCACGCGGCACGACGGCGTGTCTGTCATCGGGCGTGACCTGGTGATCATTGGCGAGGGACTGCGGATCGTCTCGCAAGGCAAAATCCAGGTCGACGGGCAGATCCGGGGTGACGTGCTCGGCGGTGAAGTTGTCGTGGGTGATGGCGGCCGCGTGGATGGGCTTGTCAGCGCTGAAAGGGTCGTCGTGCACGGCACGGTTACCGGCTCGATCCGCGGGTCGCGCGTTGAACTGACATCACGCGCGCAAGTTGACGCAGACATCTACCACGAGAGCCTGACGCTGGAGCAGGGCGCCCTGTTTGAAGGCAAGTCGCGACGTCCGCAAGATACGGCAATGCTGACGCCGGACTTGAACATGGCCGCATCCGCGCCTCCAGGCGCTTACGATAACACCATTGCGGGCCAAGGTGAGCCGCGACCGGCGCCACCTGCCATGCCGCCGGCCAATCCCCGCGGTTGAACGCTGCCGCCACGCCTTGCGCACAATGCGGCAGGCGGTGCGAACGCGCGAGGTGAGGCTGCTCCGTATCCGTGCAACGTCCCGTGGACGAACGTTGATTGTGGCAACGCGTCGGGTCATGACAGGCGCAAAGCTTGCCCGAAGGCCCTATTGGCACGAAACACAAAGGGCGCGGATCGCGATATCCGCGCCCTTTGTGTTACTGTTGCCCTAAACCAGGTCGACCCGGTCTCGTCAGCGCATTTTCTTAATTGAAAAAGAAGCGGCCGCGACGGTTCTCGTTGCGCAGGCCCGAGCAGATATCGAGCACCCGCGAATCAAAGCCGACCAGACGGCAGATTTCACGCTTTTTACCGAAATCACGACGGAGGCGACGGCCTGAGACGCGTGCGCCGTATTCGCGGGCAACGCGTGCGAGATATTCGTCCTCGCAATACGGTGTTGAGATTTCGCGGCCGCCAGAGATCTGGAAGCGGCCGTTGCAACGAATGGCTGCCTCGGCTGACGGCGCCGCGAATGAATCGGCGACGAACGCTGAGCCGAGAACGAGCATTAGCGCCGCGCATTTAGAATACTTTGTCATCGAACGACCTCGCGAATTCTGACATGCCTTGCGTCTCGCAATTTGCGGACATGATTTCAAATGACACGCCCGTGAGGCATGACAGTTCCGTGTGGAACATCAAAAAACAATAAGGGACTGCCGTTAACGGCAGTCCCCGCGAGAAGTCGATGTCGGCGGCTCGTTCGCCAACACTAGAGATTGTCAGCCAAACGGCGGGTCAGGCCTGACGTGGAGGCTGCTCCAACGCCCGCGTGACACGCAAAAGTCCAACCGACCCCTCGTTCCCACTGATCATTGGACCACCTCCTTTCTGTTGTTTCGGACTGATGACAGGCTGACATATTTGCAGGTGGCCGCCAAGCCCACATCGTACCGTCGCCGGTAGTTGCGCTGATCTGCGCAACAGGCCACACCTGCGACGTCTTCTCCCTCTCGCCCCCGCCGGCTCGATGTCGGCCGTATGCCTGTCTGCCCGCATCTGCGCGCGCCATTGGACGACACGCCATGATCAAAACCTACGATCTCATCGACGGTAAATGCCTTGTCGCCTCAGAAAGCGTGGGCGCTGAGATCGCCCGTACGCGCACGGCAGCCTGGGTCGATTTGGTGGACCCGACGGCTGCAGAGATCACGGCGACGGAGCGTGCATTCGCCATCGATATCCCAACCGCAGACGAGATGAAGGAGATCGAAGTCTCGGCGCGGCTATACCAAGACGGCACCAACCACGTCATGACGGCGCGGATCGTCTATCGCATCGACGACCCAGAGCCTGTCGCCGGCGATGTCACGTTCATCATGACCGCTGATCATCTGATTACCGTCCGGTTTGCCACGCCGCGCGCCTTCTTGCTGTTTGCAAATCAAGCCAAGACCGGGGATGTCGTCGCCACCACGCCTGCGGAAATCATGACGGGCCTGATCGAGGCGGTGATTGAGCGGCAGGCCGATTTGATTGAGCGCGTCCAGGAGGAGAGCGAGACGATCAGCCGAAAGATCTTTTCGTTTGACGCCGGACGGCCAAGCCGGACGCAGGGCCACGCATCGACATTGACCGCGATTGGCCGGGCAAGCCTGACGGCGACGCGCACGCGTGAGAGCCTTGTCTCACTCAGCCGCACCCTGACCTACATGCTGAACATGACAGATACGGTCTCGCGGGACAGTGCGTGCCGGCAGCGGGTTAAATCGAGCTTGCAGGATGTCCAGTCGCTGGCCGCGCAGGTCGATCACACGTCCCAACAAATCGCTTTTTTGATGGATGCAACCGTTGGGCTCGTCGGCATCGAACAGAACCAGATCATAAAGCTGTTTTCTGTCGTAGCGGTGATGCTGATGCCGCCCACGTTGATTGCAAGCGTTTACGGCATGAACTTTCAGAACATGCCGGAGTTGGCATACCCGTGGGCTTACCCAATCACAATTGCCGCCATGGTGGTGTCGGCCGTCGTGCCGTTTGTTTATTTCAAACGCAAAGGTTGGCTGTGATGCGGTCGCTCCGATAACTGCAGGCGATGCGCGGCTCTTTCGGGGCCGCAGCTAAAGCGTGTCGCATGAAATTCGCCTCGCTTTAGCGCTGCTGCGCTCACGTCGCTATTCCTCCCTGCGGTCGGGCGCCTCCGCGGGGGCGGCGCTTGCGCCGGGTCGCGTTGCTCCCGAACAGGTGAATCCGATTAAG
>CAZOGY010000003.1:0-53863 GCA_964579305.1 uncultured Hyphomicrobiaceae bacterium
CGGCCCGTGAGCGCAACACTAAGGCGCTGCCCTTTGTGCCCCGCGCCCCTTGAGCGCAGCCGACAGAACAAAACCACCGACAGCCAGCACGACGGCGAAAGCCAACACGGTCGCCGGTGCCCCAAACCAGGCAAATCCCACCGTATAGAGTGGTGGTCCTGCCGCGTGCCCCAGAAAAAAGAAGAACGCATGCAGGGCCACGGCTGAGCCCCGGTGTTCGGGCGCAAGCTCGGTGGCAAGCGTCTGCAAAGAGTTATGAACCGAATAAAAACCCAGACCGACGAACAAGAACGCGACCGCCTCGAATGGCCAGCTTCCCTGCAAGGAAATGCCGACAAATCCAATCGCAGCAATGATACCGCCCAGGCGTATCAGATTGAGCATGCCGCCAAGCCGATCCAGCAGCCGTCGCACCGCAATCGTAAAGATGAGCCCGCCGATCCCCATGCAGGCCAGCACCATGCCCGCTTCTGCGATGCTGCCTGCACCGCGCGCCTCAATCATTGCCGCGATGAACGGCAGCAAGCCGAAGATGGCAACGCCTTCAACGAAAACCGCCGCATAGCAGACAACCGCGCGGTTGTTGGCAAACACATCGCGCCAGCTTTCGCCCAAGGTCGAGATCCGGAACGGCGGGCGCGCGACTTTGCGTGGCCGGATCGCAAACGTGGTCACGAGGAACGCAATGATCGCCATCGCGGCGGCTGATCCAACGGCATAGCGCCATCCAAACCAACTCGCGATCAGCCCAGTCCCAATCAGAGACACGAGCTGCGAAGCGAGCATCGCACTCAACAACTGCGACAGCGCAACTTGGCGATTGGCGTAGTCGACGCGATCGCCAATCACCGCGATCGCAACTGGGATGATCGCGCCGCCCGCAAGCCCAGCAAGCGCGCGCGCAACAAACATGACCTCAAGGTTTGGCGCAACGGCGGCCACCGTCAGGCAGATGCATAAGACGCCGAGACCGACTTTGATCACCCGCGCTTTGCCAACCGAGTCGGCCAACGGCCCGAGGATCGGCTGGCCCAGCGCATAGGGGAAGGTGAAGGCCGAGGCCAGGAGGGCGGCGACGGCCGGTGCGACGGCGAAGTCGCGCGCCAGTTCCGGAATAATCGGATCAACGAGGCGGATGGAATAGGCACCTGCGAAACACGCAAGGCTGAGCACGAGAAGCAGCGGCACGGGCGAAGCTTGTTGGATGTGGCGCACAGCACGCGCTGACGCGGTGGCGGCAAGGACTTGCCGATGGACGTCAAGCCTATCAACGGAGGCAGCGCCATCGCCAGCATGCCGAGCGCGGGCCTGTTATGCACCCAACGGCCTCGTCAGGATTTTGGCATGCGGCCTGCCTTCCAAAGCCATAGCGCGCGCAAGCTGGCCCAGCGTTGTGATCGCAGATCCATATTGCTGGCAATTGCGCCGCTGGCCCTGTCACGACTTCTTGTCAACCAACGCGAGCTGTGATCGTTGACGTTCGGGAGCGCCCGCGTCACGCATCGCGGCTTCGGTTTGCGTAGTTGCCGAAGGCTCCGGCGTTCATCTGTAAGGTGCGCGCGCGCCGCTTCGTGCGCGACGTCGACGTGGCCAGCGCGACCGATAAGGTTTTGCAAGGCTTGCAGCGGTGCTGTTCAGGCCAAACGAACATCAAGATGGACGCATCCACCATGGTTGCTGCACCGCAAGACACGCGCCGCCTTCATAACACGAAGCTTGATGCCCTGCGTTGGGCGGTCGCGACATGCAGTTTGCTTTTGATGACTTCTGTGGGCGGCACCACGTCAGCCATTGCGCAGGATGCAAGCGCCGTCCCCTTGCCAGCCAAACGATCCGACGCAATCGCCGAGCGCCGCATGCGCGCCATACAAAACAGTTGCAGCGGCGATTTCGCGCAACGCTTGGCTGACCGCGGACCGTCCCTTGTTGGCGATCTTCACACGGCGCTGACGACCGCTCGCGATCCGGTAGCGGATGCACGTGGTCGATGGCTCTTCACACAGGCTCGTCCCGTTCGCCGTCGCCAACGCCGCGCCCGCGACGGAAGCAACCTTGTCATTCTCAACGGCCGGGTGTGCACAAATCTGATCACATCGCGAGGCGGCCGCCAGCGCTGCCGCAAATGGGAGCCGGCAACGCCCGAACGTATCGCGGCGCTGACGCAATTTGCACCGCCTCCCGATCCACGCCCCACGCGCAACATGCGCGCCGACCTGCGTCGCCTCACCGATTTCGTGCGCAAGCGCGGCGCGCTGTCATCGTTTCGCGAAGGCGGCCAGTTCTTTTTTCTGAGCCAGCGGGTCGTCGATGAGTTGTCGGCCTATCTCCGTCAGACGCCGACCGCACGCATGTGCACGGGCGTTGACGTCATGCTGACGTTCTATCGCGGACGTCTTGGCCTCATGCGTGAGCGCATCGCGCGACCCAAAACCGTGCAGTCACGCGCTGAGCGGCGGATCGCTGCCTTGTTGACAACCATCACCGACCAACGCGAAGCGCAACGCACGCCGGTCAGCACCGGCGCCGAAAACCAAGCCGACCCTGTGCCGGCCACCGGCGCGACGTTGCCAGCCGTCAAAACCGCTGTCACGCCTACGGAACGCGAACCGCTCCCGCGCACGCCTGACGCAACCGCATCGGTTGGAGAAATCGCCGCCTACGTGGTGGCGTTCGCCCTTGGCGAAGATGACAATGCCACCGCGCCGTTCATCGAACGCGACCGCGTGGATGCGCCGCTTTCCTGGGCGCGCGCTATGCTCGACCGGGAACCCCCATCCGGCGCATTCGACGATACTGCGGTTGCAAAGCGCGCCTTGGCGATCCGTGTCCTGCGCGCCGTTGAATTGCGCGAGGCCGCCAAAGCGGAACGTGAAAAGTTCGAAGCGTTCGTGACCGCCGTGAACCGTGCAATCGACGAAGTCGGCGAGATGCAGGCTGCCCACTGCCGGTGCTGATGCGACAACGGGCCGGGCACCGACGGTCAGGAACGCACAACACATGCGAAATTCAAAATGTGTTTTACAAGTGTCCACTTCCATCTTTAAGACACGGCTCTCCGTAACCACCTCTTGTTATTGATCGTGACAAACAACCAAGACGCCATGGATCGAATGCCCACGAACGACAAACGCAAAAAATCTTCATCATCGCGAGGCCGCGAAGATGTGCGTGCGAAAATGCCGCGGGCACAGGCAGAAAAGCTTTCCGATAAACCGGTTGAAAAAGTCTCGCGGGGCGAAGGCATTGCAATCTGGCGTCAGATTGCCGAAGATTTGGCCTCTGAAATTCGTTCTGGGTCGCTAGCGCCCGGCAGCCGTTTACCGACAGAGACGCAGCTTGCGGACACGTATGGTGTCAATCGCCACACGCTGCGCCGTGCTTTGAGTGAATTATCACGCCTCGGGTTAGTGGCAGCCTCGCCTCGGCGCGGGACATTCGTGACCGACTCGCGCATTGATTATCCCATAAAAGGCACGACCCGATTTTCAGAGAACATTATCGCGGCAGGGCGCGATCCCGGCGGTGAGGTCATATCTGCTGAGGAAACAACCGCGCCCCCCGAAATGGCCGAATGGCTTAACATCGCGGAAAAAGCAAAAGTCATTCAGATCGAGATCATACGCTCTGCGAATGATTTACCGATCTGTTATGCATTAACTTGGCTTCCGGCTGATCGTTTTGACCGCATGCCACGCGTACTTGAACGCTTCAAATCGATGTCGAAAGCGTTGTCATATCTCGGCGTCAAAGACTATCGCCGCAAAATAACTCGGATTTCCGCTCGGCCGGCGAACGCAAAAGAGCGGGCCAATCTCCAGTTGGAACGCGGCGCAACCGTGTTGTTGGTCGAATCACTCAATGTCGATTTGCACGGCGAGCCGATCCAGGCAGGGCTAACCGTATTTGCCGCAGCCCACGTCCAGCTCACGGTCGAAAACGAAACGCTGATTTGATGAGCACAGCATCGACAGCGGCTTGTGCCGCCTCCGAAGTTCGCCGACCAGCGGCAAGGTGCGAGAACTTCAACAGCCTGCTAGATCACGCCCTCGGCCTGAAGCTCTGCCAACCGTTGATCATCAAGCCCCAGCCCCGCGTAGATCTCACCGTTGTGCGCCCCTAATTCGGGTGCGGGTGTACGAATTGCCGCCGGTGTGCCAGACATGCGCGGTATCACGTCATGCATCGCCAATTGCCCCAGCTCCGGGTCCGGCAAATCCACAATAACCGCGCGATCATTGATGTAGGGGTGATCAATTAACTGCGCGATATCGGCAACCGGGCCAACCGTAACGTCGGCGGCCTCAAACAGCTCAAGCAATTCAGCTTGGGTATGGCGTCCCATGAAATCGGCCACGATCGCGTCCAACGCATGAATGTTGGCAACACGGTCGGAATTCGTTGCAAATCTCGGATCTTCTACAAGTTCAGGCCGCCCAATGGCCTTGAAAAAGCGCTCAGCCATCGCCTGCATCGAAGCTGAAAGCGCAACAAATCGCCCGTCTTTGGTTTCGTAAACATTGCGCGGCGCTGTTTCCCCGGAAAGTGACCCGCGTCTCGGCGCCACTTCACCCGTCAGCCGGTAATTGGCAGCCATCGGTCCAAGAACCGCATGGATCGGATCAAAAAGGGCAAGATCAATCACTTGGCCCTGACCCGA
The DNA here is from genome assembly GCA_964579305.1 of uncultured Hyphomicrobiaceae bacterium. Classification (GTDB taxonomy): domain Bacteria; phylum Pseudomonadota; class Alphaproteobacteria; order Rhizobiales; family Hyphomicrobiaceae; genus JBCBWG01. The sequence goes on from CAZOGY010000003.1 coordinate 4,658, forward strand.
TTTGACCTCGATTTCGCGCAGCGCAACCATGATCGCAAACGCGCCGTAGAGCCCAGCAATCATATCGGCCAGCGCAAGCGGCGGCAAAACCGGTGGTCGGTCGGCAAACCCGTTCATACTTGCAAAGCCGCTCATGGCTTCAACAAGGCTTCCAAAACCAGGCTTTTGCGCATAGGTCCCGGTTTGCCCCCACCCAGAAACGCGCGTGACGATTAAATTGGGGTTGCGTTCAAGCAGGACGTCTGGGCCAAGCCCCCATCGCTCAAGCGTCCCGGGCTTGAAGTTTTCAATGACCACGTCAGCCGTTTGGGCAAGGTCGAGAAACAGCGCTCGCCCTTGGCTCTGACGTAAATCAAGCGTGATACTCTTTTTGTTGCGGCAGTAGACTTTCCAGTGCGTGCTGACCCCACGCGTCTTCCAATGGCGCAGATCGTCGCCAACGCCGGGGCGTTCCACCTTGATGACCTCAGCGCCGTGGTCCGCAAGTGCATGCGACAGCGCATTTCCTGCGACAAGCCGCGAAACATCGAGCACCCGAACGCCGCGAAGCGAAGCTGGCGCATGCGGCGCGTAATCGCGTTTAACCGTCATCGTTGCACTCCAAAACCGTCAGTGCCGGTTCTCGCCCGTTGCGTGCCCGCCCTGCGGTTTCGCAGCGGCTTTGCGACATCGCATGACTTCACGTCCCGCAAAACGTCTGCTGCACGACTTCGTGCGGTGCGGGCGGCGTCGCATAGGCCGCGCGCCCCGTCTGCGCATCGAAAGGCCGGCTGCAAACGTCGACCAGGTCGTGGAACGGCGCTTCATCGCCCGCCATCGCCGCCGCGATCGCAGCCTCAACCAGATGGTTGCGTGGAATATAGAGCGGATTGACGGCGTCCATCCGATCAGCCGTCAAGCCTGGGGCCATATCGCCGGCCGTGACCCGCAAGCGCCACCGGTTCACCCACGCCTCAAGGACATCCCGGTGCCCACCTTGGCCTACAACGCCAGACAGTTCGTCGACCGCGCCGTCGACCGCGCGCAGCACATCTGACAGGCTCCGAAACGCCAATGTGAAGTCGGCCTGGGTCAGAGCCAGAAGCGCCAACCAATCCTTCTTGAGCGCATCGTCACCGTCGTCGTGCGCGCCAACAAGCCCAAGCTTTGCCGACAACCCCTCTTGCCAGGCCTGTTCAAACTGAGCTGGGAAGGCACTGACCGCCGCCTTGGCTTCGTCGACCTGTGCCGTCTCATCCGGCCCGAGCAAAGGCATGAGCGCATGGGCAAAGCAAGCCAGGTTCCAGTGGGCGATGTTGGGCTGATTGCCATAGGAATAACGCCCACCGCGGTCAATCGAACTGAAAACCGCCGCAGGATCGTAGGCGTCCATGAACGCGCACGGTCCATAGTCGATTGTCTCGCCAGCGATCGAAACATTGTCCGTGTTCATCACACCGTGGATGAACCCCACATTAAGCCAGCGTGCCACCAGCTCCGCCTGCCGCGTCACGACGCGGTCGAGCAGAACGCGGTACGGATTGTCGGCGTCGGCTGCGTCGGGGTCGTGGCGCGCAATCGCATAGTCGGCAAGCGCGCGCAGGCCATCGAGGTCTCCGCGCGCGGCAAAGTATTGAAACGTGCCAACCCGGATGTGGCTTTGCGCAACGCGTGTCAGAACCGCGCCCGGCAAGGGCGCCTCACGCATCACGACCTCGCCGGTTGCCACCGCCGCCAACGCGCGCGTCGTCGCAATCCCAAGCGCTGCCATCGCTTCAGCGACGATGTATTCGCGAAGCACCGGCCCGATCGCAGCGCGGCCATCGCCCATCCGCGAATACGGCGTCGGCCCAGAACCCTTCAACTGGATATCGCGGCGCACACCATCACGACCAACGATCTCGCCCAACAAAATTGCGCGCCCATCCCCAAGCTGAGGCACAAAGCCGCCGAACTGATGCCCGGCATAAACCGCCGCGATCGGGCGGGCATCGGCAGGCACACGGTTCCCAGCCAGAGCGGCTACGCCAGCAGGCTCCGCCATCGCCGCTGGATCGAGGCCGATTTGATCCGCCAGTTCAGCGTTCAACTTGATCAGACGGGGTGCGGCAACCGGCGTTGGCGCCAAAGCGCTGTAAAACTGCGCCGGCAGATCCGCATACGTGGATTGCAAGCCTGCGAGTGGATCGTTGCCCGCATCTTGGCCATTCAATTGGGTCATTGCCGGTCCAGCGCAAATGAGGTGAGCGTTTCAAGCGAGACGTAGCGTAACGCCGCTTCATGCGTTGCCGAAAGCCGCAGCGGCGGAGCTACGCCTGCTGCATACGCCTCAAGCCAACGCGAAACGCACAGGCACCATTGATCGCCAGCCTTCAGCCCCGGAAAAAGAAACTCCGGCCGCGGCGTGATCAAATCGTTCCCGCGCGAGCGCGAGTAGGCCAGGAACGCGTCCGTGACCTGCGCGCAAACGACGTGCGTTCCAGTATCACCATCGCCAGTATTGCAGCAGCCATCTCTGAAAAACCCGGTCAACGGGTCGCGCGAACAGACATCAAGCGGGCCACCAAGAACATTGCGCGCCGCGCCAGATTGCCGTTCGTCATCAGGACGTTCATCCATGCCTGCCTCCTGTTGGACCACGCGCCCAAGGCCCGCATCCAATTCGCTCAACCACGCTCAGGCAACATCGTTGCATGACTTCGGCCTATGGCATTCGCTACGCGGCAAGCTTCGGCACGGATGGCCCCGCAGCGCAAACCGCAAGCGCTGGTCACGCGTGCGACCAACGGCGAGCCCAAAGATTGTTGACTGCAAAATTCCAAATTCATAGGGTGCCGTCACTGCCCCGCTGCAAATGGATATCACCGCCTTGGCCTGCGTCATCGCTCACCCTTTGCAGGCGCCCAAAACGTGGGGCGCGGGGGTATGCCGTCATCCATCCCAACACGAGGAGACAAGCTGATGCGACGTGCCTTGAACCGTCTGCCATCGCTCGCGATCCACGCCTTGACGATTGCCGCGCTTGCCCTGTCAAGCGCCGCCACGGCTTCGGCCAATGGCGTCGTCAACCTCTATTCATCGCGCCACTACGACACCGATGATCGCCTCTATAGCGACTTCACGAAAGCCACCGGAATTGAAGTCCGCCGTATTGAAGCCAGCGCGAGTGCACTCATCCAGCGGATCAAATCCGAGGGCGCAAATAGCCCAGCCGACGTCCTGATCACGGTTGACGCCGGACGGATCTGGGCCGCTGATCGCGATGGTCTCTTCGCCCCTGTGCAGTCAGATGTGCTGACAAACGCTGTGCCAGCCAATCTGCGCGACCCCGACGGCCGCTGGTTTGGGATGTCGACGCGCGCCCGCCTGATCTTTTTCGACAAAGAGCGCGTGCAAAATCCGCCAAAAGCATATGCGGACTTGGCCGACCCAAAATACAAAGGTCTTGTCTGTACGCGTTCCAGCTCAAACATTTATATGATCTCGCTCCTCGCTTCGATCATCGCCAATCAAGGCAAAGACAAAGCCACGGCGTGGGCGAAAGGCGTTTGGGAGAACCGCGCACGCGCGCCCCAAGGCGGTGACACAGACCAATTGCGCGGTATCGTTTCGGGTGAATGTGCCATAGCTGTTTCCAACAGCTATTATTTCGCCCGCGCCTTGCGCAGCAATGTGCGTGGTTTGTCGGGAAGCACTGACAAGATCGGTGTTGTCTTCCCAAATCAGGACACCACCGGCGCGCATGTGAACATTTCCGGCGTTGGCATTCTCAAAACCGCGCCGAACAAAGAAAACGCACGCAAGTTCCTCGAATACCTCGTCAGCAAACAGGCCCAGCAGTACCTGGCCGCTGGCAACGACGAATACCCCGTTGTTGCAGGTGTCGAAAAAAGCTCAAGCGTGCAAAAGCTCGGCGACTTCAAGGCAGACAACCTGCCGCTCGTCAAGCTGGGTGAATTCCAAGCCGACGCCCAAAAAATCTATGACGAAGTCGGCTATAAATAAATCCCGGTCGCTGCATACGATAAGCCAACGCGCCATCTTGCAATCAGCGCGAAGTTGATGGCCTAACCGCAGCTTCCAATACGATACACTTGCCGGCGACCTCGGTTGCCGGCATTCCTGGTTTCTGCGATGGTCCGCGATCAGCAACCAGGTCGACCGCAACCCGCACAATGCAGACGGTTCTTCGTGCCGCAAGACAACGCAAAGATCATCGCATTTCCACTGAGAAACCAGCCGCCGGTTTGGTCGCGCATCAAACGCCACGGCCTGTCGCTCACAGCGATCGCCGTCACGCTTTTGCTCGCGCTGCCGATCACCGGCCTGACGCTGTCACTATTCGTTGGGGATGCTGGCACGCTTGCTCATATGTCGGCAACTGTGCTGCCAGACATGGTCGCCAATACCGTGTGGCTCGCAATTTGGGTTGGCATTGGGGTCACCCTTATCGGCACTGGAACCGCATGGCTTGTGGCCATGTGCGAATTTCCCGGCCGGCGGTTTTTCGAATGGGCCTTGATTATTCCGCTCGCAATCCCCGCGTACATTCTCGCCTACGCCTACACCGATCTTTTGTCCCACCCAGGCTTCGTGCAGGCGACATTGCGCGATGTCACGGGCTGGGGACCGCGGGATTACTGGTTCCCGAACGTGCGCTCGCTTGAGGGTGCAGCACTGATGTTTATCCTGGTGCTTTACCCGTATGTTTATCTACTCGCGCGTACTGCATTTTTGGAACAGTCCACCTGTTACACCGAAATCTCGCGGAGTTTAGGTTACAGCCCGGTTGAAACATTCCAAAAAGTGTCGCTGCCGTTGGCGCGTCCGGCAATCGTGGCCGGCGTCTCGCTTGCGCTTATGGAAACGCTCGCGGATTTCGGCACGGTTGCCCATTTCGGCGTGCCAACCTTCACCACCGGTATTTATCGCGCCTGGCTGACCATGAACGATGCAACGGCTGCAGCCCAACTTGCGACGATGCTGCTCGGTGTCGTTTTGACCGTCTTGCTCCTTGAGCGCCTCGGGCGGCGCAAGGCGCGGTTCCACAACTCCAACCGCTTGCGGGCTCTGCCGGCCTATCGCCTGCCGCGCCGGCTGGGTTGGGCCGCGACGGCGGTGTGTGCCTTGCCTGTGCTGTTTGGCTTTATCATCCCGGTAGCGACCCTCGCCCACCTTGCATCCGTTGCCGATGGTACAACCAATTGGGCGCGCTATTGGGCCTTGATGACAAATTCCGTGATCCTGGCCGGTGTCGCTGCGCTGGCGGCCGCAGCGATCGCGGTGTTGCTCGCATACGCCGCGCGCCTTGATCCCAACCGGGCCAGCCGGGCTGCGTTGCGCATCGCAAATCTGGGCTATGCCGTACCCGGATCAATCATCGCCGTTGCGATCCTCATTCCGTTCGCAGCCGCAGACAACGCTATCGATGCCGTATTCCGGGCGACATTTGGCGTCTCGACCGGATTGCTGCTGACGGGGACCATGGCCGCCCTCGTCTGCGCCTACGTGATCCGGTTCCTGGCCGTGGCGTTGGGCGGCATCGAAGCTGGACTGGCACGCATCCCGTCATCCGTGGACCAGGCGGCCAGATCGCTTGGCGAAAGCCAGATCAGCATGTTGATGCGGATCCATGTCCCGCTGTTGCGCCCAGCGGTCTTGACCGCGCTTTTGATGGTGTTCGTCGACGTCATGAAGGAGTTGCCCGCGACCTTGATCATGCGGCCGTTCAACTTTGACACGCTTGCGATCCAAGCCCATCGCCTCGCCTCCGACGAGCGCTTGGCCCAGGCCGCGACGCCGTCTTTGATCCTTGTCGCGGTCGGTCTGGTGCCGGTCATCGTGCTTTCGCAACGCATCATGGCCACGCGCAAACGATCCAACGTGCAGCCGATTGCCCAAAGCGCGCTTGCAGCTCCCGTCAGCTAGAACAATCTCCGATCTTACGGGACCGCTTTGCTGTTCATAGACCGGATGAGATTGCTCCATTTCCAACATGATCGCGCCTCTTGATCCGAGGCCAATGCGTGCCACACCGCCAGGCTAACCGCCGATCGCAAGAAAACCGCCCTCCGCATCTGACAAAGTCGAACCGCGCCCAATCGGGGCCGGCAATCGCGCACGCACAAATAATGTATACATTGACGGATACATTGTCATTCGCTAGCGAAAGAGCGCCTTTGCCCCCACGCACCACGACGCGAGCCAAACCGATGTCCGATGTCCAAAAGCCCACACCGCCAGCCAACAGCTTCCAGATCGCAGCCCTGCCTGGCGACGGCATCGGCATTGAGGTGATGGCGCCGTGCCGCGATATCCTCGCCGCGGTGGAGGCTAAGGTCGGCGGCTTCTCACTCACATTGTCAGACCACCCAGCGGGCGCCGGCCATTACCGCGATACCGGCACGGCTTTGCCGGAGACCACGTTGGATGCCTGCCGCAACGCAGACGCGATCCTGCTGGCGGCAATGGGCCTGCCCCATATCCGTTACCCCGACGGCACCGAGATCGCCCCGCAGATCGATTTACGGATGGCGCTGGAGCTTTATGCAGGCGTCCGCCCCGTCAAAGCGCTGCCCGGCATGCCAAGGGTGCTTGCTGATCCGCGCGCGGATGCGCTCGATTTTGTCCTGATCAGAGAATCAACGGAGGGCTTGTTCGCAACCAAGGGCAAGGGCGCCGTCGTCAATGACGAAGTCGCAACCGAAACCCTCGTGATCACGCGCAAGATCAGCGAAAAGCTTTTTGACTTCAGCTTCCGGCTGGCCCAATCCCGCAAACGCCGCGGTGCGCCGGGGCGCCTCACGCTTGTCGACAAAGCCAACGTGTTTTCAGCCTTTGCTTTTCAGCGAAAGATTTTTGCAGAGCGCGCCGCCGGCTTCCCCGATATCGAAGAACGCTACGCCTATGTTGACGCCACCGCGCTCGACATGGTCCGCCGCCCTTGGGACTTCGATGTCCTCGTCACTGAGAACATGTTTGGCGACATCCTGTCTGATCTCGGCGCCGGCCTGATCGGCGGCATGGGCATGGCCCCCTCAGCCGACATTGGCGACAAACATGCCGTCTTCCAACCCTGCCACGGCACCGCGCCGGATATTGTCGGCCAGGGCAAGGCCAACCCCACGGCAATGTTCCTGTCCGCGGCCATGATGCTCGATTGGCTTGGCGACATGCGTGACAGTGAGAGCGCGCGCAGTGCTGGCCAATTGATCGAGGCCGCCGTGGCCAAGGCGTTCCGTGATGACAACTTGAAAAGTGTCGAACTGGGTGGAAGCGACGGCACCGACACGATCACGTCCGCCGTCCTGCGCGCGATCGATGCCATCGAACCGGCAACGCAAGACGCGTGAGAAACATCCATGGCCGAATTGAAAAGCCCGCCCGAACGGCCCATTCGCCTCGCCGCCATTGGCGCGGGTTACTTCGCGCAATTCCAGTACGAAGCATGGACCCGCATTCCCGAGGTTGAGGTGGTTGCCTGTGTCAACAGGACCCTGGAAAAGGCCAAGCAAACCGCGGCCCGCTACGCCATCCCTGCTGCGTACGACACGATGGAAGCGATGATCGCGGAACAACGCCCCGATCTGATTGACATTATTACACCGCCCCAAACCCACCTCACGGCGATTACACTTGCCGCCGCGCACGGCATCGACGCGATCTGTCAAAAGCCGTTTTGCCAGGACCTGGCGGAAGCCCGCAAAGCCATGGACATCGCCGATGCTGCCGGCATTACCGTAGTTGTGCACGAAAATTTCCGCTTTCAGCCGTGGTACCGGAAAGCCAAAGCGCTGCTTGATACGAACGTGCTCGGCGAAATTTACCAGGTGACGTTCAGGTTGCGGCCAGGAGACGGTCAAGGTCCCGAAGCCTATCTGGCCCGCCAACCCTATTTCCAGGAAATGCCGCGGTTTCTCGTCCACGAAACGGCGATCCATTTCGTCGACACGTTCCGGTATCTGCTGGGAGAGCCCCGCGGCGTGACCGCCCGATTGCGCAAACTCAACCCCGCAATCGCCGGTGAAGATGCCGGGATCATTCTGTTCGATTACCAAAACGGCGCGCACGCCCTTTTCGACGGCAACCGCCTTTCAGACCACGCCGCCGAGAACCGTCGCCTGACCATGGGCGAGATGGTGATCGAGGGAAGCCTCGCCACGTTGGCGCTCGATGGTGACGGCAGACTGTTCCTGCGCGCCCACGGGACCAATACGCGTGAGCAAGTGTCGTTTGATTGGACCAATCAGGGCTTTGGCGGAGATTGCGTTTATCTGACCCAACGCGCCATCATCGATGCCCGGCTCGGTCGTTGTCCGTATGAAACCCTCGGGCGCGATTATCTGCGCAATATCGAAATCGAAAATGCGATTTATCGCGCAAGCGAAACCAATCAACGCGTAGATCTCGCAGCGCGCGCATGACAAACCGCCCATGACGAACCGCCGATGACGACCCGCATCCCAAAAACATCATCAAAAGCGCTTGCCGATCCCAAATCGGCAATCTCGCCGATCGCGGGTTCCAAGCGCCGCGATCAGACCGAGCAGGTTTATGGCGCGCTCAAACGCATGATACTGGAGAACGAACTGCAGGCTGGCAGCTTCTTTCTGCAGGAAGAACTGGCCCAACAGCTTGGTGTCAGCCGCACGCCTGTCCGCGAAGCGCTCATCCGGCTTGCCGCCGACGGCCTGATTGAGGTTCGCCCCCGCCACGGCATGCGGGTCTTGCCGGTTTCGATCACCGCCATGCGCGAGATTTACGAGGTCCTAACCGCACTTGAAGCGCTCGCCGCGAAACTTGCAGCTGAGCGCGGCGCCGATGCAGACCGCCTGGCCGCCCTTGAGGCAGCCGTGGCGGACATGGAGGCAAGCCTGGCAAGCGATGATCGCGCGGCCTGGGCCGATGCCGATGATCGGTTCCACCGCACCCTCGTTGAAGCCAGCGCCAATCAGCGGCTGATCGATATGATCACGCTTGTCACCGATCAGGCCTATCGCGTTCGGAAGCTAACCTTGCGCCTGCGCCCGCAACCGACCGCATCGAACACGGCGCACCGCGCCGTGGTCGCAGCGATCCGCGCACGTGACCCGGCAACGGCCCACGCCATCCACGAACGCCACCGCGCCGAAAGCGGTAACATGTTGATTGAGCTACTCAAACAACTCGATATTCGCGAAACATAGCGCGCTGGCCGCCCGGCACCGGAAAGCGTAAAACGTGTCGCAGTTTGGGCTCGCCCCGTGTGAAACTCCTCACGTCGTGGCGCGGGCCTCACGCCGCTCTTGGCTCGGCGAACGGCCGTAGTGCTCTTGAAAACACTTGGCGAAATGCGATGCCGAGACAAATCCGCAAGAAATGGCGACCGATAGTATCGGCATCCGTGTTTGCCGCAAAAGATCCCGAGCGCGCTCAAGACGCATGATCAAATAATGCTTGTTTGGCGAATGACCCAAGTGGCGCGCAAACAAGCGCTCAAGCTGCCGCGCTGAAACCCCAACACTTTTTGACAATTCCGCAAGCGTCAATGGAGCTTCGATGGTCTCTTCCATCTTTGTAAGAACCGCCGAGAGTTTGGGGTTTTGATTACCGAACCGCTCACCGGCGTTTTGCGTGCGGGGCGCAGCTTCCGTGCGGCTGCGCTGGTGCAAGAGCTGGTCTGAGACTTTTGCCGCCAGAGCGGTGCCATGCCGCGCCGCGATCATTGCGCACATCAAATCGATCGCCGCCGTCCCGCCGCCACAGGTCAAGCGCGTGCGATCAATCTCATAAAGCTCGCGCGTCAACGTCAGGTTGGGAAACTCAGACGCGAGGCTTGCCAAATGGTCAAAGTGCGTCGTCGCGCGATAACCATCGAGCAGGCCGGCCTTGGCAAGCACCCGTGCTCCCGTGGAAACGCCACACACCAAAGCGCCCGACCTCTCAAGTCTGCGGATACAGCCGGCAACTTCGCCCACCTCAACGTCCCCAGGCTGATGAAACAGACCGGCGACCACGATCGCGATGTCACAGGCAATATCGCGAAACGCAGCATCGGTTTCACACCGAAAGCCGCCAAGCGCGCTCACGGTTTGCCCATTCCGCGAGGCAAGCTTGAGCGCATAAAGCTCCCGCCCCGAAATTTGATTGGCAAGGCGCAAAGGTTCGACAGCGGCGGCCAATGAGCCCAGCGTGAATTGCGTGAGAACAAACACGCCAACGCGTTCAGACCGCGGGTCAGCGCCCACCGGCCCCGAATCCGGCAGTGCCACCCGCTGCCCCTGCTGATCCGCCATCGTGGTTCCAACCTACGCCCGCAATCATAGTTCGGGGCAAGTAATCAGGCGCGGTGCCAATTGCCAGATCAAAAGCGCGGCGTTGGTCCGGCATGCCTGCTCTGTCACGCAAAAAGCCCTGGCTATGCCGGCGTTGGCGCCATCGACCGCTCGCGCACATAAAGCCGCTTCACCCACTGTGCGATGCGACCAACATCAGCGCCAATCCCAATCAACGCCGGCACAAGGATCAACACGAGGATGGTCGCGGCAGCCAAGCCAAACACGATTGTGACGGCAAGCGGGATCAGAAATTGTGCTTGCCGGCTGGTCTCAAACATCAAGGGCGTAAGCCCGCCAATCGTGGTCAGCGAAGTCAGCATGACGGCCCGCAGACGGTCTCGCGCGGCATTCGTAATGGCCCGCGCAACGTTTTCGCCGCCAGCAAGGCGCTGATTGAACCGGCTGACAAGCACAATACTGTCGTTGACGAGAATGCCGCTCAGGCCCAGCAACCCAATCATGGAAATGATGGTGAGCGGGAAACCCATCACGTAGTGGCCGATCACCGCGCCAACAAAACCGAACGGCACAATCGACATCACCGCCAGCGGTTGCCAATAACTTGCGAAAACCCAAGCCAGAATGATGTAAATCATGGAAAGCGCCATGAGCGCGCCAATCCGCAGATCACGAAACGACTCACGCCGCTCTTCATCCCGTCCGCTGTAGCGATAGGTCAACTGATACCGTTGCGCCAGTTCAGGCATGATGCCGGCTTCAAGCTGCGCAACAATGTCCTGCGTTGTCGCGATCTTGGTATCGAGATCGGCTGTGACGGCCACCGTGCGCACGCCGTCACGCCGCTGGATCAGTGAAAATGTCCGGCGTTCTTGGAGGCGCACAACCTCAAGCAGCGGCACGCGATCACCATTCGGCGTCGTCAGATAAAGCGCTTGCAGAGCGGCATAGCCCTCTGCTTCCTGTAGACGCAGCACACGGACAGTGATTTCTTCGTCTCCGCGGGCAAAGCGCGTTGCGATCGCGCCTTCAAAGGCATTGCGCACCTGCCGCCCCACCGACTGGCCGGTAAACCCAAGCGCTGTTCCGCGCGGGGTCAATTCAAACACAAGCTCTTGTTTGCCGTAGGGCAGATCGTCTTCGATCGTCGAAACGCCTCGCAAGCGCTCCAATTGCCGCTTCAGGTCCTCCGCTGCCAATTTCAGCGTTTCAATTGGCGCATTTTCGAGCCGGACGTCGACATCACGCCCTGGCGGCCCGCCCCTGCGACCGAAGACAACAATTTTTTCAACGCCAGGGATTTGCGGCAGCGCCTTTCGCCACTCGCTTAAAACGGTGAGCGACGACGTGCGCCGGACTTCGGACGCTGTAAGTTGGACGTCCAATTGCGCAAGGTTATCGCCACGCGTCTGTCCAGCTTTTCCAAACGTCGCAATCGTCGTCTGAACAAGCTGATCATCGCGCTGTGGGAGAGCCGGTGGCGAGAACCAAGCGATCAACGGCTCCAAAGTCGGGCCGACATAGCGCCAGATCGGCGCAAGCAGATCCGCCCCCGCGCCGCGCTCGCCTGCGCCTGTTTGCGGCGCGTTGCCAAGCTGGTCCATCGCGGTTTCATCGCCGCCGGGCGCCGATTTAGCCGCCGGCTGGTTTGCGATCAGCCGAGCTTCAACGCGCTCCAGGGCCGATTGAACAGCCGCCAGCGCGGGCAATTGCTCAGCGCGCGGCACACCCGGTGCAAACACCAAACGCGCGGTCAGATTTTCCGGCGGCAGATTTGGAAAAAACACGAACCGAACAAGCCCGCCTTGCAGCATGCCGAATGCAAGAATGAACGTACCGACCAGAATGGCAACGGTCGTATAACGCCATGCATAGGCCACATCGACGACCGGGCCAAATAGGCGATCGCGAAAAAAGGCAAAGCCGGCATCAAAGCCGCGCCGGATGACGCTTGCACGGCGCCGGCTTGGTCGGCCGTGACGCAAATGCCCAGGAAGAATGAGAAAGCACTCGACAAGCGAGGCAACCAGCGCGGCGGCCGCGACATAGGGGATCGCAGAAAGAATATCCCCGATCCGATCCCCGATCAGAAGCATTGGCGAGAACGCCGCAAGCGTCGTCAGCGTCGCCGCCGTAACCGGAGCGGTCATTTGCACGCCGGCTGAAACCGCAGCATCCGGTCGCGGCACGCCTTGTTCTTCAAGCGACGCTGCGTGCTCACCAACAACAATGGCGTCGTCCACAACGATGCCAAGCATCATGATCAAGCCGAACATCGAGACCATGTTGATGCTCTGGCCCGTCGCAAGCATGACGCCAAGCGTCGCCAACATGGCGATCGGGATGCCAGCCGCTGTCCAAAACGCAATGCGCGCGTTCAGGAATATAAAAAGGGCAAACAGCACGAGGATCAGCCCTTGCAGGCCATTCTTGACAAGAATGCCAAGCCTCTGTTGCACAAGCTTACCCGACACGTCATAAATTTCGATATTCAGCGACTGTGGAAATTCTGCTTTCGCCTTTTCAATATAGGCATACATGCGCTCCATCGTTTGAAGCGTATCTGCCGTTAATGCGCGTTCCACCTGCAGCATGATTGCAGGCCGCCCATTCACCAGCGTGATAATCCCGTCGCGGTCCTGCGCTGCACGCACGTCGGCGACATCGCGCAAGTATATTTTCTCGCCGGTGGCCGTTCCGCGAATTTCGATCGCAGCCAGGTCCTCAGCCGTCTTACGATCGCTTTTGGCGCGCAATTGTAATTCCGCCCCGCCGCGCAGCGTTCCCGCCGGCTGGTCCTGGGTATTCACGCGAATGCGCTCGGCAATGTCTGCAAGCGTCAGCCCAAGACGCTGCAGATCCGCCTCGCGCACATTGATCCAGACTTCTTCATCGCGCGCGCCGGTCAGGGTCACCCGGTCGATGCCGGACGCCAGAAGCCCATCGCGCAACCGCTTTGCGTAGGTCTTGAGAACGGATTCTTCGAACGGCCCCGAAATGGCAATCTTGCCAACGTTATCGAAAAAGGACGCGCGCGTAATCGTCGGCCGTTCCGAATCGTCAGGCAATGTCGTCACGCCCGAAACGGCTTGTTCCACGTCCGCTTGCGCTTTTTGCAAATCGACGTTGGGCGGAAACGACAACGTGATCGTCGCATTGCCCTCGCGCGCATACGAAACGACCTCGTCGACGTTTTCAATGAACCGAAGCTCCGGTTCCAAAACATCGAGAATATTCTTTTCGACATCCTCAGCGCTTGCGCCAGGCCATGCGACCGCGACAACAATCGTCGGCACAACGATGTTGGGAAAAAACTGCCGATTGAGGCGGGTCAGCGAAAACAGCCCGATGATGATAAGCAAAAGCATCAGCAGGTTTGGCGCCGTCGGGTGGCGCGCAAACAACGCAACAATACCGCCGCCGCTCTGGCCTGAGCCTCTGCCCGGTCCACCCCCACCGTTGCCGTTGCCGTCATCGTTGCCGTTCGGGCGTGCCAAACCGCCACCGCGCGGACCAGAAGCGTGATCAAGTGCCATTGCGCGCACGCTCCTCAACCGCGATGCCCGGCCCTGGTGCGGACAGCCGTGTCGTCACGATGCGCGCGCCATCGCCCAGGTCCCCGCGGATCAAAACGCTCTCGCCATCAACGCCTGCGATTGAGATATCGCGCGGAGCCAGGCGTCCGTCTTCCACGACGTAGACAACCCGGCCATCATAGACGGCCTGCGACGGCACCTTGATCACGCCTTGATAGGCCACGTCGCTTACCTCGACACGGACAAACGCACCCGGTCGGATCGGCACACCGTCGGTCGGGTCGGCAATCCGCGCATAGACAACGACCCCGCCAGACGAAGACGTCACCCGCGCCGCAACCCGCTCGACCTTTGCTGCATAGATCGCTGGTTTCGCACCGATTTCCCAAATGACTTTGACATCGCCGCCAACGAAATCCGCGTCGGACTGGAGACGCCCGTACTGACGGTCCGTCAGAGTGAAAGAGACTTCGATCCAATCGCGGTCGATCAGTGTTGCAACCCGGTCATTCGCATTGAGCATGCGGCCCACCTGCGCGCCCACGTCGGTCACGTAAGCGGTGAAAGGCGCCTTCAGTTCGGTCTCGGCCACGCGTTTCTGATTGCGCGCAATTGTGGTCTCGATCCGGACAATCGCGGCCTCTTGCTGCGCAATGCGCGCGGTCTTCACCTGCACGGAATTCTCGCTCTGCGTCAGCGATTGACGTCGCTGGCTGACCGTCAGTCGCCGCTCATCCAGGGCGCGCTCAGCCAAATTCCCGCGCTGTGCAAGCCGCTCGGCACGTCCCAGATCCGCCTGGGCCAGGGCAAGCTGTTGTCGCGCGAACGCAAGATCTGCTTCGTCGACCCGCAAAGATGCTTTCAGTTCAGCAAGCTTGGCCTTGGCCTCGGCCAATTGCGCGCGCGTTTCTTCCAACTGATTGGCATAATCGAACGGATCGATCTTCAAGAGCAGGCCGCCGGCTTCAACCACCGCGCCATCGCGCAACGCTGCACCCGTCTGCAGCACGCGCCCAGCGACCAGCGAGCGCATCTCCACCTGCCGACCGGCAATGGTGGTCCCGTAGGTTTTAATCGTCGGGCGAATGTCCTGGCGAACCGCTGCAACGGTCTCGACCGGGATGCGCGCTTCCTGCGGCGCCGGCGGCGGCAGGGCCGGTTTTCCCGCAGCAAGATAGCGGGCGCCAAACACGGCAGCGGCCAACGCAGCAACCGGCAGCACTGTTTTCAAGAGCAGCACAAGCCCGACGCCGATCCAACCAAACACACCGCGGCGGCGCCGTTCGGCAGCACCAATCCCCATTGCCGTCGCAGGGTCTGCATGGGCGAGATCGGCCGGCTCAAGCCGGGCCAACGTGCCCGAGTCACCGCCCCGCCGATCGACAGTAGCAAGCCCAGCGCCCGTTGACGCACCTTGGGTCTCGTCTGCGGCGGTCCGGCCACCGCGCTCAGATTCCAGCATGACTGACACCCAGGTTCCTACCTTCAATTCGGTTGCGGCCCATCACGCACCGCGCACCTTGCCAGAGCCCGCGACCATGTTTGCAGCGATCTTCGATCAAACTTGACACCAAACCATGTCGTGCACTCGAGACATATAGAACGCGGAAAAGCCCTGCTTGCGACGGTGGACAGCCCGCGACATCACGCCCCTTAACGTTTCAGCCACCGCTGATCCGTCGCTGGCGCACGCACAAAGGCGCAGACACGACGTCTCGGCACCCATAACGCATGAGCGCGATCAACCGATTGCGAACAATCACAGCCAAGCGCGGGCACCAGGAAAAACCATCGGGCAAAATTCTGGCCAAGAATTGGATAGACTTACTTAGAGTAAAACTAATCTTCCTCTGCCACTGCAGGATGTCCTCCCGCCATCCTGTGCCCGCCATCCTGTGAAAGAGCCGCACCGTTGATTCAGGCCGCCGCGCGCATCACGATCCCTGTCCAGGACGCAACGGCCCTTGACGCGTTTGACGCCGCTTGGATCGCAGCGCGCTGCCGCAGCCATCTGGCGAGCTCTTACCCGGTGTTACGGGTTGCATGCCCCGCCATGGTCGGCCATCCGCAGCGGGTGCGGCTTCTCCGCGAGATCGCAGCCATCGCGGCGAACACACATGGCGATTTGCTGGCCATCGAACCCGACCAAGTCATCATCGGATGGGGCTTTCGCAGCTACCATTTCAATGATGCAAAACTGATGCGCGCTTGCGCCGAGCAGATTGACCTGATGATCGGCCGGCGCTGCGACATCGCCTTGGATGTGCGGTGCCGACAGATTGCAGCCGGCGATCTGTGGCCAGATCCGTTCTCCGCAATCGTTGCGCGCCTGGCCAGCAACGACGCCAAACGGCCGCGTCACAAAACGGGACAACCCACCAAGAGTAAGGCCAGGCAAGAAGCAACGGCGCGAACCCACCCCGGTCTGAAACCCGGCCTGTTGGTCGCAATCAGCGCGCAGCTCTCGCGACAATGGACGTGTCCCGCTCAGCCACCGGCCGCATTGATCGGATCTGCTGGATCTCGCAAGAAGACCGTCGTGACCCAGCTCATCGCGACCCGGTTGGAGCCTCAACATTTGGTCGTGCGCGTCACCGTGCCGCCGCCGCCCCAGAACCGCCCGCAGGCCATTGCCCGGCTGATCGCGTTCGAATGCGTCGCAGCCGTCACCCCGGGCGCCACAACGCCGTCTGCGCCAAACCTCAACGATCAGTTGGCTCAACTGTCCCATCGCCTGGAAGCCCGGCAGCGCCGCCAGTTGCATCAGCTTCTGATGACACCAGACGTTGATTTGGTCCGCCAACGCCCTGGACACGCACTTGTCGACAACCTCATTGGGCTGATCGTAGCAAGCGCACAAGGCCGCCGCGCCCTATTGGTTTTGGAGCAGATCTGGCGGGCCAACCCCAGCGCCATGTGGCTGATGCGGCAACTGACCGAAGCGTTGCGCGCGACCCCAGATTGCGCCGTGCTCTTGACCGCACGCACTGAAGCCAGCGTTCACCGCCTCGCAAAAGACGCCGCGGTGACCTTGCTGACGCCGAACGCACCGCAAAGACAGCGCAGTTCGCGGGCGAAAACCAAGCCAGAGGCAAGGCGCGCGGCCTGTCGCAAGCAAGCGGGCCATGAGGCTCACGCCGACGCCGCCTACGAATTGCGCCGGCTTGGCGGGCTTTCGCAGTTTGCGCTGAGCGCAGCCCTGTTTCGCGGGCCAATCCGTATCGAAATCCTGGCGAATGCGGTGGAGATCTCAGCCGCCCGCCTCGCACAGGGCCTGGCTGCGCTGGCAGAAACGGGGCTCCTCGTCAGCAACAGCAAGCCCGGCCCTGATAATCTCACGTTTGCTGAAGCGCGCATGCGCGACGTCCTGCATGCCACGATCACTCCCACCCACCGCCAAAAGCTCCATCGCAAACTCGCAGAGCGTCTCAGCGCAATCCACGTCGATGACAGCGACGTTGCGTTGCTGGCCGAACGCGCCTGGCAGTTCGAGCACGCGGGTCAAGTTCAGGCCGCCGTTTTGGCTTGGTTGCAGACCGGTCATGCGGCGCGGGCCAATGGCGCGGTTGCGCAAACCGCTGAAGCCATCCGGCGCGCGTGGCGTCTGTCCTGCCGCAATCAAACGTGCGTACCGCCCGCGCAGCGCATTGCTCTGGTGGCCGCACTTGGCGACCTCAAGTGTCGCATGAAAGGCCCTGCGCACGGTTCGGTCCAGGCAGCACTCAAATGGTGTTTGGACAAATCGAAACGGCACACCCAAGCCGATACCGAGCAGCACGTGAGAATTCTCACGCGTTTGCACGACACAAGCCGATTACGCGGACACCAAATGCAGTGCCTGCGCTACGGCGACGAATTGTCGAGGCTTGCCCGGTCTCAACCGGCACCGACCATCGCGACAGCTCTGGCACTGCGGGCCGCCTGTCTCAACGCCCTTCAAGCCGGCGCTTTGCGCGTGGCAGCTCATTCCGGCACCTTGGCGCTCAGCCACCTTGACGCACTCAGCGAAAGCGATGGCTTGCGCATCGCCGATCGCGCCTACCTCGCGCACATGCACGCCGTCCTTGGGCAGATCGCCGCCCTGCGCGCCGACAATGATCGCGCGGCACACCATAACGCGCGTGCCTTGCGAACCGCGCAGGATGGGGTGCCGACCGAAGCCCAGGCCAATACGCTGTCCCTGCTGTCGGGAACGGCACTTTGGCGCGGCGACACCATGGAAGCGTCTGCCTATGCCACGACGGCGCGCTCAATCGCACAGGCCTGTCACTTGGACCACTGGGTGGCGGTGGTCGACCTGACGCTTGGGTTCACCCAGTCAGCCCGCGATCCGGATGCCGCCTTGCGTGCACTCCATAGCGCGATGGAACGGTGCCGCCGGTTTCAAATCAACCAAGTGATGCCAGCGGCTCATCTGCTGACCGCGAAAGCGGCTTTGAAGGCAAGCGACCGCAAACGTGCGCGCAAGGAAATCCGCAGCGCCCTTCAGGCCGCCGTCGATACCGGCAGCCGACTGCATTTGGCCGACATGATCCGGGTGCAGGCTGTGCTGGATCACGGCCCAGGCCGTGAGACGCAACGCGATGGTGGCACCAACGCCCTCCAACGCGCCCTCCGCATCGCCAGAGCCCAAGGCGCCAGCCTTTATGAGACGCGCATCCTGGCGGAAATCGCGCACCACACGCGGAAGGATTGAGAAATTTTGACAGCGCTTGGCTGCCGACTTTTGAGGTCAGGGATAAAGCTGCGCGCGGTCCCACGCTTCGCCCTGCGCCGACCTGCGAAACACCAGCCGATCATGCAAGCGATAGGGACGATCATGCCAGAACTCGATCTCAAGCGGCGTCAACCGGAAGCCTGACCAATGCGGCGGGCGCGGCACATCTCCCTCGCCGAACTGGTCGGTCAGGCGCGCGACCTCGTGCTCTAATTCCGCACGCGCCGAAAGCGGTCGCGACTGTTTCGACGCCCAAGCTCCAATCCGGCTGCCGCGCGGGCGGCTGGCGTAATAGGCGTCCGCCTCCTCTTGCGAAACATTCGCGATCAGGCCGCGCACGCGAACCTGGCGGCGCAGCGATTTCCAATGAAAATTGATGGCGGCGCGACCGGATCCGGTCAGTTCGCGCCCCTTGGCACTTTCCAAGTTGGTGTAGAATACGAACCCGCGATCGACGCCGCGCCCGGCCGCATCCAAGCCTTTGAGAAGCACAACCCGCACGTTTGGCATGCCATTCTCATCAACGGTTGCAAGCGCCATCGCATTGGCATCGTTGACCTCGGCGCCCTCGGCATCGGCAAACCACGACTCAAACAACGCAAACGGCTCTGCTGCGGCAAGGAAGTCGGCGGCGCCAGCATACGCACTGGCCACGTTCTGCGGTGCGTCGTTCAAGATGCATCTCCTCAATTTGGGTCAGCTTGCCGGCAGCCTTGGACAACACCACACGTGCAATACTGCGACGCGGCTTAACCCCGCGCTAACTCTGTGTCGCCACAGTCACGTTGCCGCCAATGACCTGCGTCAACAGTTTGACTGCGTGAGCGTGTACGATGTTCAAATCTGCCCGGAAGCCGCGTGCGATTGCGCGCTTGTCACCTCCGTCTTGGGTGCGTCGTCAACGGCGCCAGCACATCGCTTGGATTGCATGCGCGATGGCCGCAGGCGCGCTTATCACGTTCCATCCGGTCCGTGCCGATGACGGTCCGGCCCATGCGCCGCAAACCCGCACCATGCCTGGATTTGAGTTGCGCGGCTCAAAACTCCTGGAACTGATCCCAACGCCACAAACGACGCCGGGACCGCAGCAGCCAACGCCCCGGCTTCGCGGTGGCCTGCGCAACAATCACGCAACCCGCGCCAAGGATGCCGCTGCCACGCTTGAGGCCATCGATACCGCGTTGCGGTCAGTCCGCGACGGCGGCAGTTTCGTGTTCCACCGCAATCGCGGCGCTCTGACCGGGATCATCAAGCCAACCCGCACTTTTCGCGCGCATGACGGCCGCCTTTGCCGCGATATTGAGGTGGAACTGAACGCCCAACACCGCGCGCGCCGTGTGGTGGGAACGGCATGCCTCGATGCGCAGGACACTTGGCGTCTTGGCGCATCGCATCACCGGACACAATCGGCCAATACCAATGGCCGCCTGCGCCGTGCCCAACACTTCCCATCGGCACGCGGGCTCTAAAGCATCATCGAACCACACCTGACCGCAATTGCGATCAAGTGGCCGGATAAAGATGCTCTATCACGTTGGAAATAGAGCAATTTCATTCGAACTGCGAATCGCAAAGCCGTTCCAAAAGATCGGACGTTGCTTTCACCAAACCGGCCAGAGACCGCCGCCAGGCGCGCGCATCAACGAACGCGACGCTCACTTGCTAGACCGGTTCCCACGTTTGTGTAGGATCGCGGCGCGGATGGCGAGCCCGGGGCTTGAACGCTGTGCATCAGCTTCGGGTGGCGCTGCCGCGTGGCGAGGTATCACGTCGCGTCATCCGATTTCTTGAGCTATCGCACTGCGATATGCCATGCGACCGGGGATACGAACGGCCGGGTTGTCCGGCCTTGGGTCTGCGAGACGAAGGGATTGTTTGCATGAGCGCACAAGAGCCGGCGGGCGCTGCGGAAACCGGAACGCTGATGGCTGGCAAGCGCGGCCTGATCATGGGGGTTGCCAACAACCGCTCGATTGCGTGGGGCATCGCGAAGGCTGTCGCCTCACAAGGCGCGGATCTTGCGCTGACCTATCAGGGCGATGCCCTGAAAAAGCGCGTCGAACCGCTCGCCGCCGAATTGGGCGCATCGATTGTCTTGCCCTGTGACGTGACGGACGGCGCCTCAATGGACGCGCTGTTTGCGGCGCTGAAAGAGCAATGGGGCAAGCTTGATTTTCTCGTCCACGCAATCGCGTTTTCCGACAAATCGGAACTCGACGGCCGCTACGTCGATACAAGCGAGGGGAATTTCACGCAGACGATGTTGATCTCGTGCTACTCGTTCACGGCACTGGCCAAGCGCGCAGAACCTTTGATGACCGACGGCGGATCCCTCGTCACCTTGACCTACTACGGCGCCGAAAAAGTCATGCCACATTACAACGTGATGGGTGTCGCCAAGGCAGCGCTGGAAGCATCGGTCAAATACCTGGCTGCCGATCTCGGCAAGGACGGCATCCGCGTGAACGCCATTTCGGCCGGGCCGATCAAGACGCTGGCGGCATCCGGCATTGCTGACTTCCGCTATATCCTCAAATGGAACGAATACAATTCCGCGCTCCGCCGGACAGTCACCATCGAGGATGTTGGCGCCTCAGGGCTCTACCTGTTGTCCGATCTCGCACGCGGCGTGACGGGTGAGGTGCATCACGTCGACTGCGGCTATCATGTCCAGGGCATGAAGAACGAAGATGCGCCGGACATTAATGTCGTGAAGTCGGAGGCATAAGTTTTCAAGAACCCGGAGTTCCTGCGATGGCGCAAGCACGGCGTATCACACTCACGCAACGGCCGGCTCCTGGCTTTTTGACAAGCGACTGCTTTGCCCTTGAGACGATCGATCGGCCCGAACCTGGCCCCGGCCAATTCCGCGTGGCCATCAGCCATGTGTCTTGCGACCCGGCCATGCGCGGCTGGGTCAACGCCGGTCGTTCCTACATAGAGCCGGTTGCCATCGGCGCGGTCATGCGGGCCTTCGCAAGCGGCATCGTCGATGCATCTCAGCATCCCGACTTTGCTGTTGGCGACGCGGTCATGGGCCTGCTCGGCGTCCAGGACACGGCAGTAAGCGACGGCACCGGCGTCTACAAAGTCGATTTTGACAAAGCGCCGCCGGCTCGCTGGCTCGGCGGTCTTGGCATGCCTGGTTGGACGGCTTACTTCGGGCTGCTCGATGTCGGCAAACCGTCTGCCGATGAGACCGTCTGCGTGTCAGCCGCCTCTGGCGCGGTCGGCAGCATCGTTGGTCAGATCGCGAAGCTGAAAGGATGCCGGGCTGTTGGCATTGCCGGCGGACCTGAGAAATGCCGCGCACTGATTGACGAATTGGGCTTCGATGCCGCGGTCGACTACAAAGCCGATACGTTCGCCGCTGACTTGGCCGCGGCATGCCCCGACGGCATCGACGTGCATTTTGAAAATGTCGGCGGCACGGTGCTCGATACCGCGCTCCCCCTCATGAACACGTTCGGTCGCATTCCGCTCTGCGGTCTCATCTCGGCCTATACCGCCACAAGCCAGCCACCTGGCCCAACCAACATGCGGGCCATCTTGACCCAGCGCCTGCGCGTGCAAGGCTTGATCGTCTTCGACTGGGCCGATCGCATTCCCGAGGCCATCCAGGCACTCGGCGACTGGCATGCAAACGGTCAACTCGTGATGCGCGAAGATGTGCGCACAGCCCCACTCTCTGACTTCCCTGAGATCGTTAACGATCTGTTCACTGGCGCCAATCAGGGCAAACTCGTAATTGAGCTTTCGTCATAGAATTATGCGACCGTCTCGCCAGCTTCGATTCGGAGAAAGCAGATGGCACGGCTTCCAGATGGCGTGACGCTCTATTTCGTCAGGCACGGCGAGACCGATTGGAATAAGCTCGGTCGCCTTCAAGGCCAGATGGATATTCCGCTCAATGACACTGGGCGGGGCCAGGCAGCCCGCAATGGCCGCGCATTGCGGGCAGAGCTTCCCAATCTGGAAGAACTCCCTTTTGTGGCAAGCCCACTTTTGCGCACAGCCGAAACGATGGAAATCGCCAGGGAAGCCGCCGGCATGCCGCGCGATGGCTACGCGACCGATGACCGCCTGCGGGAAGTGCATTACGGGCACTGGGAAGGCTCATATCTGTCCGAGGTCGCCGAAACGGACCCGGAAGGCTATGCAATGCGCAAGGCTGACAAGTTCAATTGGCAACCGCACGGCGGCGAAAGCTACGCCATGTTGGCCAGACGCGTTGCCGAATGGCTCGAGACAATTGAGCGCGACAGCGTCGTGGTATCACACGGTGGTGTCAGCCGCGTCGTGCGTGGCCATCTGCTGGGCCTCGACCAACGCGAGATCCCGATGCTCAAGGTCCCGCAGGACCAAGTCATGGCAGTCAGCAATGGCCATCTGCGCTGGTTCTGAAGCGTCACACCGCATCAGCCGCGAAAACAGGCACGACGGACTACGGACACCCCCCATCAACGGCGTGCGGACCGCCGACTGCGACGTCTGACGCGCCGCCGCACCGCTGACCGTTTGCGCGCTGACGACCGTTTTGCAGATGTGCGCCGCGTGACCCTCTCAATCCAAGCCCGCAGAGCAGCAGGTGTCTCGCCCTGCGGCGGCGCTTGCCGTGGGATTGGCGCGACCCGCACGTTTGCAATCTCAGCTTTGAGGGGGGTATCCCGGCTCTGGACGGCCGCTACGGGCGCCTTGGAAGACCGCGACTTGACATCTGAAGCCTTTGCCTCAGGCACGACCAGATCAGCTCTGACGCCCGTCCCGGATTTCGCGGTCCCCTTTTGGGCTGGGTTCGATTCTGCACAAGCCGCAAAACCCATCAGACAAAATCCAATGATGGCCGCCGCCAGTTTTGCCATCCGTCCCATCGCGCACCGCCTAACTATCTCGGTTGCTTGGCAAATTCCCTCACCGCCTTATTCAAGTTTCGCAACCGCCAATCAAGTTTCGCCGCCTGTCATGCTGAAGAATGTCCGTTTTTTGCTGGGCCAGCGGCCGCGAAAGGCAACGCTTGGGACGCCCGAAAACATGAAACCGGACACAGAAACGGGGACTGGATAGCGGCATCCAGCCCCCGCGACGCAGACGGGTTTTGCTCCTGCTTGCAGGCTGCTCAGACCCGAGAAGCAGGCATCCAGGCGACGGCAACGGGCCGCGGCCATTGCAAACGCGCCGAGCCACGTCACAGGGTGGCATCGGTTACAGCGACGAATCGCTTGCGCCGTTGTAGCGCAATGACGTGTCACACTGTCAACGCTTCCACAGCCAATCACCGACTGTAGATACGCAAGTGCCCCTTTTCGTTGATTTTGTTGAAAACCACGCGGAACACCACCGTACACATACGCTGAACGGGGGTGATTTGTCACTGCGGCTGGGAATCACTGTTGTTATGGGGCATCTTCCGTGGCTTTCTGACATCCAATGTCACACCGCCGCGCGATGTGCCAACTTACGCATGAAGCGCCGGGACACTGGGATTACGCACCATTGTCGCCCGAGACAGCACGCGTGGAAAACCGGCAAACGATCACGATTGAGGCAGCATGTCGCACAATGCATTCGGCCACCTGTTCCGCGTGACGACCTGGGGCGAGAGCCACGGCCCCGCAATTGGCTGCGTCGTTGACGGTTGTCCGCCGGGCATTCCGTTGACGGAAAGCGACATCCAGTCGTTCCTCGATCAGCGCCGTCCAGGCCAATCGCGTTTCACCACGCAGCGCCGGGAACCCGACCAAGTGAAAATTCTATCGGGCGTGTTCGCTGACGACACGGGCACCCAGGTGACGACCGGCACGCCGATTGCGCTTGTGATTGAGAATGTGGATCAGCGCTCCAAAGACTACGGCGACATCAAAGATAAGTACCGGCCCGGCCATGCCGATTACACGTACTTGGCAAAGTACGGCATTCGCGACTACCGCGGCGGCGGACGCTCATCAGCCCGCGAGACAGCCATGCGCGTGGCCGCTGGCGCCATCGCACGAAAAGTGTTGGACGGCGTCAGCGTGCGTGGCGCACTTGTCCAGATCGGCGCGCGTAAAATCGACCGCTCGCGCTGGAACTGGAACACGGTCTCGCAGAACCCCTTTTTCTGTCCCGACCCGATCGCAGCCGAGGAATGGGCCACTTACGTCGACGAGATCCGTAAAGCCGGCTCGTCCGTCGGCGCTGTGATCGAGGTCGTCGCCGACGGCATACCCGCAGGCTGGGGCGCCCCAATCTATGGCAAACTCGACCAGGATATCGCTTCGGCTTTGATGATCATCAACGCCGTCAAGGGCGTGGAAATCGGCAACGGCTTTGAAGCGGCAACGCTCACGGGCGAGACCAATGCCGATGAAATGCGCATCGGGAACGATGGCGAGCCGGTGTTTTTGTCAAATCAGGCAGGTGGCGTGCTTGGCGGCATCTCAACGGGGCAGCAAGTTGTTGCCCGTTTCGCGGTCAAGCCGACCTCGTCGATCCTCACGCCGCGCAGAACCGTCGACCGTGACGGCAACGACACCGAGATCCTGACAAAAGGACGCCATGACCCTTGCGTCGGCATCCGCGCCGTCCCCGTTGGCGAGGCAATGCTCGCCTGCGTTTTGGCCGACCACAAACTCCGCCACCGCGCCCAATGCGGCGACTGAACGCCCGCTGAAGGAGTTGCCCGATGACCGACGCACTGCATGCACCAGGACCGTTGGATCATGTCGAGGCGTTGCTCTTCGATGTGTTCGGCACCGTCGTCGACTGGCGCACAAGCGTGGCCGATGAAATGGCGCAGTTCGCAGCCCCGCGCGGTTGGCAGGCCGATTGGGCCCAGTTCGCGCAAGACTGGCGCGCCCTTTATCAGCCGGCGATGGAAGAGACACGGGCCGGTCGCCGTTCATTCACCATCCTCGACACGCTCCACCGCGAAAACCTTGAAGCGTTGCTGGAGCGTTATCAGTTCGCCGGTGTCAGCGAGACGGAAAAGAACCAGTTGACGCGCATTTGGCATCGCCTGATCCCCTGGCCGGACGTCCACGAAGGTTTGCACCGGCTCCGCAGCCGCTACATCATCGCGCCCCTGTCCAACGGCAACATTGGTTTGATGACACGCTTGGCCAAACACGCGGAATTGCCATGGGACGCGATCCTCGGCGCGGAAATTGCCCAAGCCTACAAACCTTTGCCGGAGGCCTACGTGCGCAACGCCGCCGCGCTCAATCTGGCGCCCGAGCAGTGCATGCTCGTGGCCGCGCATAATGACGACCTGACCGCAGCTCGCGCCGTTGGCTATCGCACGGCTTTTGTGGTCCGACCCACCGAATATGGCCCAACCCAAACGAAAGACCTCAAGGCCAACTCGGATTGGGACGTGATCACATCATCGTTCAACGGTGTCGCCGACGCTCTCGGCTGTCCGCTTTTCGCGTAGACGACGCACGGCCGCGAACCGGTTGCAAGCAGCCAGCGCTATCCGGCTTTGCGCCGCACCATGATTTTTGACAAAAACGCATGTTCGGTCTCAACGCGCTCAAGGCCAGCAGCGCTAAACTGCGCCTCAAGATCGTCAATCGCGTAATGGCGGTAGTAGGGTTCGTGGAAGCGGACGGGGAACGCCTCAAGCAGCCCGTCCCAGTCGGGCCGGTCGCCCATCTGCAGGCTGTCCATGAAAACCAGCGTGCCGCCGGGCTTGAGCACACGGGCGAACTCAGCCGTCACCGTCTTGCGCACCTCAGGCGGCAACTCGTGGTAGAGAAAAATCGACGTCACGAGATCCTGACTGGCATCGGCAAAGGGAAGTTTCTCAGCGTTCGCCACAACAAAGGATGCCGGACGCAAGCTGCCCATGTGTGCACGCGCCTCGTCGAGGTAGGCTTGAGACAGGTCGACGCCGGTCAACTTGATGGCTGGGAGAGCGCGCCGAACCTCGCGCAAAAACCGGCCGGTCCCGCATGCCACGTCCACCAACGAAAGCTGGCGCTGGTCTTGACCACGGACAGCCCGGCATACAGCAGCCAGAGCCGTCCGCCGCATGAGAACCGCACTGCCGTAAAACAGCGTCTCAGCTTGGACATCATAAAGCCGGGCCGACTCATCGGTCAGATAACCGCCGGTCTGGAAATGGAAATCCTGCGCGTAATAGTCAGGCAGATCGGCTGCGTTCGGCGCAGCTTGTGCGCTTGTGGTCATGGCGCTTCCGCGACGCTCGATCGCGCCGGGCAAGTCGCGCATCATTTCGCGCAAACGCATGAGATGGGCGCGCGTGTAACCAGGCCGCAGTTCGATGGGTGGATAGAGCCCGTCGCGGACCGCGCCCGCGTCACGGGCAATGAGATTGCGGACATCGCGCAACAGCGCGCCACGGTCAGGAACCGGTCGCGTTGGTTTGAAATCACTGCGCGCACCCTGAGGTCCGGCCGCCCGCTCCATCAGGTAATTCACGCCCAGAAACCAGCCAATCCGTAGGGCACCAGCCCCGACGTCGGCCGCCATGCCGATCCGATCCGCCACGCGCACCTCCCGCACTGCGTTCACGTTCGCCGCCCCAGTAAATCGGCGCGGTTATGTGAGATGAAGGTGCGCGCTGTGCCCGCCAAAAACCAGGGGACAGACCGTCGCCACGCCGCCGAAATGCCCGGTTGCTCAGCTATGTCGCCGCGGCTTTTTGGCGGAAGCCTCGTGGCCCGCCGCGCCGCATCAGGAGATCATCCCATGCCAGCCCCGCGCCCCAGCCGCTTTGAAAGCATCGTCATACTCACAGGCGCCGGCCTGTCGGCGGAAAGCGGTGTGCAGACTTTCCGCGATCCCGACGGCATCTGGGCCAAATACAACATCGAGGATGTCGCGACGCCGGAAGCCTTCGCCCGCAACCCCCGGCGCGTTCTGGACTTCTACAACGAACGCCGCCGACTGATGGACGACGTGCAGCCCAATGCCGCCCACATGGCGCTCGCCAAGCTTGAGCGTGAATTCGACGGCAACGTGCTGGTGATCACTCAGAATATTGATAACCTTCATGAGGCGGCCGGATCAAAAAACCTGATCCACATGCACGGCGAACTTGCGCTTGCCCTTTGTGCCCACTGCGATACGCGCGGCCCGTGCCGTGCGGACATCACACCGGAACAGGCCTGCGTCGTTTGCGGCAAAACCGGCGGCATGCGGCCCGATGTCGTGTGGTTTGGCGAAATGCCCTACCGCCTGGACGATATCTACAACGGCCTCGTCAATGCCGACCTGTTCATCTCCATCGGCACCAGCGGCAACGTCTATCCCGCCGCCGGGTTCGTGGCCGCAGCCCGCGAAGCCGGCATCTACACGGTAGAGCTGAACCTCGAGCCATCGGAGGGTGCGGCAATCTTCCACGAATGCCACCACGGCCCTGCAACGCAGGTCGTGCCTGCCTATGTCGAAAAGCTATTGGCACAATGAGCCGAAAGGCGCGGCCCGCCCCATCGGTTAGCGCTTCGCGCCGCGCCGCATACGGGCGAGCCGGTCAGCACGATCCGCCTTGGCCGGAGCCTTGCGAAACACTGCAACGAGTTCCACGTGCTCGGAAAAGACGAATTGGTCGATCGGGGTGACCTCGGTAAGCTCGTAGCCGCCAGCAACGAGCAAGTGCGCGTCACGGGCGAACGTGCCCGGGTTGCAGCTCACCGCAACCACTGTGGCAACATCTGACTTGGCAAGCATTTCTGCTTGGGCCTTGGCGCCCGTCCGCGGCGGGTCGAACACGACGGCGTCGTAATCGCTCAGCTCCCGACGCGACAGCGGTTCGCGGAAAAGATCGCGTTGGCGCGCACTGACCGGCTTCAGGCCCTGCGCCGTTCGGACCGCGGACCCAAGCGCCGCGACCGCGTCCCCATCACTGTCGAACGCATCGACCTTCGCTTCTGCCGCCAATGCAAGCGCAAACGTCCCGACACCACAAAACAGATCCGCGATAAATCGGGCAGATCCGGTCGCAGCAACGACCAGCGCGCGCATTTCAGCCTCGGCGACGCCGGAGGCTTGCAGGAACGCGCCGCCAGGTGGAAGCGGAATGGCCTGATGCGCCACGCGAAGGGTTGGCTGCGCGCTTTGGAAAACCGGAACGCCCGAAACGGAAAGCCGCACGAGACCCGCGTCGCGCGCCGCCGTTGCCAATGCGGCGAGGGCATCTGGCGCATCAGGAACCGTGACGTCTGAGACCGTAACGTCGAGGCCTTCACCGGCGCTGACGACCGTCATCCGCAGTCGATCGCCCGGTCGCAGCAATTGCCCAGCCAGCGCGCCCAACGGCTCAAGCCGCTCGGCGATCGCCGGCACGAGGATCGGGCACATTTCAATCGCGACAAGGGTATGCGAGGCACGCTGATGATATCCAAGCGTCACGCGCTTGCCATGGCGCTCCGCCGTCAAGACCGCACGGCGGCGCGTCCCCGGCCCAGTTGTCACAAGTTCGCCAACGGCGACGTCTCGCAGTCCTTGCTGAGCAAGCGCATCAACGACAAGCCCGCGCTTCCACGCCGCATAGTCCGCTGGCGGCACATGTTGCGCACAGCATCCGCCGCATACGCCAAAGTGCTTGCAGAGCGGCTCGACGCGGTCGCCGGCAGCCTCGACCAATTGCGCAGCCCCGCCTGCGACACCGGGCAACCCTTCGGAACCGGGCAGGCGCCCCGAACCGCGCAGGGACCCCGAACCGCGGAGGCACCCCGAACCGGGTAGGCACCAAGTCTCGCCAGGCAACGCAAATGGCACATAGACCGGTCCATCGCCCGTCTCCGCAATGCCATCGCCGCGAACGCCAAGGCGATCGATCACAACCAGCATCGACGCCGGTTCAGACATCTTTTCTAGCTCCCACCAGGAATTCCTGATTGCCGTCACCGCCCGTTATTGGCGACGCAATCAAGCCAATGCGCCGCCAACCGGGCTGCGCACTCACCCACGCGGCAACGTGAGCAACCGCAGCGTCGCGGGCTGCAGGGTCGCGCACGATGCCGCCCTTGCCGATGTCACGGGGCCCGACTTCGAATTGCGGCTTGATCAGGCCGATGAACCACGCACCGCCCGCCGCAAGCGCAAGCGCGGGCCCAACGGCCTTGGTCAGCGAAATAAAGCTCACGTCGGCCGTGATGGCATCAAACGGCTGCGTGATGGACGCGCCGGAAATCTGCCGTGCGTCGGTTTCTTCAAGCGGTGTGACGCGATGATCCTGAGCGATATCGGCGTGGAGTTGGCCGCGACCAACATCGACGGCGTAGACGTGCGCGGCGCCGCGCGCGAGCAAGACTTGCGTGAAGCCGCCGGTCGAAGCACCCAGATCGACGGCCACGCGCCCGTCAACGGCAAATGCAAAGGCATCGAGCGCTGCAACAAGCTTTTCCGCGCCGCGTGAAACATAGGCCGCCGCCTGGGCGTCGACGGCGATGGTTTCGGTGCCGTCGACTTTGGCCGATGGCCGGGCCGGTTGGCCATCAACCGTGACAAGCCCGCGGGAAATCAGATCTTGTGCGCGCGACCGACTTGCGACGTCGCCGCGCGCAACAAGGAACTGATCGAGCCTCTGGCGCACGCCTCAGGCACGCGCTCCGCCCGGCAACTCGACCTGCTCGTGGCCCAGCGCAGACAACGCCTTGGCGACAATGTGCGGCGCGTTGAGTTCGGCGATATCGTACATCACCGTCGGCTTATCTTGATCGATGAAAATATCCGGCAGAACCATCGTGCGGATTTTCATGCCGCGATCCAGCGCACCGGTGTCCGACAAATGCTGCAGCACGAATGCACCAAATCCGCCCCGTGAGCCTTCTTCGACAGTGATCAAGACCTCGTGGTTCGCAGCAAGGCGATTGACCAGATCCTCGTCCAGCGGCTTGGCGAAGCGGGCATCGGCCACGGTTGTCGGCAAGCCCATCGCGCCAAGCTGATCAGCCGCGGCCAACGCCTCCTGCAGCCGCGTGCCATATGACAAAATCGCGACTTTGGAGCCCTCACGCAGGACGCGGCCCTTGCCGATTTCCAGCGGCGAACCGACCTCGGGCATGTCAATACCGATGCCCTCTCCGCGCGGATAGCGCAGCGCCGACGGCCGATCGTCAATGGCCACCGCAGTTGCGACCATGTTCTTCAACTCAGCCTCATCAGCGGCCGCCATCAGGACGAAATGCGGCAGGCAACCGAGATAGGCAACATCGAACGCGCCAGCGTGGGTCGGGCCATCAGCCCCGACGAGACCGGCCCGGTCAATCGCAAAACGCACCGGCAACTTCTGAATCGCAACGTCGTGCACGACCTGATCGTAGGCGCGCTGCAGGAATGTGGAATAGATGGCTGCAAACGGCTTGAAGCCCTCCGTCGCCAACCCCGCAGCGAACGTGACGCCATGCTGTTCGGCGATGCCCACGTCGAAGGTGCGATCTGGGAATTCCTTGCCGAACAAATCGAGGCCGGTCCCCGACGGCATGGCCGCCGTCACGGCAACGATCTTGTCGTCGCGACGCGCTTCCTCCATCAGGCTCTGCGCAAACACTTTGGTGTAGCTTGGCGCATTGGCAACCGGTTTGACCTGGTCGCCAGTGATCACATTGAACTTGCTCACGCCATGGTACTTGTCGGCGGAATTTTCAGCCGGCTCGTACCCCTTGCCCTTCTGCGTCACCACGTGGACCAGGATCGGCCCGTGCGTCGCGTCGCGCACATTTTTCAGGATCGGCACAAGCTGGTTGAGGTCGTGCCCGTCGATCGGCCCGACGTAATAGAAGCCGAGTTCCTCAAAGATCGCGCCGCCCTGCCAAAGATGGCGCGTGTATTCTTCAACGCGCGCAGCCCGGCGCTCCCACGACTTCGGCAACCGCTTGGCGAGCTGCTTGGCGACTTCGCGAACGTAAAGGTATGTGCCGCTCGACGTCGTACGCGCCAAATAATGCGAAAGCGCACCGGTCGGCGGCGCGATCGACATGTCGTTATCGTTTAAGATCACGATCAGGCGCTTATCCATCGCGCCAGCATTATTCAGCGCTTCATACGCCATGCCGGCACTCATGGCGCCATCGCCAATCACCGCGACGACGTTGTTGTCGCCGCCTTGCAGGTCACGGCCGACCGCCATGCCAAGGCCGGACGAGATCGACGTTGAGGAGTGGGCCGCACCGAACGGATCGTATTCGCTTTCCGCACGCTTGGTGAAGCCGGACAGCCCCCCACCTTGGCGCAGCGTACGAATCCGGTCGCGGCGCCCTGTCAAGATTTTGTGCGGATAGCATTGGTGACCGACATCCCAGATCAACCGATCCTGCGGCGTATCAAACACCCAGTGAATAGCGACGGTTAGCTCCACCACACCAAGCCCGGCACCAAGATGCCCGCCGGTGACCGAAACCGCACTGATCGTCTCAGCGCGCAATTCGTCGGCCAATTGCTGGAGGTCTTTTTCAGGGAGGTTTCGCAGGTCGGCTGGAACTTTGACCTGATCGAGGAGCGGCGTTTCCGGTCGGCTGGTCACGACCTTATCCTTCATTCTTTTCGACAACGGCGATACGCATCACGAGTGTTTGAGGATTGCGGTGCGCGCCTGTGACTGTTTTTGAGCGTCCAGTCAAACCGGTATCGAAGTTGACGTCAACTTTGATTGACACATGGGTATGCCAATCCTTGAACGTTTGAGACCGCCATGAGTTTGGCGCGGGAAGCTTGCAGGGGTGAAGCCGTAGTTTCGCCGCAGCCCAAATGCGCCCGTCCGCGTTGCAGTGACACGCCAGTAAGCCCGCCATGCGCTCAGTGCCGCTCGGCAAACGATGCATATCACAGCAAGACGCCCATCGGGCAGGCGGGCAGGTCTCACTCTTGCGGATCAAGCGGACCGCGCCCGGTCGGTTGTCCGTCCGCACCCAGGGTCAGTTTTTCGACCTTGGCTTCGGCCCGCTTCAAAAGTGCGTCGCAATGCCCGCGCAGCGCTTCCCCGCGCTCGTAGATCGCAATGCTCTCTTCCAATTCAACGTCACCGCGCTCCAGACGCCCAACGATCGATTCAAGCTCGCGCAAGGCGCGCTCAAACGTCATGGCTGGAATGTCTGTATGCGCCCCGTCGCCGCCAGCGCCCGTTGCCGCCGGCGCTGACCGTTCCGCCTCATTCATGGCTTGTCCCCTCCACGGCGGCCCCGCGTGCAACACGTCAAGACCGCACAAGCTTCACCACGCGCAACACGCCACGCCGGAAGTCACGCCCCCATAAGCGTCTTGACGTGCACCGCAACGGAACCGGCAAGTGCCCGCAGGTCATATCCGCCTTCGAGCATTGAGACTACCCGGCCCGCACACACACGTTCTGAAACCTTGAGGATTTCTTCCGTCGCCCACGCAAAATCCGGCTCCGTCAGGCGCAGGCTTGCCAGCGGGTCGGCTTCGTGCGCATCGAACCCCGCCGAAATCAAGATCATGTCGGGATGAAACCGCTCCAACTCGGGTAAGACGCGCGTCTGAAATGCCTCACGGAACGGATCCGACCCATCGTTCGGCGCCAGCGGCGCATTGCAGATATTGTTGTGTGCCCCCGTCTCATCGAGCGCACCGGTCCCTGGATAAAGCGGCAACTGGTGGGTCGAGGCAAAGAACAGGCTGGCGTCCGACCAGAAGATGTCCTGTGTGCCATTGCCGTGATGGACATCGAAGTCCACGACCGCAACGCGCTCAAGGCCGTGTTTTTCGCGTGCATACTTTGCCGCGATCGCGATGTTGGAAAAAATGCAAAAGCCCATCGCCCGGTCTGCTTCGGCGTGGTGACCACATGGCCTGACCTGGCAGAACGCGTTTTTGACCCCGCTCTGTGGATCGATGACCTTGTCCACGGCATCGAGCCCGGCACCGACCGCACGCAAGGCTGGCTCCCACGACGCCGGTGACAAAACCGTATCGGGGTCAAGCCGGACGGGCTCCTGACCAGGACCCGGCCGCACGCGCTTGATCTGCTCGATATAGGCCTGAGGATGCGCAAGCCCGATTGCCCATTCCACATCCTCCCGCAGCGGTGCCGTCTCGCGCACAAGCGGCGCAAAGATCTCATGACCGAGCACGGCATCGATGGCTCGCATCCGGTCCGGTCGCTCCGGATGGCCCGGCCCCGTGTCGTGTTCGACAAAGCATGGATGCGTGATGTGCAACGTCGTCATGCCGTCCCCTGTCCTTGCGGCGTTTCCCGTGACGCGGACAATCGTGGTGCCCGCCGGCCGGTTCGTCCGGCGCTTTTATGTTCGTCAGCGGCTCATGGCTGACCACGATGCGCAGCCTACAACTGGCGTCAGCGCTGTCCAGTTGCAGCCTGCGGGCTCGTAATCGCGCATGACTGGAGGGGCGCTGGTCAGGCCGACACCACCACCTTTGAGACGGCGGCTTCGTTAAACGCCATACCCGCGCCGGGCACTTCGCGAGGCACCACGAAACCAGCTTCAGGCACAAGCGGTTCCGCCAACAGATCCTGCCCCCAATCCATATACTCAAGCCAATGCGCCGTCGGCGTTGCGGCCATGATGTGGGCGGAATAATCGGGCGACAGGTGCGACGAAAACGGGATGGCGTGGATCTCGGCAACGCGTGCAAGCCGCATCCATCCCGTTACGCCGCCGATCCGCAGGATATCCGGCATGACCAGGTCGCACGCTTCCTGCACGATCGCTGACTGCCCAACCCGCCAGCTCCACCAGTTCTCACCCACCTGCAGCGGGGTTGCCAGTTTCCGCGCAAGCCGAGTTTGCGTTTCGTAGTCATCGTAAACGACCGGCTCTTCGATCCACACCAGGCCAAGATCATCGATCCGGCGGCAAGCATCGATCGCATCGATCGACCGCAAACCCTGGTTGAAGTCCACCGACAGCGCAACGTCAGGGCCGATCGCAGCGCGGACGGCCGCCAATGCCGCAAAGTCCGCATCAATCGTCTCGCGACCCAAGCGCATCTTGATGTGGCCATAGCCACCGTCGGCAGCAGCAAGTTCGGCAGCTTCTTTGGCCGCTGCCTCAGAATCCATGATCCCAAGACCGCAACTATTGTAGGTGGGGATCGGCTCTGGCGAGCCACCAAGCAGGCGATAAAGCGGAATGCCAGCCTCACGAGCCAGCGCATCGTAGAGCAGCATGTCCATCATCGACAGCGCCATTTGCACGACGCCCTCATGGCCAAGCAGCGTAAACTGCCGCTGCAGACCGTCATGGATCGCCGGCATGGTGGCGAGGCTGATCGGCTTGTCGCGCAAACGCTCGGTCATGGCCTCAAGCACGGGAGGCACAATTGTCAGGCCGAGCGGGGAAAAGGTGAACCCAAGCAGCGCGCCGCCGGCCCCGCCCTTGGTTTCCAGGTCAAGCGCCAGAAACGGGCCTTTCTCAAATAACCCAACGCGCGTTGCCAGAGGCCGTCGCAGCGGCACCATCAACGGACGGATGTTCAATGCCGTGACCTGAATTTCGGTATCCATGTGCTGCCTCCCGGATCGCGCACGCTGCAATATGCATTGCCGACCCAGAGCTGATCATGCCGGACGCGAGCGGAAAAGACCAAAGACCCATCTTGCAAGCCGGATCGGCAGCGTGATCCAGCCCCAGATTGTGGAAGCCAGATGCACAAGGCCCGCCGGAATGCCGACAATCGGCAGGAAGGCGGCGAGAAAGCCCAGCAGCCGCAAAAACCGCGCAACCTGGTAACCAATCGCGTTGGAATACTCCGCACGCACTTCCGGCGGCCAAATCGCAAACCACCAGCCGCGCGCGACGGGCAGGCCAAAAAGCCCAACAATCAGGCTTGCGATATAGCCAAGTTGCAGCGCAGACGGAACGCCAGGGATGATCCGCAATTTCAATTCCGACGCTCGGTCCCGGTCGACCAGATCGGCTTCAAGCCCACTGGTCAGAACACGGCCCGCCGCTTCGGACGCCACCTCGGCAACGAACGTACCAAGCGTATCGACGACGCCGCCGCTGTCAGGTGCGGCAAGCGGCGTCGCACTCAGCCTGACACGACCATCCGCGCTGCGATTGACCGTGACGGCAAGGCTGCCTTGGCTGTCGGCCATCACGGCGAGGAAGTCCGCGAAACGCTTGCGCGTCAACGCCGTATCAAGCCCGTCAACCTCCGCGCGCAACCACAGCCAATTACGGCTGCCAGGCTGTCGCGGCGTTTTGGAATTGAGGATCAAAAGATCAACGTCCGCGGCGGCAGCGGCCCGTTTCAACGGTGCAAGCTCGATCGACTTTTCCGCCCCTGACGCCGTCCGGTAGACGAGACTGCTGCCGTCGACGCGACCGGTCAGAACAGCCGTCTGGCCTGGAATGCGGCCGAATGTATCCGCGATCGCGGACGGCGCAATTCGATCGGGCAGCACACGTTTGGTCGACGGATCGCGCCGCGGCGCAGCCGAAAGGGCCGTTCCCGCCTCATCGGCCAATGAAAAAATGCGCACACGCCCTGGCTCAAACGACCGCTCAAGCTGGAAGACGGCTTCGCGAAACAGCTCCGGCGTCCGCATCGGCACGATCACGTTATTGCGGACTTCGGCTGCCGGAACATCCAGCGCGCCACCGTTTCCGCGCTGGCGCCGCAACGGATAGCTTTTTTTGTCAACGAGAACGCGCAACCGCGCGTCGGGCAGAGCATCAAGACCCTTACCCGCTGCAAACACCACATCGTCCGGCACGATCAGCGTCAGCCGCGCTTCGCCGGCGGCCACCGCCGGAGCCAGCACCCGCCCAACGCGCGCCATCTCAGCCGGTGTTGCCGCAGTGAACGTTTCGCCCTTCGCATTGGTGAACCGCCAATGGCCGGACGCTTCCCGGCGCGCAGCCAGAGCCGCTTCGCCTTTGATCTTCGGCAACTTGGCAACGTACTGGCCGACATTATCAAGGCCACCGGCAACCTGGCGGCCCGCCGCCCCCCCGGCCTCGCCAGCTTCACGCAGCGTCCGGGTAAACCAGCCAGCTTCGCTTTCGCTTGCCGGCAAAACCATGGCCGTGGCCGCCAGGGCCAACGCAAGCCCTGCGCGGAGCCCGTTCCGTTGCCAGCGGATGGCGGCGCACGCGCAACGGGAAACACAACCGATCATAACGCGCCAGGCCCTTTGTGCGTATCTCGATCGCTGCAAACTTTCATGTCGGCCACTGGATCACCACCGCAGAAACCGGCAAAGGCGCGATCTGTCGTCTCAGTCAAGACTAACTGCGCAGCTTGGCGAAATCTGGCTTACGCTTTTCAAAAAACGCCGCAAAGGCCTCTTTGGCTTCCGGCGACTGCAAACGGTCGGCGAAAATCTCAATCTCCTGATCGATGCGTTGCACGACGTCCGATGGGTCGCCACGCAGCAGCCGACGCGATAACGCCAACGCTTCCGGCGGCTTTGCAGCAAGCGTGGCAACCGCCCCCAGGGTAGTCGCCTCAAGCTCATCTGCGGCAACGATCTTGTTGACGAACCCAGCCGCACGCCCGCGTTCTGCATCAAACGGGTTGCCCAGCACAAGCAGCTCAAACGCCATTTGCGGGCCCATCCGCATCGGCGCAAGCAGGCTGGACCCGGCTTCTGGCACAACGCCGAGGTTCAGGAACGGCGTGCGAAAGCTGGCAGCGGGCGTCGCGTACACAAGATCGCAGTGGAACAGCAGTGTGGTTCCGATCCCAACGGCAAGACCGTCCACAGCAGCGATCATGGGTTTTCCAACGTGCGGCAGATGACGAATGAACGCCTGCACGTGGTCTGACAAGCCTGTGTCGCCGTCGGCGCGTGCAGCAAACTCGCTGATGTCGTTGCCGGCCGTGAATACGCCGTCACTGCCCATGAAAACATGGGCGACGACGTCCGCATCGCAATCACCGGCAACCAAGGCGTCGCGGATGGCGGTATACATCTGAGATTTCAGTGCGTTCTTCTTTTCCGGTCGGGCAAACCGAATGATTTGCGCCCCGCCGTGACGTGAAATCTCCAAGCCTTCGGTCATGCCGCCGCTCCGTTGTGAACTGGCCTGTCACCCACCCGTTTACGCCGCCGAAAGCTGTGCGCCGCTCATTGCCAGAAGGCTCTCAGCGCCGGTCGTGACGGTAGCCGCGAGGCCGGGCACGGCCGTCAATTGTGTTTCTGCGAAAAAGCGCGCCAAGTGCACCTGCGCTGCATGCCCGTTGGCGGCCGCACCGTCGCGCGCTGCGCTGAGCGCCCCACGCGCCAGATAGGTGCCGCCAGCCGTGAGACCGAACAGTCGCAGGTAGGGTGTTGCCCCGGCAAGTGCCGCTTCAGGGTTGCCCGAAAGTTGCGTCGCCATCCACTCACTGGCCTCCGACAACGCCTCAACCGCCTCTGCAAGCCGAACACCCATCAGCCCAAACTCAGGCCGATTGGACGCGCGCACCTCGATCGCAGTTTTCTTCAAGTCAGCGATAAAGTCCGCAAGCAGCGCGCCATCGTCGATTGGCAACTTGCGCATCACAAGATCAATCGATTGGATCCCGTTGGTTCCTTCATAGATCGGCAGGATGCGCGCATCGCGATAATACTGCGCAGCTCCGGTCTCTTCCACGAAGCCCATTCCGCCATGCATTTGCACGCCCAGCGACGCGACCTCGCAACCGATGTCAGTCGAAAACGCCTTCGCGATCGGCGTCAACAGAGCTGCCCTTTTTGCCGCCAGGCCGCGCTTGGCGTCGTCTGAAGCGCGGTGGGAGATGTCCATCTCACGCGCCGTCATCAGGCAGATCGCGCGCGCAGCTTGCGTCAGGCTCTGCATCGTCATGAGCATCCGGCGGATATCGGCATGCATGATGATCGGCGCCTGTTCGCCGCTTGTGTCGCCAATGGCCCGGCCCTGCACCCGTTCCTGCGCATAGCTGCGCGCCCGCTGGGTGGCGCGGTCCGCAATGGCAACGCCCTGGACCCCCACGGCCAGACGGGCCGCGTTCATCATGACGAACATGGTCGCCAGTCCGCGGTTTTCTTCCCCCACGAGGAAGCCCGTGGCACCGCCGTTTTCGCCATACTTCATCGTGCAGGTCGGCGAGGCATGAATGCCAAGTTTGTGTTCAAGGCCCGCGCAAACGACATCATTGCGATCGCCGAGCGAACCATCGTCATTGACCAGAATTTTGGGAACCAGGAACAGCGAGATGCCACGCGTACCGGCGGGCGCATCGGGCAGACGCGCAAGAACGAGATGGATGATATTTTCCGCCATCTCATGCTCGCCGTAGGTAATGTAAATCTTTGTGCCGGTGATCTTGTAAGAACCGTCGTCTTGCCGCTCAGCCCGCGTTTTCAATGTGGACAGGTCCGAGCCCGCATGCGGCTCCGTCAGGTTCATGGTTCCGGTCCAATCACCAGAGACCATCTTGGGAAGATACTTTTCTTTGATGTCGTCGCTGCCGCCGACCAGCAGCGCATCAATGGCGCCTTGAGTCAGCAGCGGGCAAAGACCGAACGACAGGTTCGTAGCATTCCAGATTTCGCTAACCGCCATCGATACAACCTGCGGCAGTCCTTGCCCACCGTAGGCTTCCGGCGCCGGCAGAGCAGCCCAGCCGCCTTCCGCGAACTGGCGATAAGCCTCAGCCCATCCATCAGGCGTACGCACCGTGCCATCGCTCAAGTGCGCGCCGGCCTGATCCCCGGGCCAGTTCAGTGGATCGAGCACTTCTGCACCAAATCGGCCGGCCTCCTCGATGATGGCGGCCACCGTGTCAGTGTCGAGCCCATCGTAAATCCCTGCCTCGATGAGCTGCGGCAGCCCCACCGCCGTCTCAAGCGCAAACATGATATCGTCGACCGGCGCGCGGTAGGTCATGGCGTTTCCTCAAGTCTGGCGCAGCGTGGCGCTGTCTGCTGATTTGCCGCAAGCATAGGCATTCCATTGGGCCAGGCAACGCTCGGTGGGATTGGCGGTTCGTCGCCGTCGCGTCATGCCACCCCAACGCAATTGTCAAAGCCGCTGTGAAGCATCGACCTGGACACCACCCCATGCCGCCGATCGTGCCGCCGACACTGGAAAACATCGAACAGGCCGCACAAGCCTTGCGCACAGGCCAACTCGTCGCGTTTCCAACCGAAACGGTGTTTGGCCTGGGCGCCGACGCAACCGACCCCGCAGCCGTGGCCGCCATTTATGCCGCCAAGGGCCGGCCTGCCCACAATCCCCTCATCGTGCATGTGGCAAGCTGGGGCATGGCCGACAACATTGGCACGATCGAAGGCCCAATCCGCGCACTCGCACAGCGTGTTTGGCCTGGCCCGCTGACCATTGTCGTCCCGCTCAAGCCAACCGCAGCCATTGCCCGCAACGCGCTCGCCGGCCATCGCACGGTTGCAATCCGCTGGCCGCGCAACGAGACCGCACAGAAACTGATCAAAGCGGTCGGACGCCCCATCGTTGCGCCCTCAGCCAACCGGTCCGGTCACGTCAGCGCGACAACCGCTGCGCACGTCGCCGCCGATCTTGGCACGGCTGTCGCGGTAATCCTTGATGATATTATTGACACCTTTGACACATCCGACGCGATGCAGGTGACGGCGTCCAGTATCGGGCCGGTGGTCGGCGTTGAATCCACCATTGTTGCGCAACGCGACGACGGCGGCTTGACCCTTCTGCGCTCAGGCGCGGTGACTTGCGAAAAAATCTGCGAATTGACCGGCGTATCCCCGCAAGACCGCACGACCGAAACCGCCGCCGCGCCGACCGCACCTGGTCAGTTGGAGAGCCACTACGCGCCGTCCGCGCAGGTCCGCTTGAACGTGTCTAAGCCCGAGCCCGGCGACGCCTTCTTGGCGTTCGGCCCTGATGCGCCGGCCACCGCTTGGCCGACGCATAACCTGAGCCCAAGTGGCGACCTGCACGAAGCAGCGCGCGAACTCTATGCCGCGCTGCGCAAGCTCGATGCAACCGGTGTGGCGACCATCGCGGTAATGCCGATCCCAGACCATGGAATTGGCCGCGCCATCAATGATCGCCTGCGACGGGCCGCAGCACCGCGGCCCGGGTCCAAGGCCTGAAAGTTAGCAGAACCGATACCAGCAGCGGCGCATGCAAAGCACGAATCGGCGACTGCAATAGCCTGAGTAACCGCAACGGACACGCCAGCGGCGATAACAGCGCCGGCGGCAGCGTCGGCACCCGTAGGTCCAATATTGGACCGGCGTGAACCGTGGCGCGGCACCTTTTGCTGCGGGAAGCTGCGGCAACGCGACCGTTTGCAAGGAAGCTGCCCCGACCCCCGACGGCGCGGTTTGCGCCTGTGCCGGGAAAACGAACGCGGCGGCGGCCAACAAGGCAATCGCTGCGATCAATCGACCAAATGACATTTCAAAAGCCCTCCGAGGATTGCGATTGGCAAAATCTGCCCATCACACATGCGATGAACATGGCCCGAATGAAAACATCATACGGCCGCGCGCTGTTCCAGCGGGAACATAGACGACGCCGCCAGCGCCAAAAACTTGTGCGGGCGCGCGCTTGGCGACATGCTGCGCGCAAACCAAAAAAGAACCGGTCATCGGCGCGCGATAAACACCAGCAGAGAGCGCCATGGCCCGCGGGGAGGACGCGACCGTGCAAGACACCGCATCAAAGTTGGAACCGCCGACCCTGGATGATCGGCTGATCGATGCTTTTCGCGCGATTGTCGGCGATGCTCACGCACTCGTCGATCCCGAACAGCAGTCACCGTATTTGCATGAATGGCGCGGGCTTTACTCCGGTGCGTCGCCGCTGATCCTGCGCCCGGGTTCGGTAGACGAGGTCGCCAAAGTCCTGGCGCTCGCCAACGCGCACCGCATCCCCGTCGTTCCTCAAGCTGGCAATACCGGCCTGGTTGGCGGGCAGACGCCATTTGCGACCAACACCGAAATTGTCATCAGTGTGGAGCGGCTCACGACGGTTCGTAACATCGATCCCGCCGGGAATACGCTGACGGTCGACGCCGGCGTCACATTGGCCGATTGCCAGGCCGCAGCCGAAACCGCCGGCCGCTTGTTTCCGCTGAGCCTGCCATCGGAGGGCTCGTGCCGCATTGGCGGTAACATCGCGACCAATGCTGGCGGCGTTGGCGTCCTGGCTTATGGCAACACGCGCCAATTGGTCATGGGTTTGGAAGCTGTGCTTCCGGATGGGCGCATTCTGTCAGACCTCAACACGCTCAAGAAGAACAACACCGGGTATGACCTGAAAAATCTATTCATTGGGTCTGAGGGGACATTGGGCATTA
Organism: uncultured Hyphomicrobiaceae bacterium; assembly: GCA_964579305.1. Taxonomy (GTDB): domain Bacteria; phylum Pseudomonadota; class Alphaproteobacteria; order Rhizobiales; family Hyphomicrobiaceae; genus JBCBWG01. The sequence continues at coordinate 46,342 of CAZOGY010000003.1, forward strand.
TTACTGGTGCTGTTCTTCGCTTGTTCCCAAAACCGGCAGAAAAAGTCACCGCGTTTGTCGCGCTTGCGGAATTGCCTGCAGCCCTGTCATTGCTTGAGCGCGCACAACAAACCGCAGGCAGCAACCTGACTGCGTTCGAATTCATCCCGCGCATTGTCTTGGAGTTCGTCTGCCGGCATATCGTTGGGGCACGCGATCCATTAAGCGAGCCGCATCCATGGTACTGCCTGATCGAAGTCTCAGGCCCTAATCCCGATGGACAAGCCGAACACACCCTACAGGCGCTGCTTGAGGCCGGTGCTGAAAACGGCTTAATCCTTGACGGGGTCGTCGCCGGTTCAATCCAGCAGTCCAATGACCTTTGGAAGTTACGTGAAGGTATTTCGGAAGCGCAAAAACCGGAAGGCGCCAACATCAAGCACGACATTTCCGTTCCAATTCGCCTGATTGCCGATTTTGTCGACGCCGCGAATGCCCGTGTCGAACAGATCTGCCCCGGCGCGCGCCCGCTTGCACTCGGGCATTTCGGCGATGGCAATGTGCATTATAACGTTGCCCAGCCGGTGAACATGAAAGCAGAAGATTTCCACGCGCTTGGACCCCAGGTTACCGCCGCAGTCTACGATGAGGTCTTAAAACGCGGTGGCGCGATATCCGCAGAGCACGGTATTGGCCGCATCAAGGTCGATGTGCTCGCGCGCACCAAAGATCCTGTCGCATTAGACCTTATGCGCGGCATCAAAAACCTTATCGATCCAAACGGCATCATGAACCCTGGCAAGGTGCTCTGACGCGGGCGCGGTCCGCGCGTCTTCCGCCTCAATGCCGTCACAAAAAAACCCTTTGCCGGAACTTGAACGGCGTTCGCACCAGCCTTAGAGTATGCCAAGGCGCAGGTGGTCGGCTGAGGCTGCCGTTGCTGATGGCCGCAGCGGCAGACTCTCCAAAGCTACGGCCGCGCCGGATATTGGTTTTTTGAAATCCGCGCTGAGTTTTAAGCATGGCACGAAAGCAAAAAAATAATCAGGGCAAGTCGAAACGTCGTTCAGCCCGATCGCGTCGAAAGTCTTTTCGACGCCAAAGTAACCGGCAACCGGCCACCATTGAAATTCCACCCGACAGCATCAATCAAAGTTTGCGTTGGGTCCGCACCATTTGGGCCGGCACGGTCATGGTCGCAGTTGTCGTCATTTTTTCGCAGCAGCTAATCGCCATGGACGCTGCCGCCGCAGTCGGAACCGATGCCCAGATCTTTGCATTCGCATGCGGTCTCGTCGGCATTCTGATTATTGTGCCTTATGCGCGTTTGTTGGACGATCTTTGGCTTGCCGATCCCGCGACAAACGCGAGGGCACGGGAACGTCGTCGAATGAGCTGGCAACACGCCATGGAGCCTGTGTGGCGCTTTTTAAAAGGCCCGCACTTTTTGAAATGAGACACGACACCCAGTTGTCGCACGACAAGAGTTTGAGACATGACCAGCCATCGCGAAAATGCCGAACTCGCAGCACGTGTCAGAAAACTCGAAGAACAGGTCGACGCGTTGTCCCGTGGGACGCGCATTTCTTTTCCGATTAAGAGCAAGCCCCGACGCCGCAATCCAGGGCCGCCAACAAACCAGAGTTTGCGGCTGTTTCGCACCTTATTTGGGATGATTGGGCCGATTGCGATCACGGCCGTGTGGTTCGGTTGCGCCTTTATTGTGGTCTTGTTGCTGACCGGGGCGAAATCGACCGACTTCGTGACACTGGGACTCGTCAGCTTTCTGTTATTGGTTGTCGGACTTGTTATAGTCGACTCGTGGGCGAACTTTGCCAGCGTGATCCACAGGTTATGGATTGCCGATCCGCACCAGGACAAAGCGGCCGCCGCTTTTCGCAGCATGAGTTGGGCAGACGCGATCGCTGAGATCGACCTCTCTCCAATGTGATGAACCGCTTGCGCTTTACGTCGTGTGTTCGCCCCGATCGGTTTTGCCCATATCCGCGTGCTCTTCCGGCCCGGCGAGTGCCGCTATGAACGCCGCAACGCGCTTCGGATCGCTGGGCGGAGTGGGCGTGTGCAAAGCACGACGGCGCTGCCGGGGTGGTCCCGACAGGCGCGTCCACAGCACGGACGCTCCATCATCGCCGTCGGTGCCGCTGGCTGATTTATCCGAAACATGCCGGGTAGGCCCAAGCTCGGCATCCCGCGGGTTACCGGGCCCTGCGAGTGCAGCGATCAACTGATCGACGCGCGCCTGCTCACTCTGCGATAACGGCGGCCGCGTCCGCGCCGGACCTGCCGCCATCATCTCCCCGCGCCGCCCCGGCGCACCCATCAGCCGTGCAGGCGGCGCTGCGTTGGATCTTGAAACGGCGTAAAAGCCGCGGTGGTCGTACCGTCCACCTCGCCAGTGCGTTCAAACTGCTCCCGCCGCCGGATTTCAGCACGCTCTTCCGCCGTGCGCCAACCATCCGACCACCAGTTCTCGGTGCCAAACAGCCAGTAGGCAAAGCTGTCACGGTATTGTTCGGGGGCAGTATAAGTGCCTTGGTTGGTATAGCTGTGCGTTTCATACCGCGTTGTTGATGTGAAAAACTCATCAAAACGCCGCCGCAATCCCTCGATGGCGGAAACGGGTTCACCAACCTTTTCTTCAACCGATTCAACCCGCGTCGTCAGTCGCTCAAAGTAGGCGACCATATCCTTGCGCCAGGTATCCATCGATTCAGCAAGCGTCTGCTGGTTCGAATTGAGCTTGATCAGCGCTTCGTGGACCTCCGTCAGATCCTGCCGATACTCGTTAGCGATACGGTCAAAGCCGCTCACGAGATATTGGAATTGATCGCGCTGTTCGTCCCGGTCTTGCGAGATCAGCGTCTTGATCTCGCTCAGCGTCGAGGTCAGTTGGGTTTCGACCGAGCTTGTGATCAAGCCTGTGTCGATCGTGCCCATGCCACCGCCAGCGGTCAGCCCATTGAGCCTTTCCTCAATGAGGGTGCACATGCGATTATGCGAGTGCTGTTGCGCCTCCAATTTGGCGCTCACCGACCGCAGATCCGATGCCAATTGCGTCGTCAGCTGCGTAAGCTGCGTCCGGGTTGCATCGACGTTGCTTTCAAACGTGTCAATCCGATCCCCGATAGACTGGAAAACAAGGCTCTGGTCGACGATCTGCGACCGGACATCCTTCATCCGCTCATCGATCGGCGTCAGGTCAATCACGCCCGATGAATGCGTCTGGACCGATCGCTCGATCCGATCAAAGCGCTCGTGAACGCGATCCAGGTCAATGGTCTGGCGCGGCCCCTCGCCGGAGCAATAGGCTTCGATCCGCGTGAGGCACTCGTTGATCGGCTTCAGGTCGAACTCGCTCATGACCCGATCGACGCGGCTTTCGAACGTGTCGATCCGGCTGAGCACCCGCGTGAACGTCGTCTCGACGTCTTTGAGCCGGCGTTCAACAACGTCAAACGATTCAAACCGCTCAAGCTTGATCAGGACTTTTTCCATCCACTCAAGCTTCGTCACGAAGGCCTGAAGCTGCTCCAGCTTGTCGACCAATTCATCGAAACGATCGATGCGCGCAACGCAAACTTCCAGTTTCTCCAAGCGTTCTGGCAGAAGCTCGATGCTTTCAAAGCTCGATGAGAATTGTTCCAGCTTCGTCAGCCGCTCAAGCCGATTGACCAGACGTTCCCACTCGGCGCGCGACACAACCTGCGTGGTCGACTTGTGTTCGCTTTCAACAAGGATGTCTTCAACCGTCTGCAGGCGGTCGCCCAGCACGTTCCAGGTCCGCGCGAGTTCCCGGAATTTGCGATCCAGACTGGCTTCCACCTGCAGGATCTGACTGACGACCTCGGTGGTCTCGGTGTAGCTGCTTGACCCGTTTGTCTGATGGCTTGTGGCCGTCGTCTTGCTGGTCGTTGTCTCAGGCTCGCTGACGCCTGCCGTCTGCGCAAGCAACGTGCGAAGCTCGGCAACCTCACGCTCCAACTCGTTCAATCGCGAGTTCTGGAACGTGTCGGTGACGGTCGGCGCCTCGGTAGTCTGGGACCAGGACGTCTTGGAATAGCGGCGCGCCGGCGTATCGACGGCCTCCCTGATGGTCCAGTCGTCACGATGGCGGGAGAGCAAGTTGCGTGTTGGGATGTCGCGTTTCATATCAAACAACGTTTGCAGGATGTCATCGACGGTGACAGGGGACCGGTGCTGATAGGCAGCGTCGGCGGCGAAGCGGAGGACTTCCTCCATCTCGTCTGAGGTCTTCGGCGTGATCGGGCCGTTGCTGCTCACGCTTGGCAGGTCGTGGGCGATGATGACCCCGCTTTCGCGGCGCAAGGTGGCGTCGCTGATCCCCTCAGACTGCAGGATCGCAACGGCAGCCGGCACAAGCGTCATGGCATGTACGAGATGCTCAAGCCGCACTTCAGGCGCGCGATGGGCAACCGCGATTTCGTAGGCTTGGTTGCAGCACTTCAAGACAGTGTTGTCGACCCAGATCTCCGGGCCTTGCGTGGCTGCCTCAGAGAGCGCGCGCGCCAGCCACTCCGGCGCCTCCATGGGCAATTCCGGCAGCGTGGTCACCTCACGCGGACCATTCCAGGCCTTTGGTGTTCGCAGCGACAGGTCGCTGCCCTGATACGCAGTTGCCATTCACTCAAGCCTCAGGATGTTCTGGCGCCGGGACCAAGTGAGCTTTCGCACCATCCCACTGCACCGCCGCCTGAACCCTCCAAGCCGTTACTTACGCCGCCCTCGCCTTGCCCGTCTGTCGCGACGCGAGCAAGGATCATTCCAACTCAAGACCAGACAACACCCACCGCCGCGGCCTTGTCGCTTGCGCCAACCTGTCAGACGCTGCATTCGCGCGGCCGCGCAACAATGTCGGACAGATTGGCCCAACACTGTGACACACAAGCCTGTTTGCCGGTTGCCATACCATGACCGACCACGCCTTGCCCTTGACTTTACATAGATATCCTGAACGCGGCGATACTGCGAGCACTTTTGGAACGTGGCGCGTACAAGACGCGCACGCAACCGGTGCTGACGGCGCGATGACGCGGGTTCTGGCGCTGCACGCACTCCGTTAAATTAGATTGCGTTGGACCGGCTCGGCGACGTCAGCCCCTTGATTGCGCGCGTTATTGAGCGCGGGATTAACCGGAACGATATCCAAAAGATCCTCACAGGCCGGGGCCAGAAGCGCGCGCGCTTGGCGTCCCTCCAAATGGCGATCCTCCAGCCAATCGGCGAACCTTTCAGGCGGCAGAATCGCGGGCATGCGATCGTGGACGGCGCCAACCATCGCATTGGCCGCCACAGTCAGAATGGCCGCGGTTTCGATCTCGCTGCCCTCAGCGTCCATCCAGTGCTCCCACAATCCCGCAAGCGCCATCACGCCGCCATCGCGCGGACGGATCAAATTCGGCTGCCGCGCACCCTTCGGCCCGCTCCATTCGTAAAACCCCGTGACCGGGAAGAGGCACCGCTTATGACGCATGGCTGCCCGGAACGAGGGCTTTTCCGCCGCCGTTTCTGCGCGCGCGTTGATCAATGTCGCGAATTCACCAGGTGACTTGACCCAACCTGGGATCAAGCCCCAGCGTACCAGAACCAGCTCGCGCGGCCCCGCCTCGCTGCGCCGCACGATATGAACCGGTTGGGTCGGCGCGATATTGTATCGCGGCGGAAACGGCTCAATTTTTTCAAGACGGAACAGGTCTCGAACGGCTTCCGGCGCAGCGGTAAGTTGAAAGCGCGAACACATGTCCAAACCTCGCGATGAGCCTCGTTGCCCCGTCCAAGCCGTCATCCGTCACGGCGCCTCACCCGCAATCCCAACGTGAGCCACCAATGGCACCCAACGTTACGAACTGGCCACGCGCCGCAGCAAGCATTGCCGTGTTCCGCGATGATATGGTGCTGCTGGCACAACGCGCCAAACCGCCACTGGCCGGCGTTTGGAGCCTGCCCGGCGGCAAGGTGGAGGCCGGCGAAACCGTCGCCGAAGCCGCGTTGCGCGAATTGGGCGAAGAGACCGGCATTGTCGCAGACCTCCTGGGCCAAGTCGCAGTACACGACGTGATCGTGCGCGATGCCAACGGACAATTGCAGGCGCACTATGTGATCGCCGTCCATGCCGGCCTTTGGCGAACGGGCGAACCGGTCGGCGCAAGCGACGTATCTGACGCTGCGTTTTTTCCGATAGCCGCACTTGACGATATTCCAACGACCGACCGTGCGCGGGCGCTCATCCACGATGCCTATGCCCGTTATATTGACCAACCGGCATCCAAGCGGCGCACATCGGATCGCATTGCGGCTCGTGACATGAAACCGAGCACTGAGGATTGAAAGCTGGCAACGCTCTCACGGTCTTGTGTGGCGGCTTGATTTGCCGCTGGCCAGAAGCCTTTCCAAGATTTGTGCAACTTTCCACCGTTTGTGCAAGATGACGATGAAACACCGACGATAGATCAGAGAGCGGTAACATGAAGGCTTTTGGTTTTCTGGCTGCGTTTCTTGCCGGGCTGATCATCGTGACGACAACGGTGTGGCCGGCTTTGGCAACACCGAAACGATGGATCAACGAGGGTTGGACGCGCACCGACTTTTCAAAGTCCGCCATTGATTTTTCCGAAATTCTTTCCGGCGGGCCGCCAAAAGATGGGATTCCGTCCATTGATGACCCGAAGTTTGTGGCCGTCGGCGACGCGCGCGATCTGGTTCCAACCGAGCCGGTCATCGGATTGGAGGTCGCTGGCGATGCACGGGCGTACCCCCTCCGGATCATGATCTGGCATGAAATCGTCAACGATACGGTGGGCGGTCGACCAGTTGCCGTCACGTACTGCCCGCTTTGCAATACGGCGATTGTATTCAGCCGTACCGTTTCGGGCCAAAAATTGTCATTCGGCACAACCGGCAAATTGCGATTTTCCGATTTGGTGATGTATGACCGCACAACCGAAAGCTGGTGGCAGCAATTCACCGGCGAAGCGATTATTGGCGATTACGTTGGGCAACAGCTCAAGGTTTTGCCCGCGCGTTTGGAAAGTTTTGCCGATTTCAAGAGCCGAAATCCATCCGGCCGCGTCCTCGTCCCGAATGATCCGACGTTCCGCGCCTACGGAAAAAACCCTTACTTTCGCTATGACAGCGCGGCACGGCCGTTTCTTTTTTCTGGCAAATTGCCCGAAGGCATTGCGCCTATGGCCCGTGTTGTCGCCGTGCGAACCGTCAATGGACCCATCGCGATTGCGCTGCGTGCATTGCGCGAGGCGAAATCGGCCACGATTGAGGGCATAACGCTATCCTGGAAACCCGGTCAGAGATCAGCGCTCGACACCCGCGAGATCGTCAACGGACGAGACGTCGGCACGGTATCTGCCAGCAAAACGCGGCCCGACGGCACCAGCGAACCCATTGCCTACGATGTGACGTTCGCGTTCGCATTCCACGCGTTTCATCCCCGCGCCCCAATCCACAGCACGATCGCGTTGCGTCATTGACGTTTGCGGAACGGTTGCGG
>CAZOGY010000003.1:53963-76962 GCA_964579305.1 uncultured Hyphomicrobiaceae bacterium
TCGGCGCGCCAACGCAAATGACAAAAGCAACACGAGAAACATAGACTTGCTCGTGCTTCTTATGATTCCGACGTTTGCTCTGAGCCCTCAGTTGACCGGTGGCAAATGTCTGAAACGGAACACTAGCAACCAACGCGACACCGCAGTAAAACACAGGCGCAAGATGACTTAGCACGCGCCGTGTGTGGCCGCGGCTTCTGGTCAAGCGCTTCATGTCTCTGCGCGAACCGCCATTACCGGACCGAAAATAAATGCGTCTCATCGCCGTTCTTGCTGCGGGCTTCGTGATTGCAGGCAATACAGGCACGCAAGCGCAAAACAGCCGGCCCTATGACCGGGAGCTTTTCCGCCTGTCGGAACTGATCGGATCGGTCCACTATCTGCGCGCGTTGTGCGGGCATAAGGACGGCCAGCTTTGGCGCGACCGCATGCAGACGTTGATCAACGCCGAAGGCACAAGCGCGATCCGGCGCGTGGTCCTCACCCGGCGCTTCAACCGCGGATATACAAACTACAGCCGCACATACCGGGATTGCACCGTGGCCGCGCGCACAGCACTTGACCGGGCCTTGAGCGAATCATCTGGGTTGGCCGATCGCCTGCTCGACGATGGCGCCGGCGCAGGCGGCACCGCGTCTGCCGACAGCGGCAGTGGCGCCAACCCGTAACGGCGTCGCCAGGCCGGCCGGTGTGGTCGCGATGGCCCGCGATTTACTGTGAACACGCTCTGCGCGGGATTCCCGTCAGACAGCCATGCTAAAGCGTTCGCCAACGGGAACGACCTTGCCGCCGCGAACCGGTTTGACCCGGCCGAGCCGTCGGCCGCCAAGTCCACGCCCCGCACTACAACAAACAAAACGAGCGGGCACGATGGACGAAATCTACGACCTCATGCAGCTGAATGACCCGTCCCTGGCAGCTTTGGGCATCGTGCTGGCGGCATGGGAAGACGGGACCGACGCGGGCATTCCACCACAAATGATGGCCTATGCCGCGCTGTTTACGGCATTGAGTGATCTTGTCGAAAGCTATGGAGAAGAGGCCGTCGCTGATCTGACCCAGGCGCTTGCTGAACGCGTCCGAACGGGTGAATTCACGCTGCGCGGCACGTTGCAATAGACGCGGGCTGGCTGTCTCAACGGCTTGCGAGTTGCCCCCAAATCAATTCGCCAAACAAAACCACGCTGAACGCAACCAAGAGGGCGCCCGCAGCCATATTGATGCGTCCCAACAACTGCGCATCGATCCGATTGCGTACTGCGCCGATCATCAACGAGAGCGTGATCCACCAGGCCATCGATCCGGCCATGATGGCAGCAACCATGATCAGCGCTTCCACCGGCCCCCGCAAAGCCACGAACGTGCCGACCCCTGAAAAGATCGCAAACAGGCCCAAGACGGCCCCGGGGTTTGTGATGGTCAGGAAGAACGCGGTCGGCAAGTCCCAGATCAGTTCGCGAAACAGGCTCCCGAACCGGCGTGGGCTTTGCGCAATGATCTGATCGAGGGCCAACTCAGGCACCGCGTAGATCAGGCGGACCCCAAACGCCAGCAGGGCCAGCCCGCCAACCGCCTGGATGGTAAATCGGTGGTGCTCGACGACACCGGCCACAACGCCAACGCCGAGCGCGGCGATCAAGGCAATGAGACCATCGGCCAGAACCGCCCCGACACCCGCAACCAGCCCAGCGAATGTCCCGCGTTCAAGCGACCGCTGGATACATAGCACGTTGACCGGCCCGACCGGCGCTGCGATCAGAATGCCGATGACGAAGCCCACAGGCACGATCAACGGGTTGGGGAGCCAGCCCAGCACGGAACCTCCTGGCGATGACGTACAAGCACAATAAGCTGGCGAACCAGCCGGCGGGCGGCAGACGCTTTTGGGTTACAGCGTTCGCCGTGTTTAGCGCGGCCGCGTGCGTTGTGCACGCGTACACGGCCCTTGCCAAAGACAAACCCAGCGAAGCTGAGGCGCCGAAGCGTGCAGCCGCAAACCGCGATCCGGCAAAACCCCTGACACAGCAAGCCGCGGAGATGCGAGAGCTGATCATTGCGTCCGCGTTGCGGGGCCGGCTTGAAGACCTCAAAGACGCCATCCAGTGGAATGAACTGCCGCCCGATTTTGGCGCCGACGACGCCGGCCAACCGATCGCCGCGCTCAAGGCTTTGTCGGCGGACGGCAGCGGCTACGATGTGCTCGTTGCCCTGCTCAACGTCATTTCCATGCCGCACGCCACCGTTCCGCTCAGCAAGGATGTGGAAAACCCCGATCTGTTCGTTTTTCCGTATCTGGCCACCCGCGATCTCAAAACCTTGAGCCCGCGCCAAACGCTTGATCTGTATCGCTTGATGCCAGCCAAAGCGGCGTCGGCCATGCTGGAATCTGGGCGCTACAGCGGCTGGATCGCGACGATTGCGGCCGATGGCACGTGGCACAGCTTCCGCAAGGGCCCAGCCCTGACCGCCGCCCCCCCGGTGAACTCAGCCAAGTGAACTCAACCAAGTGAACTCAACAAAGTGACCCAACCAAGTGACGGAACCAAGTGACGGGAGCAGCTTCGCCGAAAGCACGCGAACTCACGCCCACTCAGACCTGTTCAGACCGGCCTCGTAAAACCGGACCGGCGCGCCATGCGCGGGCTGATCCAGGATCGCACCGTCCCAGACAATCTTGCGCCCGCGCACCACGGTCCCGACCGGCCAGCCGGTGACACTCACGCCATCGTAGGGTGTCCAACCACAGCGGCTCGCAATCCAGCTATTTTCAATCGTTTCGCGACGTTTGAGGTCGACCACCGTCAAATCGCAGTCGTTTCCAACCGCGATCCGCCCTTTGCCGATGATCCCAAACAGCCGCGCGGGCCCATGGCTTGTCAGATCAACGAACCGTTCCAGACTGAGTCGAGCTTGGTGCACATGATCGAGCATGGTGGGCACAAGCGTTTGCACGCCAGTCATCCCTGAATGCGACTTCGGATAAGGCTGTTGCTTGTCGTCCATCGTATGCGGGGCGTGATCGGAACCAAGGACATCGACGGTTCCATCGGCCACGCCTTGCCAAATCCTGGCTTGATGTGCCGCGTCACGCACTGGCGGGTTCATTTGCGCAAGCGTCCCGAGCCGCTCATAGCATTCCGGCGCAGTCAGCGTGAGATGATGCGGCGTCACCTCGACACTCGCCCAGGACTTATGGTCCGCCAGATAAGCCATCTCATCGCCAGTTGAGATGTGCAGGACATGCACCCGCCGGCCATACATCTCTGCGAGACGGACAAGGCGCTGTGTGGCCATCAACGCGGCTTGCGGATCGCGCCAGACCGGGTGCGATCGTGGATCGCCGGCAATACACTCGTTTTCCCGCGCGATCAGCCGGTCCTCGTCTTCGGCATGGAACGCCGCGCGCCGCGACAGCGCCTGGATGATCTTTTCCAGTGACGGGGCGTCCTCAACCAGCAGATCGCCCGTCGATGATCCCATGAAGACCTTGATGCCCGCTGACGCTTCGAGCCTTTCAAGCTTTTGGATGTCAGCAATGTTCTCGCGGGTGCCGCCAACGAAAAACGCGAAATCGCAAAGCATGCGCCCGCGCGCGCGGTGAACCTTGTCGGCAAGGGCCTGCGCAGTTGTGGTCAGGGGCTTGGTATTGGGCATTTCAAACACGGCCGTGACCCCGCCAAGGACGGCCGCCCGCGATCCGGTCTCAAGATCCTCCTTCTCCTCAAGTCCAGGTTCGCGAAAATGCACTTGCGTATCGATCACGCCCGGCAGGACATGAAGTCCAGCGCAGTCGACGACGCTATCGGCCGCCCCCGCATCAAGCGAACCGAGCGCCGCAATCCGCCCGTCAACCACGCCAACATCTGCGGTGTGGCGCCCGTCTTGGTTGACGATCGTCCCACCCTTGAAAATTCGGTCAAAGCGTTGCGACATGTGGTGCATCCATTTCGGTGTCGGATCTGGCGTCGGATTGGGGCGCGACCCTAATGTGGTGCTTGTCGCTTGACGAGCGCCGCGCGGCATCGAAAACGCCGCGATGCGGCGCCGTAGAACGCAACGAAATCATAGCCATCAGGATAAGACGCCTTGCCCAGTTGTTACGTCACGCCATTGTCGGACCGCGCAACGGTGCAGGTCACGGGCCCTGACGCAGAAGTCTTTCTGCAAGATCTGCTGGCCGGCGACATCTCCGGCATCAGCGCACCTGCGGGTCTGCGGCACACCGGCCTGCTCACACCGCAAGGCAAGATCTTGTTTGCCTTCTTCGTTTTTGGCCGGGACGTTGATGGCCATCCCGCATACCTGATCGACTGTCGCGCCGAGCATGCCGCAGATCTGACCAAGCGGCTCCGCTTTTACAAATTGCGCCGTGCCGTCGAGATCGACGACGTGTCAGACCACTACGCAACTGGGGTGTTGTGGGGCGAGGCGGCGCCCGATGGCGCGCCAGAGTTCATATCGCTATGCCCCGATCCCCGCCATGCTGGCATGGGGATGCGTTTCATTGGCCCGCGCGAAACGGTGTCCAATGCGAAGTCGGTTTTTTGCGAACATGACGGGGCGTGCACGGTCATTGCAGCTGCAGAAGACGATTATCACGCGCATCGCATTGCGCTTGCCATTCCAGAAGACGGCCTCGATTACCCCTTGGGCAACACCTTCCCGCACGAAGCCCTGTGGGACGTGATCGGCTCGGTCGACTTTAAAAAAGGCTGCTTCATCGGCCAGGAAGTCGTCAGTCGCATGCAGCACCGGGGGACAGCACGCAAGCGCATCGTCGGGATCCAAAGCGCTGAACAGCTCTTGCCGGGAAGCGAAATCAAAGCCGGCGAAGCCACGATTGGCACGGTGGGATCGGTCGCAGGCACGCGTGCGCTGGCGATGGTGCGTCTGGACCGGGCCGCCCAAGCGCTTAAGACCAATCAGCCAATCACCGCCGAGGCCCAGGAAATTCGGCTTGTTCTTGCCGACTGGCTGCCGTTTTCCATCGCTGATTATTCGCCAGCCGACGCACCATGACCTCTCGATCATCTCGCGCCGGGTCGCCGCCATCGCAGACACCGACCATCGACCCTGACACCCCCCGCTGCCAATGGCCCGGCATCGAAGACCCCGCGTACGCGCGCTATCACGATGAAGAATGGGGCGTACCGCATGCACATGAACGCCGCCTGTTTGAAAAACTGATCCTCGAAGGCTTCCAAGCTGGCCTATCGTGGTTGACCATCCTCAAAAAGCGCGCCGCCTTTCGCGCCGCATTCGCCGATTTTGATCCCGACGTCGTGGCCGGCTTCGGCACCGATGACGTCGCGCGCTTGATGGGCGACGCCGGGATTGTCCGCAACCGCGCCAAGATCGAGGCAACCATCGCCAACGCCCGCGCCTATTGCGCGCTTCGCGAGACAACCACTTTGGCCGATGTGATCTGGGGCGCAGTGGACGGCAAACCGATCGTCAATCACTTCCAAACGCATAGCGATGTTCCCGGTCAAACCGACCTGTCCAAATCGCTGTCAAAGACCCTGAAAGGCTATGGATTCCGGTTTGTCGGGCCAACCACGGTTTATGCAGCCCTGCAATCGAGCGGCGTCGTGAACGATCACCTGGTGAGTTGCCACCGCCACCGTGCCTGCGCGCAACTTCAAGAGGCGTTTCGTCATGACGCGTGAACACTCATCCGCGCCGCCGCGCGCCTGGCAGCGCATGCTGTCGGGCCGCCGGCTCGATCTGCTCGACCCCTCGCCGCTTGATGTTGAGATCGCAGATATTGCCCACGGGCTCGCGCGGGTCGCGCGCTGGAACGGCCAAACGGTTGGTGAACATGCGTTTTCCGTAGCAGAGCACAGCCTCCTCGTGACGGAGATCGTCTGCGCTCTCGCACCCGACTGCTCACCCCAATGGCAGCTCGCCGCCCTGCTGCACGATGCGCCCGAATACGTCGTCGGCGATCTGATCTCGCCCTTCAAGACGGCGATCGGCGATGACTACAAGGATATTGAGAACCGTCTCTTGCGCGCGATCCACATCCGTTTTGGCCTACCGCCTGACCTGCCTCGACATGTTTCTGCCATGATCAAACGTGCGGATCGTGTTAGCGCTTATTTCGAAGCCACGACCCTTGCGGGTTTCGAACCGCGCGAGGCGACGCATTTCTTCGGCGCACCGCCGGAGTTGCCCCTGCCGCTTGGCTCGCGTTTACGCGGTCTGACACCTTTGCCTGCCGTGATGGCCCAATCGGCCTACCTTGAAAAATTTCACGGACTTTTGGATTGCAGCGGCAAGCAGTCGGTCAAACCGGGCGCTGATTGATCGTGCGTGATTTTCAATTTCTGAAAAGCGATCTGAAACAGTACGTTACAATTTGTGAGCCTGCGTCCCACTTATCCGGCGTCGTAATCAATTTCAGATAAAAAATAGTACCGATTTTCGCCATAGTCGCACTTCAGTTGTGCCGAAGTGAGTGGTCCAAATGGTGAAAACATGAGTAGACCTCTACGCCGGGATGAGGCGGAAGCGGCCCTTGTGGCCCAAATAAATCGTGCGGTTCGTGAAGAAACCGCACCCGTCGCCATCGGCCTGAGCGCAGCAATTGTATCGGTCCGCAGTGATGAACCGGTCGTGCTCACGGTCAAAGCCTCCCACGACGGCGAAATGGTGGACGCATTGCCGTCCGGGCCTTTCTCGCCGCGTGAACACCGGACTTTGGAAATGGGCCTGCGTGACTGGGTGGCCGACCAGGCCGACCTCACGCTTGGCTATGTCGAGCAGCTTTACACGTTCGGCGATCGCGGCCGCCACGTCGCGGCCGATGACGATGCACCGCACGTCGTGTCGATCGGCTATCTGGCTCTGACACGCCCTGCGCAATGCAGCCTTAACGGAAAAGCGCACTGCGGCGCCGATGATGCCGCAGACACGTCGCACTGGCGTTCCTGGTATGACTATTTCCCTTGGGAAGACTGGCGTCGCGGGCGCCCTGAGGTTTTTGAGCGTGTTATCGAACCGCGTTTGCTCGAATGGGCATCGCGCAGTGAAGTGCCAGGGTCGCGTTCCCGTCCATTGGCGCGCGCAGAACGCATTCGCATGGCGTTTGGCATTGGCGGCACTTGGGACGAAGAACGCGTCCTCGACCGCTATGAACTCCTTTACGAAGCTGGCCTCGTCGAAGAGGCCCGCCGCGACGGTCGGGAAGCTGCTTTGCTCTGGCCGCAGCGACCGCAGTTGGGCACGCCGATGCAATATGATCATCGGCGGATCCTGGCGACGGCGATCGGACGCCTGCGTGGCAAGATCAAGTATCGCCCCGTCGTATTTGAACTGATGCCAGACGAGTTCACGCTGTTTGAGTTGCAAAAAACCGTGGAAGCGATCCTCGGGCCGCATCTGCATAAGCAGAACTTCCGCCGCCTGGTGGAGAGCGCGGGCCTGGTCGAACCCACCGGCGATGTGCGCGCCAAAACAGGTGGCAGACCGGCAAAACTGTTTCGCTTCCGCAGAGAAGTTTTGATGGAACGCCCAGCGCCGGGCGTGCGCGTCAAAGCAGGCCGTATGTAGACAGCGCTTTTTGCGCGTCTCGCCACAGACACCAAAGCGAATGGGCACTGGCCGATGGCGCCCATTCGCCCCTCTCGGCGCGCCGGCGACGTGGCTTTACCAATCGTCTTGGCGTCGGGAATGGAAATGGCTGCTTTCCACGCATCGTCGGCTTCTTCCGCCAATTCGCGATTGAACCGCCCGTGGCCGCCTAATCGTTAGAACAGCCAAGCCCTACGGAAAGCGACCCGATTAGCTGCGATGGCATGTCAGAAATTCGCCAGCCGCGGCCATTCGCGCATTCGGGGTGCGAAACGCGTTCTTTTTGAAGCCGTTAGCCCAAGACGCCGCGGACCTTCGAAAGCGGATGCAGAGCAGCAATGCGGCAATGACGACCTATCCAGACTGGAAAACCAAACCGGCGGGGTCTATATTACGCACAGAATACTCAAATTGAGCATATAGCACAAGCGATCAAAGCGGAGCTATATGCCTGAAATGCTCAACTTGAGCAAATTAAACGACGTAGCGGGAAGGAGATGTCGATGGACCTGAAAACACACGAGGGGCTCGATATCGTATCGGATGTCGCCGACCGGGTTATGGACAGCGATGTGGCAGCCGCCACGTTCCGCCACCAGACCGAAGTGGACGCGCGATCAGTCGATCGTACGACGGTTGAGATCCCTGCGTTCACGGACGCGGTCGCCGAAGAAATGGCGCCGCTCTACGACCGCGTGAAAGACACCGTCACGCCGCTGGAGTGGCCGTACATCGCCAAGCTCGTCCACGAGATCAACGCGCTCAAAAAAGCGCGGAACGCGGTCATTCTGGCGCACAACTACATGACGCCGGATATCTTCCACCTGGTTGGCGACATCCGCGGCGACAGCTTGCAGCTTGCCAAGGAGGCCGTCACGGCCGAGGCGGACGTGATAGTCCAAGCCGGCGTGCACTTCATGGCGGAGACATCAAAGCTGCTGAACCCAGACAAGACCGTGCTGATCCCAGATCTGCGCGCTGGTTGCTCGCTTGCCGCCTCGATCACCGGCGCTGACGTGCGGGCCCTGCGCGAAGCCTATCCGGGTGTCCCGGTCGTGACCTACGTGAACACGTCCGCAGACGTGAAAGCTGAGTCAGACATTTGCTGTACATCAGCAAACGCGGTGCAAGTCGTGGAAAGCCTTGGCGTTGATCGGGTGCTTCTGATCCCGGACGAGTATCTGGCAAAATATGTGCAGACCCAGACGGACGTGGAGATCATCGCTTGGAAAGGCCGCTGCGAAGTCCACGAACGTTTTAGCGGCGAGGAACTGCGCGAGTTGCGGGCCTCTGATCCCAGCATCAAGATCATTGCCCACCCTGAGTGCCCGCCAGACGTAATCGAGGAAGCCGATTTCACCGGCTCAACGTCGGCCATGATCAATTACGTCAAGGATCATCGACCGCCCAAGGTTGTGCTCGTGACCGAATGTTCGATGGCATCGAACGTGGCAACGGACGTGCCGAATGTCGAATTCATCCGGCCGTGCAACCTGTGTCCGCACATGAAGCGGATTACGCTGGAAAACGTGCGCGATGCACTGCGCGACATGAAACACGAAGTCCATGTGGACCCGGACGTCGCAGCCCGCGCCCGGGCAGCAGTGGAGCGGATGGTCAATCTCACGTCCTGAGTTGACACAGCACCAATGCGCGATGTGGGCGGTCAGATGAACGGCCCGCATCGGCCAGACGCAAGCCGCACCCAGCGCGCCGGTTCCCCTGACGCGCGCTAGCCGCCGCAATCACGCGCGGCAAGCGGCACAACCGAAAGCCTCTCATGACGACGACCGGCCAAGCCAAGACCGACCTGCCGGACTGCGCAAACGAAACCTCGCCGCTCGTCATCATCGGCGCTGGTCTTGCCGGGCTCTACTGCGCCCTGAAATTGCAGCCGCACCCGGTCACCGTGATATCGCCAACGCAACTGGGAGAGGGCGCATCCAGTGCATGGGCCCAAGGCGGTATCGCGGCCGCAGTCGGCGTTGGCGACACGGTTGAGGATCACGCCGCAGACACGATCGCAGCCGGCGCGGGCCTCGTCGACCCGGACATCGCAATGGGTGTCGCCCGCGATGCCGCCGCTTGCGTCGAAGACTTGTTGCGGCTCGGCGTACCCTTCGATCGTGATCTGGAGGGCAAGTTTGTCCAATCCCGCGAGGCGGCGCACTCAAAACCACGGGTCGTGCGCGTAACCGGCGACCGCGCCGGCAAAGCCATCATGGAAGCGCTGATTGCCGAGGTCCGCGCAACGCCGTCGATCCGCGTGCTCGAAGGGCTCTGCGTCATTGACGTAAAACAGACCCGCGATGCGCGTTTCACTTTGCACATGGCCCGCACGCAGCCAGCCCCAACACGCACCGCGGGCAACCAAGACATCGCCGCCACCGCGGCATCGCTGGTTCTCACTGGCGCGGCGCAGATTATCCTGGCCACAGGTGGCATCGGAAGCGTGTATCGGGCAACAACCAACCCGCCGACATCGATCGGCACCGGCCTTGCCCTTGCCGCCAAGCTCGGCGCGGTGATCCGGGACGCGGAATTCGTCCAATTCCATCCGACCGCGATTGCCGTCGATGCCGACCCCACGCCGCTTGCCAGTGAAGCTTTGCGTGGCGAGGGCGCGCTACTCGTCAACGGCGCCGGTCAGCGGTTCATGGTCGGCCAGCACCCCGACGCCGAATTGGCGCCGCGCGACATCGTGGCCCGCGCCGTCTTCCGCGAAATCGCGGCCGGCCGTGGCGCTTATCTCGATTGCCGGACCGCGATTGGCGCTGAATTTCATCACGCATTCCCAACGGTCTATCAGATGTGCCGCAAGCACGGCATCGACCCCGCCGTAGACTTGATCCCTGTTGCACCGGCCGAGCATTATCACATGGGCGGCGTTGCAACGGACGCCACCGCCCGCACCACGGTTGGCGGCCTTTGGGCGATTGGCGAAGTTGCCGCGACCGGCCTTCACGGTGCAAATCGGCTGGCTTCGAATTCACTGTTGGAAGCCGTGGTGTTCGCACGCCGGGCCGCTGATGAGTTGCGTGGAAAGCTTGCTGCGGCCGCATCCCCCCTGCAGCCGGCGCGCTTGGCCGCACCCAAAACACCGCAGGCGCTTTCGGCGCAACCAAGCCCAACGATTTGGAGCCCGTTGCGCGCATTAATGAGCGCGAACGTCGGCGTCCTGCGCGATGGCGCCGGCCTTGAAGATGCGCTGAAGTCCATCGACACCTGGGCTGAAAACCTGAAGCGCGATGCGCCAGAAACCCGTGCCACATTGAACCTGCTAGCCGCTGCCCGCGCGATTACGGTCGCCGCGCTTCGTCGGCGCGAGAGCCGTGGCGCCCATGCCCGCGACGACTTTCCTCAATCAGACCCGGCTTTGGCCCAGCCGATCCCGTTGGAACGTGACGCAATCTGGCCCGCGCATTTCCCGGTCGAACCCGAACACCCTTTTGATCGAGCCAACGCCGCAGTCCTCACACACACGACGGCAAACCGCGCAGAGTTATCCGAATGATTTTTGATCCCAGCACGATTGCTCCGTTACCGCGCCAGGTCGTGCGCGCGGCCGTAGAGGTTGCGTTGAACGAGGATTTGGGCCTCGCCGGTGACATCACCACGCAAGCGACGATCCCAGCCGACCGCACGGCAAAAGCCATCTTCCGCGCTCGCCAGGCCGGTGTAATCTGCGGCCTTGAGTTGGCCCGGGAGGCGTTTGCCGCCCTCGACTCGTCCGTCGCGTTTCAAGCCGCTGAGGGCGATGGCGCGCGCGTCAATGCCGGCGACCTGATCGCCGTTGTGGCGGGTCCCGCACGCGCGATCCTGAGCGGCGAGCGCGTTGCGTTGAACTATCTTGGCCGCTTGTCAGGCATTGCGACTCTCACCCGTGCCTTCGCCGATGCGATTGCCCACACCAACGCGACGATCATCGACACCCGCAAGACAACGCCGGGCCTGCGTGGCCTCGAAAAGTATGCAGTCCGCTGCGGCGGTGGTCAAAACCACCGGGTCGGCCTGTTCGACGCTGTCCTCATCAAGGACAATCACATCGCAGTGGCTGGCGGCATACGTCCAGCCATTGCGGCTGCCCGCGCCCACGTCGGACACATGGTGAAAATCGAGATCGAAGTCGACACGCTTGCGCAGCTACGCGAGGTGATCGAGTACCCTTCCTATACGGTCGATGCCATCCTGCTTGATAACATGACGCCGCCGACTTTACGCGAGGCCGTCGCGATTGTTGATGGCCGCGCCATCACTGAAGCATCGGGCAACGTGACGCTGCAAACCGTTGCCGCCATTGCCGAAGCCGGTGTCGATCTCATTTCGGCCGGCGCTTTGACCCACTCCGCGCCAAATTTGGATATTGGGCTTGATATCCAGGTGGAGACCGCCGCACGCTGAGTGTATGTCGCTTGGCTCACGCTCCGTTCATGGGTTTTGACGATAACTGCCCAAGACCCCACATACTGAGTGGGTGTTGCCGACATGAAAGGAAGACAGCCATGATGGAAGGCATTGTTGCCTGGAGCATTGTGATGGTGCTCGGCGGCATCCTTGGCGGCATGACGGCCTCCAACAAGAACCGCGATTGGTCGGCCTGGACCGCGTGGGGGATCATTTTCCCACCTTCCCTCGCGGTGCTGCTGTTGCTGCCCTCACGCGATCACCCACCGCGGCGTCCCACGCTTGATGAAGAAGACCTTCCAAGTTGACCTCAAGCGATAATCGTTGCCGAAGATATTTTGACTTAGGTCAATCTTGTCTGGCCGCGCAGTGAATTTATCCCGCGGCGCTTCTCTCTCGCCTTGAATTACGATCGCGAGACCTATACGTGTGGCATATCGTTTTTTGGCCGGACGACATGGCCACTAGAGCTGACGGTTTTCCGAAACGGGTTCCCAAGCGCTGGTTCCAAGACCCCACCAAAAATCGACTGAGCCTGAACTGCGCGTAACGCATCGTCTGGTGGGCGTGCGGAACGTGTGGGTCGAGACCCCAACTGACGACGAAAGACCACGATCTCATGGAATCCGGAACTGTAAAATTCTACAACGAAACCAAGGGTTACGGCTTTATCCAGCCGGACAACGGCGGCAAAGACGTGTTCGTGCACGCCACGGCCCTTGAGCGTTGCGGCCTTGGCCCGCTGCACGAAGGCCAGAAGGTCATGTTCGACACCGAACTCGACCGCCGCTCTGGCAAGCCGGCTGTCGCAAACATCCAGACCGCGTAAACAAAACGCGTTTTTGTTGCCGAGCTTTGACAGGTCCGGATTGAAGGCGCGCTTACCAGATGCGGACCGCGCCAACAGTCATCGATTTGTCATAAATCGCGCCGGCGACAACAAAATATTCAAAAAGCCGCTTGCGTTGTCAGCGGCTTTTTTTATTCCGGCGACGGGCACCGAACGCGACTTTGAGCTTATCTCGCCATTGCACAAAAATTGGACAAACAGCACCAACGCATTTCAAGAACGATGCAGCCGATTTGGCCAGCAGATGCCTGTCGGCATTGGGGCGCGAGGCGCAGACCACTACCAATGCGCACTGCCTGGCCCACCTTTGATCGGCCCGGCCAGGTCCTCGCTCACCCATCCGCCATAGAAGCTGCCCGGTTGCGGGGCAACGACGATCCCGTCAAGCGCGCAAGTGACCGTCTGCGGATAGAACGCAAACCAGCCCACCAACTGCGCAAATTCTGGATAGGCATCCAACAGGCGCCAGCCGCCATTTGCCTGTCCAGCAACGCTGACCGCTTCCGAAATACCTTTCCATTCGCAATGTGAGCGTGGCCCGCCCACACCGAGCCTGGACGCATCGACGTCTTCAGGCGGAAAATAAAAGGTCGGAGCACTTGCCGTCTCGCTCACGCGCAGCCCGCGTTTGGTGACCGCCACGCTCGTCTCACCCACGCTGACGCGCAATTCTCGCGGGTCCGGCGCGATCGATGGCGGCCGAGGAAAATCCCATACGGAGACTTGGCCGGGCGCAGGCGTATCTGCGAATGGCGGCCGCGCTTGGCCGCGATATTGCCAGCTTGCGCGCGCACGCAAAACCTCACCCGTTGGTATCAAATGGCGCCCCGACATCCTGCCCGCCCCCTATATGTCGTTTGTTCTGGCGCGAATCGCGGCTTGTGCCGCGGCCAGGCGCGCGACTGGAACGCGGAACGGCGAGCACGACACATAGGCAAGCCCAATGTCATGGCAGAAACGGACGGACGCTGGGTCGCCGCCGTGCTCGCCACAGATGCCCAGTTTAATGTCGGCGCGCGCAGATCGGCCTTTGTCAACGCCAATTTTCATGAGGCCGCCGACACCGAGCTGGTCAATCGACACGAATGGATCGACCTCAAAAACGTCACGCTCGGTGTAGTTGGTGATGATCGGCCCGGCGTCATCTCGCGACAAACCAAGGCACGTTTGGGTGAGGTCATTGGTACCGAATGAGAAAAACTCAGCGCCCTTGTCACCAGCGGCAATCTCATCGGCACTGAGGCACGCGCGGGGCAACTCGACCATCGTGCCGATTTGGTAAGCAATCCGAGCACCGGTTTCCGCCATGACCGCATCCGCAGCCTCGCGAATGACACTGCTCAGGATATCGAATTCAGCACGATAGGCGACGAGCGGGATCATCACTTCCGGCATCGCTGGTTGCCCGGTCGACTGCGCCGCCGCGCTGGCTGCCTCAAAGATGGCGCGCGCCTGCATTTCCGTGATTTCTGGATAGCGGATCGCAAGGCGGCAGCCCCGGAAGCCGAGCATTGGGTTGAACTCTGAAAGCTCACTGACGCGCTGGCGCAGACGATCAGCCGAGACACCGAGCGCACTTGCGACCGCGTCTTGTTCTTCGGGCTCATGCGGCAGGAACTCGTGCAGCGGTGGATCCAGCAGGCGGATCGTGACCGGCAGTCCGGCCATGATCTCAAACAGCTCCTTGAAGTCCTGCCGCTGCATCGGCAGGATTTTCGCAAGTGCCGCCCGCCGGCCGTCTTCGCTTTCCGCGCAGATCATCTCGCGCATGGCAAGAATGCGCGTCTCATCAAAGAACATATGCTCGGTGCGGCACAGGCCGATGCCTTCAGCCCCGAACTCGCGCGCCTGACGGGCATCACGCGGCGTATCCGCATTCGTCCGCACGCGTAGCTGCCGCGCGCGATCGGCCCACTCCATGATCTTTGCGAAGTTGCCAGACAATTCGGGCTGAGACATCTCAACGCGACCCGCGTAGACCTCGCCCGTTGTGCCATCAAGCGTGACCAGTTCGCCTTTTTTGACCGTGACGCCGTCGGCGATCATCACACCGCCGGCCGCATCGATGCGAAGGGTTCCAGCGCCAGTCACACACGGCCGTCCCATCCCACGAGCAACGACCGCAGCATGCGAGGTCATGCCGCCGCGCGCCGTCAAAATGCCCGCCGCCGCGTGCATGCCATGGATGTCTTCAGGGCTCGTCTCAATCCGCACCAGAATGACCTCTGCGCCCTGTGACTTGCGCGCCTCCGCCTCATCCGATGTGAACACGACTTCGCCGCAGGCCGCGCCCGGTGATGCTGGAAGGCCTCGCGCAATGACGGTCCGCGGTGCATCGGGGTCGATTGTCGGATGCAAGAGCTGATCGAGTGCCGCAGGATCGACGCGCGTGACCGCTTCATCTTCGCTGATCAGCCCGTCTTGGGCCATATCGACCGCGATTTGCAAAGCGGCGTTCGTGGTGCGTTTGCCCGATCGCGTCTGCAAGATGTAGAGCGTGCCCTCCTGAATGGTGAACTCGATATCCTGCATGTCGCGGTAGTGCGTTTCCAGCCGATCGAAAATGTCTGCGAGCTGGCGATAGGTCTCCGGCATTGCCGCTTCCAGCGACGGCAACGTCTCGCCCGCTGCAATCCGCGCAGCCTCGGTTAGGGGTTGTGGTGTGCGGATGCCCGCAACCACGTCCTCGCCTTGCGCATTGATCAGGAATTCGCCGTAAATCGCATTTTCACCGGTCGATGGATTGCGGGTAAACGCGACCCCGGTTGCACTCGTCGCCCCACGGTTGCCAAACACCATCGCCTGCACGTTGACGGCCGTGCCCCATGCGTCAGGGATCTGGTGCAACCGACGGTAGGTCCTGGCGCGTGCGTTTTGCCAGGATGAGAACACCGCCGAGATTGCGCCCCACAATTGGTCGTGCGTATCACTTGGGAACGGCTTGCCGGTCTCGCGCGCCACCGCCTCTTTGTATTCGCCGATCAGGCCCAACCAGTCCTCAGCCGTCAACTCCGTATCCAGCGATTGGCCCGACAGGTTTTTATGGTTCTCAAGGAGATCTTCAAAAATGCCGTGGTCGATCTCCAGCACCACCGACGCATACATCTGGATGAACCGTCGATAGCTATCGAGGGCGAACCGACGATCGCCGGAACGGCGCGCGAGACCTTCAACCGTTTGATCGTTCAAGCCGAGATTGAGGATCGTATCCATCATGCCGGGCATCGACGCGCGCGCCCCCGAACGCACCGAGACCAACAGCGGGTTGTCAGGATCGCCGAACTTAGCGCCGACGGTCTCTTCGACAGCGGCCAAGGCAGCGGCCACTTGGCTTGCCAAATCCTGCGGGTAGGTCCGATCGTTGTCGTAAAACGCGCTACAAACTTCGGTTGAAATCGTGAAGCCCGGCGGCACCGGCAGCCCGATCGCGGCCATTTCAGCTAGGTTTGCTCCTTTTCCGCCAAGCAGATTGCGATCTGCCGCGCTGCCATCGGTGCGCCCTGCGCCAAACACATAAACCCAGCGATGCCCGCCACTGGCGGTGTTGTGACCGGCGTCTGTCATGGTTCGGCTCCGTGAAGGGCGCACGCAAGGTGCGCAGGCATGCTTGCCAGAGTAAGGCTTTGCCGGATGACGTCCGGCCGCAGTTCAGCCGTGCAGGCCGCAGGATATGGACCGCCTGGCTGCGGGTGCATAGCAACCAGCCTGTGCCCGCGAAACCGGCTTCAGCCAAAAGCGTATAGCGCGCGAAAGTCGCATCCGAGCACGCAAGGGCCTTGCGCTGGCGCTGTGACAACGCTCAGTCTAGCTCACAGCACCACCGTGATCCGACCACCACCCAGCAATAACTGAGACCCCGATGCCCGAAACGCTGCCAGCCGTTCTCAAGCACCTCGACACGGACCGCGAGCCCGCCCTGGAGCGTCTTTTTGAAATCCTCGCCATCGACAGCATTTCCACCGACCCGGCCTATGCGGATCGATGTCAGTCGGCGGCGGATTGGTGCGCTGATCAGTTAGCGCAGATCGGCCTCAAAGCGCGTGTGGAAGAAACCGAGGGCCATCCCGTCGTCGTCGCGCACGACCGCGAAAAGGTCCCGCGCGGCGTGCCGCATGTCTTGTTCTACGGCCACTATGACGTGCAGCCACCCGACCCGCTTGAATTGTGGAAGAACCCTCCGTTCGAGCCAAAGCTTGGCAACGAGAAAGGCAATGGGCGCGTGATCGTTGCCCGCGGCGCCCAGGACAACAAGGGCCAGTTCATGACCTTTTTTGAGGCCATGCGCGCCTGGAAGACCGTTGCTGGCGAATTGCCGATCGCGGTCTCTGTCATGCTGGAGGGCGAGGAAGAATGCGGCAGTCCAAGCCTACCCGGCTTTTTCAAGAAACACGGCAAGTCTTTGAAAGCCGACCTGGTTCTCGTTTGCGACACAGGCCAATGGGACAAGGACACGCCGGCGATCACCACCATGTTGCGCGGCATGGCTCTGACCGAGATCGTCGTGACAGGGCCGAGCCGTGATCTTCATTCTGGCATGTATGGCGGGCCGGCCATGAACCCCATTCGCGCGCTTGCCTCAGCCATGGCTGCCTTGCACGACAAAGGCGGCCGCGTTCGCGTACCGGGATTCTACGACGGCATCGACACGATCCCGCCACGCATCCGCAAGCAATGGAACGCGCTTGATTTCGATGGCGCAGCATTCCTGGAAGAGATCGGCCTGACCGAACCCGCTGGCGAGACCCGATACTCGGTCTTGGAACAGGTCTGGGCCCGCCCGACGGTCGAGTTCAATGGGATCACCGGCGGATATCAAGGCACCGGATCCAAGACCGTCATACCATCGCAAGCTTCCACCAAGATTTCTTGCCGGCTCGTGCCCGGGCAGGATCCCAAAAAGGTTCTGAAGAATTTGCAGGCTTTCCTGCGCGATCAGCTTCCCGCCGACTGCGAGGCTCATTTCACCTACAGCTCCGGCAGTCCAGCGATCGCGTTTGATCCCCGCGGGCGCGCCTTCAAAGTCGCAGCCGATGCGCTTGAAGACGAGTGGAACAAACCGGCCGTGTTCATGGGCAGCGGCGGGTCGATCCCAATCGTTGGTGATTTCAAGAGCCACCTGGGCATGGACAGCTTGCTTATCGGCTTCGGCCTCGACGACGACCGCATCCACGCGCCTAACGAAAAATACAATATCTCCAGCTTCCGCAAAGGCGCACGCAGTTGGGCCCGCATTCTGGGCGCATTTGCCGACCATGGCATTGCATCGTAATCCGTGCACTGCAGACATCGTGCACGCTTACGACACCCCCGATCTCGTCGGCCTATTGGGAGACTTGAATGCGCCCCACGCACCTCATGCGTTTGATCTGCGGCCTTGCCATTGTCTCGATGGTGAGCGTCCAACCCGGACATGCTCAGCGCGATACACGGAACGCGCCGCGGGCGGGCGTCTTTGATTATTACGCGCTCGTGATGTCTTGGAGCCCAACGTTCTGCAGCGATGATGACAACAGCCGTTCAGAGCAGTGCCGGCCCCGGCGCGATCGCCCTTATGCCTTCGTCTTGCACGGCCTGTGGCCGCAATACGAGCGTGGCTTTCCCAACAATTGTCCCACGGGCCAGCGGCCGTTTGTTCCAAACCGCGTTATCTCAGCGATGCGCGATATCATGCCAGGTCGCGGCTTGATCATTCACCAGTACCGCAAACACGGCACCTGCTCGGGCCTTAAGCCATCTCGCTATTTCGGCGCCGCACGAAAACTGTTTGAGTTCATCAAAATACCGCCGCGTTATGTTGCGCCCCGCCAAGCGCTTTTCGTGACGCAAGATGAGCTTGTCCGCGACTTTCAGGCCGTCAATCCTGGTCTGCGCCGCGATATGATCGCCGTTGACTGTAAGCGCCGCCCCGGCAACCAACTCCGCGAAATCCGCATTTGCTTCACGCCGAAAGGCAGGCTGCGTCCGTGCGGTCAAAACGAGCGGCGATCGCGCATGTGTCGTGCTGACAAGGTTTATGTGCCGCCGGTCCGATACGCGCGCTGACCGACCCGCCCGGGCAAAACGACCAAACCGCCCGGCATAACTGAGCCGCAGGATCGCTGAGCCGGCTTGGAGACTGGGTGTGATTGGCTCAACCGCGGTTGACGCCGATCGCGCTTATGCTGCCGCTGGCAGATCCGCGATCCGCTCGACTTTCCATGTCGCCGGCGCCTGGCCAATCACCCCGACGCCCGGTGCGTTGTCGCCGCGCGGACGCCGCGAGAGCTGAGTTGGATCCACACTCCATTGGCGAGCCAGCTTTAGGACCTGCTGACCGGTGGGGTGCATCAGCAAACCGCCGCCAATGTCTCCAGTGCGGTTTTCCACGCCGCGGATCTCGAAATGCGCAAGGCCGAGCGCCCGTTCATCCCGTCCCGGCGTACCTTCGCACCACACAACATTGGTGTCGATGACGGCATAGCCACGCTTGAGCTGGCCAGCCTCAACGCGTGCCCAGGCATGCAGATCGACCACCGTGTCGTTTGCAAAGTATTGGACGTCGCCAAACACATGCGCGAGCCGGCGCAAAAGCGGCCTGCATTTGTCGACGAAAGGGGCTTCGACCGGGTGCGGCAAGGATAATCCGGCGATTAACGTCCATTCGCCGACCGGCGGCGATACGAATACGGCCGTCGCCCTCAGCGCCGGTTCGTAGATTGCGCTTGTCCCCGTCCGCCAGTTTGCCGGTTTGGCATCGACAAGCCCCAGCGCCCGCACGACGGACTGCGTGTCGCAGGTCCGCACCGCGACCCAAGCCATGTCGTGACCGAAAGAAATCGGCAAGTCGGGCTGATCGTCAAACGCATACTCCACGTGTGGACGCGTGAAGCGAAATGCGGCCGCTGCGGCAAGCATCGTTATGAGAATAAAGGCGGCGATGGTCGCGACCATGTGCGAATCTCCTTGGCGCTGTCGAAGCGTTTCAGGCCCGCACCGCGAAACTCAAGCCCGAAGCGTGCGCGGCGGCCGCTTTTTGCGCAGGCACGTGGGAATATCGTCTCGCGATGGGGATAACGTTGGCCTTGCAATGCACACCTTCGGACATCGCGGATTGGAGCGCCCCGTTGCACAGTCGCAACACTCGATCCATTGGCCCCAAGATTGCCAATTTTGGCGCATGCCATGCAGCTACAGCCGACGCGGCGGCGCGGTCGTCAACGACGGAAGCAGGGTGGGAATGGTGGAGGCGATGCAGGCCGAGACCAGCCCGCAACCGACGGGATGAGCGGGGTCAAGCCATCGTATCGGCTGCTGAGCTGGCCTGGGCAGTGTGGCTCCGCCTGAGAGGGCAATGGCGTCGACACACCCGGGGCGTAAACCCCGACCGGTCTCCTGTAGATTAGCTGTGTGACAGTTTGTGACGATTGACGTTTTGAGGCGAATCAGATCGCCGGCCTGTGGATAATTCGGGGGCGCGCGAAGTCTGCCGCGAGATACGGGCAGCGCGCCTGGAAATTTGCATAACTTCACGCTTTTTGGGCGTTGATCTCGATCAGTGCTCGTCATCATTCAAGCCAGATTAATTATCCAGCCGGTAAGCTACGCTGCAAGCGACCGCGCATTCAGCGTTAGACAATGCTTCGGTGCTGCCAGCCGATCCGCGCGTGCAGCGCGAGGTCGACCAGAGTGCCACCGGGGCAAAGGAGCAAGACCATGGCGATTTCGGGCAGCGTTCCAAACATTCGCAGCGGCGGCGGACGCGGCGGCCGGGGACGGGCTGACGAAATCGACTTCATGATCCACGGTCAGGAGATGCAGTACGTCGAGGTCGAACTGGACCCCGGCGAGAGCGCGATCGCGGAAGCCGGCGCGATGATGTTCAAGCACCCAACCATCGACATGGACACGGTTTTCGGCGACGGCTCTCAGCAGTCTTCCGGCTTCTTTGGCACGATCGCCTCGGCCGGCAAACGCCTCCTCACGGGTGAAAGCTTGTTTATGACGGTGTTCACCCACCAGGGTCAGGGCAAGGCGCGCGTGGCTTTCGCAGCGCCCTATCCCGGAACGATCTTGCCGTTCAACCTCGCCGAGTGCGGCGGCACGCTGATCGCCCAAAAGGATGCGTTCCTGTGCGCAGCAAAGGGCGTCTCGATCGGCATTCATTTCCAAAAGCGGATCATGACGGGGCTGTTTGGCGGTGAGGGCTTCATCATGCAAAAGCTTGAGGGCGACGGCTACGCGTTCATCCATTGCGGTGGCTGCCTTGTGCGGCGGGACCTGGAAGCCGGCGAAATGCTTCACGTTGATACCGGCTGCGTCGCCGCGATGACGCCATCAGTCGACTTCGACATCGTCCGCGCCGGCTCGGTCAAATCGATGATTTTCGGCGGCGAGGGCGTGTTTTTTGCGCAATTGCAGGGCCCCGGCTCAGTCTGGCTCCAGAGCTTGCCGTTCTCACGTCTGGCCGGTCGCGTGCTTGCCAATGCCGGTCCGATTGGCGGCACCGGCGAAGGCTCGGTGCTTGGCCCCATCGGCGGCATCTTCGATGGCGACAACAGCTAATCGCGACAATGCACTGCAGGCGCTCTGACCAAGCCCCGTCAACGACCAGATCCCAATGACGCAACATGACTATATCACGTCATCGGAGCGTCATTGATACTGCCATATTTTGAACGAAACGGCGTTCCCACTCACGCCAACATTTCACGATTTCTCGAATACAGATGGGTTCTGGCAGTAACGATCGATTAACCATCATCGCCCAGGCTGCAGAACCGATAGGGGGCGCACAGATGCGGGCTTTTCGGCCGCGCGAGCGACCGCATCAACAGCGTCAGTGCGTAACGGGTAGGTTCCATGGCTTTTAAAATCGGGTACGGATCGCGCAACGGTCGCCACACCATCCGACGTTTCGGCATCGCAATTGCGATCTCAGCCACCGCCGGATTATCGGCAACCGCAGCAAACGCCGCACCACCTGAAATTCTTGCGTCGCCGAACAACCAGGCACCGGCCTGTGCCACGCCGGGCCGCCTGATGGCCTACGTTCGCGATCGCAATCGCCGGTTGTCCTCGCGCTACGATCAGCTTGCCACCCACTACATGCGGATCGGCAATGAGCTTGGCATTCGGTGGGACTACGCCTTTTACCAGATGCTGCTTGAGACCGGTTACCTGACGTACAAGGGCGACGTGAAAGCCCGTCAAAACAATTTTGCCGGCATGGGCGCCACGGGTGGCGGCAAGCCTGGCGAGAGTTTCCCCTCAGTTGAGGCCGGCGTGCGCGCCCACTTGGAACACCTCATGGTGTACGCTGGCGCCAAGGTGGCCAATCCCGTCTCTGAACGCACGGGCAAGATACAGTCCTGGGGCCTTTTCAAAGACTGGCGCAACAAGCTTGGCCGCCCGGTCAATTTCCGCGACATGGGCACGCGTTGGGCGCCAGGAAGCCGCCGTTACTGGACATACATTGAACGCATCGCGACGCGCTTCATGGAAGGCCCGTGCCGCCAGGCGGACCCTGCACCGGGCTTGATTGCGGGCATCACCACGCGCCCGGATACGCGCAGAGCGCGCCAGCAAACGGTGTCGGAAAACACCCGCAAGGCGCAAGCCGCCGTTGAGCGTGCCCGCAACGAGGGCGGCGATACCCGCAGCGGACTAGGTGCAAATGTGGCACCTCAGGTCAAACCGACCGCGCCGGGCAACACCGCAAACGTGGCGATCCTCAACCGCGTCAAACCCAAACCACCCGCACAGACCCCGCAAAACACACCAAGCCAGCAAGCCTCAGCCGGTTCAGCGACGGTCGGGCGTTTTGCAAGCAATCTGCTCCCGCAGTCGGGCAACGCGCCGAACGCTGAGCCCACATCATGCCGGGTCTGGCAGGCAAGCTATGGTGGCCAGCGTGCCGTCATCATCAAATCGATCGCTGCGAACCACGTGAATTACACGGTCCTCGACGTGAACGCTGAGCGCGAGCAAAGCGAGATTGACGCCTACATTGCCGCCTATGCGCGTGGCGGCGAAACCGTCGGCCGCTTTCCGACCCAGAGCCGGGCCTTGGCGAAAGCGTTCGAGCTCTGCCCCAAACCTGAACAGAAGCAATAAGTGGCTTTAAGTGCCATCGCTCAGGGCTGCGACCCGTCGCGCAGCCCTGAGCGCACCCGATCCGCTGTGAGCGAACGC
>CAZOGY010000003.1:77062-79320 GCA_964579305.1 uncultured Hyphomicrobiaceae bacterium
GTGAGACGTTCCATGCGCTTGATTGAATTGTGCTGCGCACGTGTTGGCCGAAGCATCGCCGGCCTGGTCTTGGCGGCCACCCTCTTTGGCTTTGCCGCGCCTGCGCAGGCCTTGCCACCGATCCGCATTGTTGCCGGCAACGAAGTGCCGAAATGCGTGACACCAGCCAAGCTGATGGCGTTCCTGCGCGGCCGCAATACCAATCTGGACCCGCGTTTTGCCCGCATCGCTGAGTGGTACAAGTTCCACGGTGAACGCTGGCGCGTGCGGTGGGACTACGCCTTTTACCAGATGGCATTGGAAACGAACTTCCTGACTTACCGGCGCCCGAACGGCAGATGGGGCGACGTCGACCCCAAACAAAACAATTTCGCAGGCTTGGGGACGACTGGCGGCGGCGTACCCGGCGACAGCTACCCAGATGTCAAAACCGGCGTGCTCGCCCAGATCCACCACCTGATTGTTTACTCCGGGGAACGGTTGTCGAACCCTGCGGGTCATCGCACCCGCAAAAAGCAGGGCGTGATCCTACGGCTGAGCCGGCCGATCGCCGCCCGCCGGTTGGTCACATTTCAGGATCTTTCTGGCCGCTGGGCCGTCGATAAAAAATATGGCCGCTCGATTGAATTCTTGGCGACCCGCTTCCGCCAACGGTATTGCGGTGGCCGTCCCGAGCAGGCTCTCGAACGGCGCGCCAATCTGTATGGCAACGCTGCGGGCGGTCGCAACGCAACGCAGTGGTCGACGGAAACACTGGTGACGGCGTCGGCGCAATCGACTTCTGCGCCGCGCGCCATGCAGCTTGGCGGGCAGTCCGCAGCGCGTAGGCTGCCCCGCCAGACCGTCAAACGGTGTTCGGTGGCCATTGCAAGCTATGGTGGCGATCGTGCTGTGTTGATCGAAGCCGTTGCGAACGGCGAGCGCACTTTCACTGCGTTGAACGTCGAGCCGGCGCAGGCCGAGACCATGGTCGACGCCTTCATCAAGAGCTACGCGCGCGGCGGACGCGCCGTTGGCACCTACGCAAACCGTCGCGATGCCTTGACCGCTGCCTTCAAGCTCTGCCCCACCGCCGCGACGGCACGCGGCGGCCAATAACGATCCAGCAGTCCATCAGCCGTTCCCCGGACGCCGCTGCATTAGAAGACGCTTGGCGGGCAGCCGGGATGTGAAACGAAACGGCGCACGCAGACGCGTGCGTTCGTTTCTCGTTTTGGCCTGCGCAAATTGTTCGTATCGGATGTCATTTCGGCGCAAGCAGAATGCGCTCTGCAGCCGAGGAAACCGTGCCGCCGATCAGGCATGGCAGGCCGAGTTGCACTTGTCCCGCCGCACCGGCCACAACGCACCCAAGCGCAATCGCTGTGCTTGCCGCCCGGGTCCACCAAGCCCAGCGCCGACCTTTGGCGGGGCCTTTGGCCTTCAGCGCATCCATTTTCGCCACCTGCGCTTTGCGCAACGGCTGCGTTTCAAACGTCTCCGCCGCCAACACCAACTTGCGCAATGGCAAGGCAATGGCTTTTGGCTGCCGGTAGGCCTCAGCGCGCAGAAAATCGAGCAGGTATTTGTCGCGCGTCGCGTTCGCGGCAAGCGTCCACATCGCCATGCTGGCGATCGTCAGCTGCTCCAGATTGTCGTCTTCATCCCACCACGCAAGCGCCGGCAGCATCCGTCGAATGGGATCATACTGGCCTGTCGCGAAATAATGGCCCCACCAGGCATCCAGGACGCTTGGATCCTTATCGAGCGGCGTTTCGTGCAGCGTTTGCTTTTTTCCATACAGATAGTGCCGGATCAGGATCAGCCGCGCCGGCATGCGCTCCACGAAACGTTCAAGAAGCGGCTTCCAATTGGGAAGCCCCGAATCGGCGATCGCCCGGATGATGACAACCTGATCCTCCGGTCGCATGGGAAACATGCCCGCGATCAGCTTGTCCGCGATCAGTTGATTGTCACCAACCACGCCAGCGGTGAAGCCAATAAAGACGCCGGCCCGCTCCAGATCGCGAAACACGCCCAATCGTGACATCGCCTTGACGGCTGTGGGCAGACGCTCAGGCTGCGGCGCTTCGCGGTACGCGCTGATCCAAGCCAGGATGGCCTGGCGCGAGCCGAACGGCCCACGCTTGTCAGCCGGCGTATCGGCGCCAAGCGCTGTGCCCGCACCCGACAACACGATCGCGGCCATCATTGTGATACCAAGCAACGCCATCACAAAGCGCATGAGTGCCGTGGCCTCCGTCGATCGGCGCGATGGG
>CAZOGY010000004.1:0-51435 GCA_964579305.1 uncultured Hyphomicrobiaceae bacterium
TGATTTGTAATCAGTGGGTCGGGGGTTCGAGTCCCTCAGCCGGCACCAATGATTTTCAGCACGTTACAGGACTGCGAGTGCCAGGGTTGCTTGGCGTGGCGACGTGTTGGGATGAAGTTTGCGGGACCGATGGCGTTGCGGTTTGGCGGAGCTGGCGGCGGTGGACGGGGCCGTGATCTAGATGGCCGTTGGCGTGGCCGCGTGCAGCGACGCGCGGCGCCCTTTCTTGCTTTCTTATAGTCCCATCAGGCACAGCCAGGGCATCTTCAGTGATGGCGAGGCTCCTTCAGGTCTTTTCAGCGGGTTCGACCAGTCAGCGCATTCAATTCGCGCAACAGGACATCGGTCGGGCAAGGCTTTGTGAGGGGGTGTTGTCCAGAGAGGCCCTCGAAAGAGAGCGGATGGGCTGAATATCCCGTCAGGAACAAGAACGGGACGCCTCGTTCCTGGAGAGCCATTGCAATGGGCTCGCTTGTGCCATCACGCCCCAAATTCATGTCGAGAAGCGCGGCGTCCGGCGTTGCCGCTTCGAGTGCGGCGAGTGCATGCTGGACGGATGAGCAAGGCCCAACCGGCGAAAAACCCCACTCCTCGAGTTGAGCCACCAAGTCCAGTGCAATCAGAATTTCATCCTCGACCACCAGGATCGTCGGAGACGTCTCCATAAATCCTCACGTGTCCGCGACACCACGACCGATATTCGGAATGGTGACAACGCACCGCAACCCGCTTGGTTCCAGCTCAAGCCTTGCGCTGCCGCCGACTTCCTGGCCAAGCACGCGCTTTATGAGAAAACTTCCGAAGCCCTCATGCTGGCTTGTCGGAACCTCGATCTGGGGACCGTCTTCTTCGCACCAGGTGATCGTGATGTTACCGTCTTCGCGCGCGCACCAAATCCGCACCCGGCCCTCTCCATTGGACAGCGCCCCATACTTTGCAGCGTTGGTGGCAAGTTCGTGCAGCGCCAGCGACAAGCTCAACGCGTGTTCGGCGTTGAGATAGGGGTCGTGGCCTTCAAAGGCATAGCGCTGGCCCGATGCGGACGCGTAGGGGGCCATCTCGCTTTCGATCAGGTCGCTCAGGTGGCTGCCGTTCCAGTCCTTCTGGGTGAGGAGGTCATGGGTCTTGGCGATGGCCGAGAGCCGCGCCTGGAGCGACGTCACAAGCGCCGTGACGTCGGTGCTGTGCCGCCCACTGAAGCGAATGATGGCAAGTGTGGTTGCAAGGGTATTCTTCACGCGGTGCTGCAATTCCTGCATGAGCAAGGTCTTGCGTGCCTCCGACTCGCGCAGCGCCGCTTCGGCCTGTTTGATCTCCGAGATATCGGTGATGAAGGCCACGTGTTCGTCTTCGACCGGATCGGTGCCTTCGCGCCGTGACATGTTCAGTAATAGCGGGATCCGCGAGCCGTCCTTGCGGATGTATTCTTTCTGATAGGGCCCAGCCGTCCCGTTTTTGGCCAGCTCTGCAATCATCTTCGCATCGACGTCGGCATACTCAGGCGCAGTCAGCTGTTTCCACCCAATGCCGCCGTCCAGGATCTCTTCGCGCGAATAACCAGTCAGGCGGAAAAAGGCATCGTTGCCATCGATGATGCGGCCGTGACGATCACCAAAACCGATCCCGACCAGCGACGTGGCGACCGAGGCGCGCAACCGCTCTTCGGACTGGCGGATGCGCTCGTCCGACAGCTTTGCATCGGTGATGTCGATGATGGTTCCGACCAACCGCGTCGGCTGGCCGTTGTCAAAGGTGACGTCCCCATCTGCGCGCACCCAGCGTATCTCCCCGTCGGAGACACGGCGGATCCGATAATCCGCGACGTAGTATCGGTCACCGTTCGGCTGAAAAGCGCTGTTGACGGCATCGATGACCGCCTGGCGATCCTCCGGCAGCACGATGTCCAAGAACTTCCGATAAGTGACTTCGTAGTCGGGGCCCACGCCAAAAATCGTGCGCGCGCGATCGTCCCACTTTGCAACCTCTGTGGCCGGGTCGTAATCGTGCACGCCGATCTTACCGGCGCGGAGCGCGCTGGAGAGGCGCTCTTGGCTTTCGGCAAGCGCCATTTCGTTGCGATAGCGCTCGGTGATGTCGATGAATGAGATGACGCAGCCATCGAGCCGGTCATCGATCGTGCGATAGGGACGCGCGCGCAACATATAGTGGAACCGCCCGTCCCCAACTGTGATCTCTGTTGAGACCGGTTTGAGGTCATTGATGGCGACGAGCGCATCTTTCTTGATGGTTTCAAAGGGGATGTGCGATGCAAGGTCCTCAAGCGGGCGTCCCATATCCCGCTCTTTAATCCCAAACAATCGTGTTGTTTCAGGCGTGAAGCGCCGCACACAGAGGTTGGCGTCGAGAAACAGAGTTGCGATTTCGGTGCTTTCAAACAGGTTCTTCAAATCGCTGTTTGCGCGGGTCAGTTGCCGATTGTTTTCCATCAACTCCGCGTTGATCGTCTCCAGCTCCTCGTTGATCGATTGGAGTTCCTCGCGCGATGTCTCAAGCTCTTCGTTGGCGCTCTGCAGCTCCTCGTTCATTGACAAGAGCTCTTCATTCGAGCTGCGCAGTTCCTGATCAACCGCGTCGTGCTCGGCTTGAGCGGCTGCCAGCTGGCGCCGCGTCAACGCCAGTTCACGGTCCAGAATTTCGCGGTCGCGATCAATTC
This sequence comes from uncultured Hyphomicrobiaceae bacterium, assembly GCA_964579305.1. Taxonomy (GTDB): domain Bacteria; phylum Pseudomonadota; class Alphaproteobacteria; order Rhizobiales; family Hyphomicrobiaceae; genus JBCBWG01. The sequence goes on from CAZOGY010000004.1 coordinate 2,675, forward strand.
GGGCGTCGGTGGTGACAGCAAGTTCACTGGCATTCTGCACACGCACGCTGCGCAGTGTGGCAATCATCGTGGTGGGATCTTGCGGGGCTGGCGCGACGACGACATCGAATACCTGTTTGCCGTCGCCTACTGGCACGATGATGTTTTCTTCGACGACTTCGCGACCGGTTTCGCGCGCTTTCTCCAAGGCGCTGCGCACCGGCAACCGCAACTCGCGGGTCAGAAAAACATCGAGTGCAGACGACGGCACACCCCGGCTTGGGCCGATGAAAGGCGCCATATTTTCTGACAGATAGACGATTTCGTTGCGTCGGTTGATGACAGCGTGGGGTGGCGCGTATTGGCGCAGTACAAACTGCTCGATGCCTTGTTCAAAGGGCTGCTCGCCCCGCACATTGGCAGACAAGACGGGTAGCGCGGCAGCGGGCAAGGTTTTAACCGCGCGTAGCGGTGTATCGCGATTATGCCGTTCCGAAAGGCTTGAATACCCGATCTTTTGCTGATCGTTGCGCTTAAATAGTCGGCGTTCTTTTTCGATCGGGTCGAAATAGCGGTCCGCCGCACCAAGCGTTTCAGACGGCCCGAGGAATAATGTCCCGCCCTCGTGAAGGGCATAATGAAAACGCGAAATGATCTGCGTTTGCACGTCTGAATTCAGGTAAATCAGGACATTGCGACAGGAGATCAGATCGAGCCGCGAGAATGGTGGATCGGCAATCAGGTTATGCGGCGCGAAAACACACATTTCGCGCAGTCGCGGTGCCACGGTCGCACGCTCACCTTCCTTGATGAAATACCGCTCGCGTCGCTCGGGCGAAATTGGCTCAAGCGCGGAGACCGCAAATTCACCAGCCCGCGCGCGAGACAAAGCGCTCAGATCGATGTCTGTGCCGAAGACTTGAACCGGAATGTGCTTGCGGTGACGGTCAAGCGCTTCACTGAGCAGAATTGCGATCGAGTAGGCTTCCTCGCCAGTTGAACACCCCGGGACCCAGACACGAATTCGCTGGGGATCGGCCAGGACCATGGGCTGGATAATCTGGCGGTCCAAATGCTCGAAGGCATCGGGGTCACGAAAGAACTGCGTGACGCCGATCAGGAAGTCCTGCAGCATCCGCGTGCGCTCGTCCGGTTCGGCCTTAAGCGTTTCGATCAGGCCCTCGACCGTGCGCTGGCGCATGATGGTCATGCGGCGCTCAACGCGCCTGACGAGGGTCCCGGTCTTGTAGCTTGAGAAGTCGTGGCCTTCCGCATCGTCAATCAAGTCAATGATGTCGGAGAGCCTTTGACCGATCTGCTCATGCAGCGCACGTTTGTTCTCGCCAGCTTCCACGGTTTCGCGGTGGGCCTCGATTTCCTGCAAACGCCGCGCGATGCGCTCCGGCGTCAAAACGAAATCAACAAGACCGGTAGCGGCGGCATTCTCGGGCATGCCGCTGAATCTGGCGGATCGAAGTTCCTGCGCGATGGCAACCCCGCCGGCGGCCTTGATCGCCCGTAGGCCGGCTGTGCCGTCGCTGCCGGTCCCAGATAGAACGACACAATACGCGCGGCGCCCGATCTGCTCGCTGAGGGATTGAAAAAACCGATCAATCGGCGTGCGGAGCCCGCGTTCCGGCGGTTTCTGGTGGAGGCGAAAGCGACCATCTTTCAATGTCAATTCAGGACCGGCCGGGATCACGTACACCACGTTCGGCTTCAGCCACGCGCCGTGCTCGATCTTGACGACCGGGATCTGCGAGTGGCTCGCGAGAAGCTGATCCATGATTGAGGGGTGGTCTGGCGCCAGGTGCTGAACGACGACGTAGCACATGCCGCTATCGCGTGAGATTGCCTGAACAAACTCGCGCAGTGCCTCCAGCCCACCGGCGGACGCGCCCACGCCAACAACGGGAAAGCCAACTTCACTGGCGTCAGACATAGGCACCTACCGTGAACGAGCGACCGGCCCCGTCAATTTCATCTTGATACTGACTTTGCAGATATGGCTCACGCTTATGCCGATCCAACCTGTCTACATTTCCATCTGTTCGCGTACAACACGCTAGAGAGAGCCCAGACGGCAGGAACCATTTGGACAAATTCGCGCACCCGGCGCGCATCGCTGTGCGCGTCCCGGGGTAACACGCCAGGGGCTTGCGTTGAACAGGTCGTACCCAGGCACACTCTGCCTGCGAACGAAGACGCAGGACAGGCAAGTCCGCATCGTACGTTTGGCAGTCGGTGTACGGTTTCGCTTGCGCCGTACCCGATATTCCCGCGTTTGATTTGCTCAGTGAGACGAGCCACAGTTTAGGTTGGCCGTCTGTACGGTAGCGTACATTTTCGGACATGATTTGCACGGTTGGACACGGAATACCTGCGGCCTGAGCCATCCGGGCTCGCAAGAGGTTAAAGCTTGATCGCCACTCAGTCCGCTGACACGGCGTGACCGATCGCGCGCCCCCGGTAGGCGTCGACCATGCCGTAACAATCACAACTGAGCGCGGCCAGTCTCACCCGGTCTGCGACGACGATGCGTCCGCGTGAACGCGAAATGGCGCCGTCCTGCTCAAAGCGGTTGAGTGCTTCGGTGACCGATGCGCGACGCACACTGAGAATGTCGGCCAGAAACTCTTGAGTGAGCGCGATTGTATTGGTGTCTGCGCGATCGAGCATCATAAGCAGCCAACGCGCCAGACGTTGTCCGACCGCATGCGTGCCGTTGCACGCCGCCGAGATCATGACCTGGTAGAGAAACACATCGGCATAGCGCTGAAGGAGGGTGGCGATGGCGGGCTTATTCGAAATCAGTTGTTGGAAAACCGGTCGTGGCATGACGTGCGCTGTGCCAGGCATTTGGACAATAAGGGTGGCCGGTGTCACCTCACCGCCGAGCAGTGCGGTGGTGCCCACGAAGCCTTCGCGCCCAACTGTCGCGACTTCGATCTGATCGCCGGATGCGTATGTGGCCAGGACGGAGATGACACCGGTCGTGGGAAAAAAGATCCGGTCGAGTTCGTCTCCAGCGTCGCTGAGCTTGTCTCCTTGAACGAGGTCAAGATCGCTGCAAACCGCGATGAGGTCGCGACGCTGATCGGCGCTCATAAGGGCCAGCAGGTTGGTCGTTTCGATAGCCATCCTGTTGTAACGGCGGGTCGCCGGAATCGTTGCTCGCCCGCGACCGCTTTTGCGGTTGAGATTGAGATTACGAATGCGCGGCCTGACTTTTCTGCCAACGCGCGTGGCAATGCTTTTGAGGCGTTTCGGCGAATGCTCAAGAACGCGCTGACAATAATATCAGGTCAGCTGACGCTATTCAGCAGCCATCCGATTGCGACCACCTGGGGAATGGTCAAAAGCGGCAATAGGAGTGCGGCTTTCAATCGGCCTGTGACCTGTTTGAGCACGAGGACCTCGGTGTAATCGGTTGCGGCGCCGGCCATCAGGAACGTGAAGGCGTTTCCGGGCGCTGCCGCGCGGTTCATCAGATCAGACGCAATCGGGACGGAGCCTTCCGAGCACACTTCGATCACGGTGGCCGCTGCCAAGGTCGCCAGCAAGCCGAAAACCGTTGGGCCAAACCAGGCTTGGAACGCCTCGGTCGGCACAGTCGCCTGAATGAGCGCGGCGATCACGATACCGAAAAAGAGCCAGCGCAGCACCATGCGGCTTGCCGACACCGATCGCTGCGCGACGTCCCATGCGAATGCCAGGTCGTAGCGCTGTGCGCGCAATCCCGCTTTGGCCTCGGCCCAGAATTGGAAATCGGCGGGCAGGTCAATGCGGTTTGGGTTCGGGCGGACCTTGCCTGCGCGTTCGAGTGCCTCCACGATCAAACCGGTCGCGAGCGCGATGATCAGAGAGCCCAGAACGAAAACCGCCATCCAGCCCCACCCCATCATCACACCGATGATGATCGTGAGGGAAAGGGAATTCCAGGGCGACGCAATCAGGAAGGCAAACACCTGGCCGAGGCTTGCGCCGCGCTCATAGAGTTTCGCGCCAACCATCAAAACGCCGTGGTTGCAAAGATCAAGGAAGACGCCGGCGAGCACAGCACGGAAAACGCTCGCCGCTCCTTGATCGCGCCCGATGATGCCGATGACGAATTGCCGGGGCACGCGGTCGATGAGGCCAACGGCGACCATGCCAATGAGTATGCCCCACCACATGACGTGGATCATATCGCGGACACCGTGGGCGAACACACCAAGCCCCCACGGCGCCTGGTGTCCTAAAACAAACGACGCCGCATAGGCGACGGCTATGATCCCGCCGGAGCCCCACAGAAGCCAGTCGATTTGCAGATATCTGGCGCCAGCCGCGCTGGCGGTCCCGCCACAGCAGGACGCCATCGCGGGATTTTCGACGACCGCTTTCGGCGGTTGTTCATCAGACAAGCCGCCGCCGCAACAACCTGGGACGACGTGAGCTGCGCTGACGGGGCGATGTGCATCTTGCATGGGTAAGCTCCCTTATAGCCCACCATATGCACCTTCCAGCAACAGGAAGCTCAAGCGTTTCGTTTCAACGCCCACATCAGACGATAGGCGCATGCGCCAGGCAGGGAGCAGATCACGTGATCAGGGCCAGCGCCCTTTCGGTCGGAGGTTGCTGTCGGCCGGGCGAAACGCGGTTGCCGCACAACGCGTCTTGCGACAGCCACCTGGCAATCCGCGATGCGCGCGCGCCAGAAACTGGGTTCACGGGGCTGACGCAACCACCTATCGAGGGCCTTGCGAGCAGCGCGGGACGGCCGCCAAGAACCCGCGCGCGGGTCGCCGCGTTGCTGGTGAAAAAATAGAACCGTGAGGGCCGACAAAGACCGTCACTTGTTCATGGGCGCGCTCAGGATGCCAACCAAGCTGCCGCATTATCGACGTCGTTGATCCCGCGCCGGGTCGTCGCCTTCGCTGGCATTCTGCTCAGCCTGCCGACAACGGCTGTGGCGCTGGCGGCACAACTACGTCGGACAATTGGACGAACACACCCAAACTTCTAGATATGCCCCGAGTGCGGCCTTACGAGCTTTCCACAAGTTGTCATGCTCGCGGCACGTCGAATTGCCGTTGCTCGTTGTCATGTTTGAGTGGTGCGTTGTGTACGTATTCGGCCAAACGACGTCGGATAGGCTCGAAGCTGACTGTCATCGTTCGCATCGGACAGGTATGCCGTGCGGTTTGACGGCTGGCACGACGCTCGACACGGCCTCTAGTCGGCTTTGCCGCCAACGCCGTGAGTGGCAGGGCGTTTCCGGCATATGGTGCTTCCGCCGCCGGTTGCCCTCAGAAAAACAACGCACTCAAGACAGTATCACGGCCCCGACGTATCGCTTCGATCTCCCGACCCGTATCGTGAAGGCCAAGGGCGAGCGCCTGTTTCATTTGCGGTGCATGGATGACATCTTGGTTCTTGCACCTACGCGCTGGAAGCTGCGCCGCGCCATTGTCGGTATCAGTCAATCTTTGACACAGCTTCAACTTACGAAACGCACGGACAAAACTCGCATCGGTCCGGTTTCCCGTGGTTTCGATTTCCAGGGTTACCAACATCCGCGAGATCATTGGGAAAGCTGGCTTCTAAAGTCAGCCGCTCAGACACTCGCGGGCTTCGAAGGAAAACGCCTCAGGCTTTCTGAGCAAATGCGCTGCGTGTCGGTGAAACGACGGGCAACGCTTGAGGTGCGTCTTGCGGCCTATAAACGCCGCTGGCTTTCATGGCTTACTGGGGGAGTAGTCGGTGTTGCGTTTATTAGCGAACCTCTTGGCCACGCTAACCGTCGTATCTTGCGTGCTGGCGGGTTCAGCGGGTAGCGCCTGGGCACAGCTTGTCTGCAATGGGCAGACTGTCGGCCCGGCGAACGATCAAGGTGATGCTTCTCCTGATGCTTCTCTGCCGTCCGCCGCATTCGTCCAGAACTCCCCCGGAGATACTCCGATATGTGGGTTCTCTAACCTCCCGGACAGCACGTACACGTCTCTTTCGAACGGAGGTGAAAGCACCCCCGCCAACTACGCTATTTTCATCTTATTACCGGACGACGAAGACGGGGCGGGTCCAGGCGACTCGCCTGTCGGCGATTATGCGCTGATCGCCGCGTTTGGGCCAAATCCGAACCCCGGCAACTCACAGCCGCAGGTCGCTCCTACGGTCACCTGCGTCGGGGCGGGTGCTAATGTGGCCAGACCCGCCCCCCCTGGCACTGCGGTCCGTGTGACGGTCCCAGTGGATGGTTCGTGTGATCTCTCCATTACGTTTGGCGGTGCGGCCCTTACCGGCGCAACGCTGAGCCGAGATATTACGGGCTACACACTCACATCTGGCACGTTTCTCGTGGCTGAGGATACCACGCCCCCCGATTTGACGGCCGTCTCGATCGCGTCGAACAATGCCGACCCCACCGTGGCAACGCCGGGCGATGTGATCACGCTGACGTTCACGGCAACTGAGGTGTTGTCTGCCACGCCGACCGTGACACTGGCCGGTCAGTCGGTGACCCCGACGAACACCGCAGTCAACACGTGGCGGGCCACCGCGACGGTCGATGGGTCCACCCCGGCGGGCGCCGTCGCGTTTGCGATCACGAACTTGGTCGATGCCGCTGGCAACACCACCGCGGCCCCGAACAACACGACGACCACCACAGACGGCAGCGCCGTCACGGTGGACAGTGGGCTGCCCACCGTGACCATTGCCGCGAACCCAACGGCCCTGTCGGCTGGGCAGACGTCGGCGGTGACGTTCACGCTGAGCGTAGCCTCCACCAATTTCGAGGTCGGCGACGTCACGGTGGAGGGCGGCACGCTGAGTGCGTTCTCGGGTTCGGGAACAAGCTACACGGCGACGTTCACCCCAACCGCCGGCAGCACAACCAACGGTGAGATTTTTGTGGCTGCCGCCACCTTCACGGATGCGGCTGGCAACGACAACGCGGCCTCGGCCGTCACCACGCTCACAGTCGATACCGTGGTGCCCACCGTGAAAATTACGGCACCCGCTGAAACGCGCGGGCCGTTCGAGATCCAAATTGCTTTCTCTGAGGCGATGAGCGGGTTCGATGCTGCAGACATCACCGTGTCGAACGCCGTCGTCTCTCGTTTCTCTGGGAGTGGAGCAACATACCGAGCAACCGTTACGCCAACGAATTCCACTGATCCGACATCGACGATCACGCTGTCCGTGGCTGCCGCAGTCGCAACCGATTTCGGCGGCACACCCAATGCGGCCTCGCAACAGGTCAGCGTTCGCTACATCAACGAAACGCTCGTCCGAGAGCGCACACGGCGGGTCATCGGGAACTTCATAGGGCGTCGCGCGAACAATATTGCGTCCGCAGAACCGGATCTGACTAACCGTCTTCCGGGCTCAGGGGCAGGCGGCGACGGCAATGCCGTGTCGCTGACTAGCGAAGGGTCGCTGGACAACAACGTTGCTGCGTTGGCAACCAGTTTCCGTCAAATCATGCAGGCCACGGCGGTCAATAAGCAAAAGCGCCTGCAGGACCTCACGGGCATGATGGCACTTGGCATGCAACGGCTGCCCGGCACGGTGATCTCGGAGACCGGCTTTGACGTGTGGATCAAAGGCAGCATATCGCGCACGGATCAAGACACGGCCAGCAGCAACTTCAGCCAGTTGAACATCGGCGCTGACTATCGCTTTAGTCAGGATCTGGTTGTCGGTTTGCTCGTCCAATTTGATTGGTCGGACGAGACAGACAGTACTGAGAACATCTCTGCCAGTGGCACTGGCTGGCTCGCCGGTCCATATTTGGTGGCCCGCCTGACGCAAAACCTGATCCTGGATGCACGAGCGGCATATGGTCTGTCCGACAACGAGGTCAGCCCCTTTGGGACATACGAAGATAGCTTCGACGCCTCGCGTTTGTTGGTCAGGGGCAAACTGACTGGTGATTTTGAGTACGCGTGGCTTCGTTTCGCACCTCACCTGGCGCTCATCTATTTCGAGGAAACGCAAGATGCGTACACAGATTCGCTTGACGTCTATATTTTTGGACAGACGGTGCGCTTGGGACGACTGACATTTGGTCCTAAGGTTAGCGGCCATTATCGCTTCAACGACGGTCTGGTGATTGCGCCCCATATTGGCGTGACAGGCATCTGGGACTTTGAAGCGCCGAAAATTGTTAATATCGGGACTGGCAAATCGGTGGGTGAAGAGGGCCTGCGAGCACGTGTTGATGCCGGCCTTGCATTGCAGATGACCGATGGGATCGCGCTTAACGGCGAGGCCTTCTATGACGGCTTGGGCGCTGATGACTTTGAAAGCTACGGCGGGAGTTTGAAACTCACGATCCCACTTCAAAAATAGTTTGTCGACCGCGTGCGCGCGGCCCAGGGGCCGCCGGCGGTCTGATTATCTGAATGAGGGATATGGGGCTCGCGCCCCGCGTCCTGCCGATGTTTGACTTTCCGCTGTCGGAGTAAGCGCGGTCTCGCTATCTGCTCAACGATCGCCCCAGCGTTAGCGTCACTGCCGGTCTGTCTGCGCAATTGTCGTATATCATTCACTTTCCGCGTCAGGTTCGAGCAGGCGAATGATCGAGCGCACGGCCGCATAAAGCATGACGATCGTGGTGATTAACAGGCCACCAATTAATGAGCTGTAGCTGACGGTAAAGTAATAAACGAACGCATACCACGCATTGAGTTGCTCGGACTCCTTTAGCGGCACATTCAAAAATAAAAGCAATAGCGTCGACGCCGACAACAGGATCGTGCAAAGCAACGCGATTTGGCTGATCCGTTGGAACTGAGCGCGTTCAAAACCTTGATCTAATGTCTGCGATAGCGATAAAACCGTGAGCATCAGTGCGAGAATCGTCGCTGAAGCGCCAAGTGCTGAGGACGCCAAAAATCGCGTGGTCGGCAAGATTGCCTCCAACAGCGCAATCGCCTCGGCGTCACCAATTCTCCCCATGCCCCAAGTGCTGAGAAAGATGAACACAGCGGCAAAAGCGCCAGCAACGATAGCGCGCCGCAGATCAATTCTCAAAATGTCTGATCCCAAATCGACAACATCGCGTCCAGGATAGTCACGTGTGCGGTCAGCCATTATCTACAATTCCTTCCTTCGACCGTCGAAAATCCATGCACTTGAGCCGATGCCGGATTTTGCCGGCACCGGGCTTGTTGTGGGCGTCCGGCAAGCGGCGGGCCCCGCCTTAATCCCGGTCGGTTTGCGTCCGCTCGGGGTCTTTATTGGCGCTTTGGTCGTCACGCTTACGCGGAACCTTGTTTGATAAGGAAGAAACGGCACCACCGACGCGTTCACCGATGTCCTGCAATTGCGCCTGAAAGCGTTCGCGACCGCCTTTGAACGTTTTCTGCGTATCGGCATCGTCCATGTAATTGCGCACGCGCGTTTCCATCGATGCCAGTTGCTGGGAAACGCCGCGCCGCATTTCGTCCATCCGACGCTGAAGGTCATCGAAGACGGAGCCCTTGTGTGTTGCCGCCGTTTCGGACAACGCTTCTCTCGCATGTTCAAAATCATTGCGAAGAGCCATGTAGCGCGCCTCGAGTTCTTCGACGGCTTCTTGATCCTCAATCTCTTGGCTCATTTTGATCCGCGTCACGGAGGCTCCAAGGAGATCAACACGTTCGCCAAGATGATCGAGAACAGCTTGCTTGCCAGTTTCTTCCGTATCTGGCTTTGCGTCTTCGGTTATTACCTCGGTATTGCTCATGGTTTTTACCTTTGGTTGGCATGGCTGCACTTAAGACGAGGCATTATCAATGACTGAAATAGCTTTGATATTGACGAATTCTTTCATGCCAAACCCGCCGTGCTCGCGACCGTAACCGGAATCTTTGACACCGCCGAACGGCATATTTGGCTTGGCGATCGCATATCCGTTCACGCACACCATACCGGTGTCAAAGTGCTCTTTCGCACGTTCCAATGCGCCGTGTGCATCCTTGGAAAAAATACCGCCGCCGAGGCCATAACGGCTATCGTTGGCAATGCGCATGGCGTCGTCATTGTCTTTGGCCCTGATAACAGATGCGACGGGGCCAAAAAGTTCATCGTCGTATGCCGGTTGGCCCGGCGCAACTTCGGTCAAAACTGTTGCGGGGTAAAACACCCCCTCGCCATCCGGCATTTGCCCGCCGCACCGGATACGTGCACCCTTTTCGACGCTGTCGCGGACCTGTTCATGCAGAGTTTCGCGTAGCTCGGCGCGTGCCATCGGGCCCAATTGCGTATCCGACTGCATCGGGTCGCCAAGTTTGACTGCGTCCATGGCCGCGACATAACGATCGACGAACTCGTCATAGACTTTGTCGACAACGACAAATCGTTTGCCGTTCACACACGTCTGACCATTATTGTAAATCCGTGCGGTAACGCAGGTTTCCACGGCCAAATCGAGATCGGCATCGTCGAGGACGAGGTAGGCATCATTTGACCCCAACTCCAAGACCGTCTTCTTCAATTGCTCGCCGGCTTTGGCCGCAACTATTCGCCCGGCCCGATCGCTGCCGGTCAAGGTCACACCTCTCACCAATTGGTTTTCAATAACGGTATCGGACTGGTCGTGATCGATGAGGAGGACTGAAAACAGATTTTTGGGCAATCCAGCCCGTTCGTAAACGTCGCGCAGAAATAAGCCGCTGCCGGTGCACGATTCTGCGTGCTTGAGTAAAACTCCGTTGCCGGCCATCAGGTTGGCGATCGAATATCTGACGGCCTGGTAACACGGGAAATTCCAGGGTTGAATGCCATAGACGATGCCGATGGGCGCGTAGGCGATCACGCTTTTCTTCGCGCCATCGACCTGTCGTTCCTCGCCAGATAGCTCGGTCGGCCCATTTTCCGCAGTCCAATCGCAAATGGCGGCGCAAAGCTCGATTTCGTCGCGGCTATCGCGCAAGAGCTTGCCCACTTCGCGAACCATCAATTCGGCGAACTCGTCCTTGCTCTGACGCAATTCACGGCCAATGGCACGCATAACCTCGGCGCGCTCACTGAGGCTCGCATGGCGCCAATCGAGGAAAGCTTTGTGGCAATTTTCAATGGCGGCCGAGACTTGATCGTCTGCCATATGTTCATAATTGGCGATTGTTTCGCCTGTGGTCGGATTGATTGTGCTGAAGCCAGCCATCGGCATCCTCTTTCGCTCGCAGTGGCAAATCCAATTGCCCCAGCTAACGCGTGTTGATTGCCATGGTTCCACGTGCCGCCGGCGGGTCGGCCGACAACATCTGGCGTGCGCAACCTGATCCAAGCCCTGTCGTTGCTTGTCTTAAAGTGAGCGAGAGCGTTTCAGTTCGTGGCCCTTGCCGCTTGTGCGGCAAGGGCTGAATGTTGGATTGGACAGTGAAATATTTGTGGTTAGAGAGCGCTTTGATATCTTGACCGCGCTCGCGTTGGTGAGCGCGCAAAAAGCGTTTGGCCATTCAGACCGATATGAACCTGCGCCATCGCCTATTCATTCGGGCACCAGTCGACGCCGTCCTTGTTCTGGTCCCAAATTCGTTTGGCGAATTGTGTCGAAATGGCAATTTTGATGAAATAGAGTGTATCTTCGGCCTTCTCAAGCACAATACTTGGACTTGATCCTTCTTGAAGCCCCGTGGTCATCAACGTCTTAATGGCCTCTAGAAGGATGTCGTTTGCCTGTTCAAAGGTGAACTTGTTGTCCGGCGCGAGATCACAAACATGCGACACGAACAGCCAGTCGTGAATAATATATGCGGGCCCATAGAGCCATGGGGAAAAGGTGCTTTTGAGATGTGCAATGCGCGGAATCGATCCACCATTTGTCACGAACTGTTTCGGCACAATCGTGAGACCCTGGTCCCCTGTTTTATAGGAAAAACTCACAAGCGGATCAGGTTTAAACACGAACGCAGGAAGTTTGGTTGCGTCATCCATCCCATTCCAGATGAGACGCGGTCTTCCTGTGAATTTGCCATCATTGCTTAGACTGGCAAACAGGAGATCCCCGGCAAACAAGGTGGCAATGCTGCTCTTTGCTCTTTCGGACGGCTCATCTTTGCCTTTCAGAAACGCGTCGCGCCCACTTTCGAGAGCTGCAATCTCCTCGTTCAGCAAAGGCACCACTTCGGCAGCAGCTTGCTTATGAAGCTCCGCGGCTGCCTTGTCGCGCAACTGCTTAAGCCGCTTGATCCGTGTTTCGTAAGTCTGAGCCGTCGGTGTTGCTGCGCGGGAGGCGGGATCGGTCCGCTGCCCCTTTGCCGGTTCGGCCTGTGCTGGATGAAAACTGGTCAGCGCGAGCGCTGCGATAACTGCGGCAATCAGACTGCCTATCGGCCTGCGTACACAAGGCAGACGGGGTATCTTCATAACCGTGACCTCCAATGATCCAAATACAGTATTGATTCGACGCGCGGGCTTTATTTGCCAACCGCGCGAAGCTGAACAGTGCCACGCTTGATCGCCTTTACACAGCCCCTTCGTGCACGCGGCGACGGACCGCCCAAGGCAAGGGCGATCGGACGGGCGATGATCGGACGCATGATGGGTTTCGTCGCCAAGGGAAGGCCCGCTTCGGGCCGGCGGGCGCAGACACGGGTGTCGCCGCGCCAGCCAGAGCGATGGGCTGCTTACGACTCCCGGAAAGCCCGGCTCATTGTGTCGTAAATCGGTTGGATCAGATACTGAAAGAATGTTCGGTCGGCGGTCTTGACGAAGACTTCGGCTGGCATGCCAGGCGTCGGCACGAAGTTGGAAATGTCTCGGGTCTCATCGGGATTGAGGCGGACGCGCACGACGTAAGCGTTGTCATTCTGGGAGCGGCGCTCGTCGGGGACGGAGTCGGCGGACACATAGACGACACGGCCGGTCACCATTGGCGTGACGCGCTGGCTCAGTGCCGTCAGCCGCACGACCGCTTCCTGGTCCTTGCGCAAGTTATCAATATCCTGTGGACGGACGCGGGCCTCAATCAACAGCTCATTATCCAGCGGCAGCAGGGCGAGAATGTCGTTGCCGGGGCGAATGACACCGCCTGCCGTATGATAATGCATTTTCACGACGACGCCGCGGACCGGCGCCTTGACTGCGACACGCTCCAGAACGCTGCTTGCGGCCTTGAGGCGCTCACGAATGTCTTTCAGCTCGGCGCGTGTTGTGCGCTGTTCTTCCGCCGCGCGCTGGACGAAAACGTCGCGCGCCTGTTCAATCTGATGTTGGGTTCCCAGGATCTTTGCGCGGCTGTCGTTGATCGATGCCGTAAGCTGTCCAAGTTGGCCCCGCGCATTTTCCTGCGCACGTTTGACGGCGAAGTATTCCGGCGCGCGGATCAGACCTTTGCGATGCAGCCGCTCTTTGCCTTTCAATTCTTGTCGGATCAGCGAGATCTGTGCCGTGGTCGCGTCCAGCCGCGCGCTTGTGCCTTCGATGTCGTGCTGCAGCGCGAGAATGCCCTGCTCCAGAATGGAAATCTCGCGCTGGAGTTTACGCCGTCGCGTGTCAAAAACTTCCTGCTGGACGGCGCGTGTCGTTTCGGCGTCCTGGCCGAGATTGGTCCTTGGCAAAAACGCTTCGAAATCGATCGTCTTTTGCAGTTTGCGCTCAGCGGCCAACCGCGCGGCCTGCGCCAGCAGTTCGTATTCCCGCAAGCGCAACCGCCGCAATTCTGTGCGCGCGGCCGTGCCGTCCATGCGCAACAGCGTTTGGCCGCGGGTGACGATGTCACCTTCCTTGACGTGTAGCTTTTCAATGATCCCGCCTTCGAGATGCTGGATCACCTTGTTTTGGCCGGTCGCCACGAAAGTTCCGGGCGCAACGATCGCGCCGTTGATCGGCGCTGTCGCCGCCCAACCGCCAAAACCAAGCACACCGACACACAAAACCAGATAGCCGGTCGTGACGATCTTTCCGCTTCCCTTGGGCACGGCGGCGTACCACTCGGCCTCTTGAAGGGCTGCGTCGCTGCGCGGGGTCAATTGCGTCCCAGTCATGGTGCGGGTCCTGTCCGTTCAGCCTTCGGGCGAGTTAGCTGGCATCCTTGCGGGCGACCTGTTGGCCACCGCGTGGGCCGGCCAGACGTGGCAGCATGTCGTCGCGTCCACCCAGCGCCTGGATCCGCCCCTCGGTCATGAGCATGATCTTGTCGACGCTCTTGAGCAGCGCGGGCCGTTGCGTCACCGCGATCACCGTGATGCCGCGCTCCTTTGCGCGATGCAGGGCTTGGGCGAGGGCCTGCTCGCCGGCCGTGTCGAGGTTGGAGTTCGGCTCATCGAGCACGACCAGGCGCGGGTTGCCGTAGAACGCACGCGCGAGGCCCAAGCGCTGGCGCTGGCCGCCTGATAATGGGCTTCCGTCAATACCGATTTGCGTTTCATAACCATGGGGAAGTTCCGCGATCATCGAAGTGACACCGGCAAGTTCGGCGGCATCGAAGATCAACTCGTCGGGCGCGTTTTCCCGCAAGCGCGCGATGTTGGCTTTGATGGTGCCCGGGAACAGTTCGACGTCTTGCGGCAGGTAACCAACGCACTCGCCGAATTGGCGTGGGTCCCAATTGCGAATATCCATCATGTCCAGCCGGACACTGCCGGATGTGGGGTGAACCGAGCCGACAAGCATCTTGGCCAGGGTCGATTTTCCAGTCCCGGACGGCCCCACGATCGCAAGCGAGTCGCCGGGCTCGAGTTTGAAGTCGATCCCGTTGAGGACGACCCGCTTTGTCGGGGGCGGCACGAACAAGACACGTTCAACGTGCAGGCGCCCGGTGGGCCGCGGCAGCAAGAGACGCTCGGTCACAAGCGGCGTTGAATTGATCAGCGTCATGATCCGCGCATAACCGGTGCGCGCGCCAACATAACTGCGCCACCCCTCAATCAAACCCTCGATCGGGGCGAGCGCCCGGCTTGCGATGATCGATGCGGCGATCATCATGCCACCGGTCAACTGGCCGTCGATCGCGAGATAGGCGCCCCAGCACAACAGCGCGACCTGCGTCGACAGGCGGATGAATTTGGACAGTCCGGTCATGATGACGTTGCGGTCTTGCGCGTCGACCTGGGACTTCAGGGCTTCAGCCATTTCCCGGCCCCATAGCCAGGTGCCCTCGCGCACCATGCCCATGGCGTTCACGACCTGGGCGTTGCGCGCCATACCCTCCGCCTGGAAGGCCGCGCGCTGAGAAAAGGCGTTGGCGCGCGAGTAAAAGACCGCGGTGAGCTTTTGGTTCAACAGTGCAACGGCGACCAGGATCAGGGCGGCAACCGTCACGATGATCCCCAGCTGCGGATGGATCAAATAGACCACCAGGAAGTAGAGCGGTGCGACGGGCGCATCAAACATCGTGAGTAGCACGGGGCCGGTCACGAAGTTGCGGAGCTGTTGCAGATCTTGAAGCGTCTGGAAGTCCCGCGTCGAGCCTAGCTGCGCCGATTTCGTCGCCGCCTTGAGAAGCGGGGCGCTGAGGACAGCCTCCAGGCGGGTGGCGACGCGCATGAGGATGAGACGTCGGACAACATCGAGGATCGCGTAAATGGCAAGCGCGCCGACCACCACGACCGTCAACATGATCAAGGTGTCGATGCTGCGGCTTGTGAGAACCCGATCGGAGACCTGGAACAGGTAGATCGGGATCGCCAGAATGAGAATGTTGAGGACGAGCGAAAACACGCCAACGGCGGCTAAGCTACCGCGGCATTGGCGCAACCCTTTTTGGATCCCCTCGCGAAACTCGATGTCTTCGCGACGTTGCCGGCGCAGACCGAGCAGTGAGGGGTCCATGCCATCGTCACCACCGCCGTTCTGGTCGCCATCTTTGCCCGATCCGCCCCCGTTGCCAGAGCCCCCGTGACCGCTGCCGCCATCACCGCCACCGCTGCCGGCGCCATTGCCGGCACCACTGGCGACCTCGGGGCGCAAGGCCTCACGCTCGTGTGCAGTTTGCCCACTCGACGCTGGTTTGAGCGGCTCGGCCGTGGCCGATTGTGCATCGCCAACCGGTTCGGCGTTGTTCGTTTTGGTGTCGTCGGGTTGGCTTTCCGCTTTCGTGCGGGATGGCTGTTGTGTCTCAAGTTCGCTGACAGGATTGCCTGCTGATGGATCGTGTGCTTGCAAACCAGACTGATCCGCGCCGGGTGCAGCCGGAGCTGGTTGCTCTTTCGCGGTGGTCGATTTCAGGCCCTGCAGGAGCGAGATATCAACCGAGACCATCCCGCCTGACTTGCGGTCGTTTGGTTGACCGGGCGGCGGATTGCTTTGGCTGGTGCGGGCGGCGGGCGCGGGTGTTTTGGCGGCCGGCGTGCGCGTTGGTGTTGGTGTTGGTGTTGGCGTTGGCGTGATGCGATCATGCGCCGGTGTCGACGCTAGGTCGCCGTTTGCGATGGCCCGCGGCTCGCGCGCAGGGCCACTCGCCGCACGCAATCGGGCCATGAGACCGCCGGGTGCTGCACCGTTCACGGGCAAACGCGGCTTTGGCGACTTGGCCGCAGCGCCGTTGCGATAGGGCGGTTTGGATGGCTCATCGGACTTCGCGCTGATCGCGACATGCGCCTGACGACCGACGAAATGCGGCCCTGACGATTGCAACTGTCTTTGCCGAGACCACCCGACGCGGCGGTGAATGGCACCATCGGGCACCTTGCCCCCGCGGCGCACGAACAACGGCGATTTGGGTGAACCTGTATGATCCCAGCCGGTGGTGTCACCGCTGCGTTTGCGTGCCACGAGCGTTCTCCAATTCGCTTTTTCGCTTTCAGCAATTGCCCGGCATCATGCCGTCATTGCGCAAAGACCATCGCCCTGCGAATACACGTCGTATGCTTGGCCCGGTGTTTCTTCCGGCACGTCCTGGGTCGTTGCACCTGCCATGGCTGCAATCGTCGCAATCACGTCAGGGTGAATTTCACCTTCAGCCAAGTCGTCCCATTCCACGTCTTCCTCGCCAACGATATTGGCTTGGAACAGCACTGCTTCTTCGTAGGCTTCGCCGCCTAGAAACTGGTAGTCCAGCACGCTATCAACGTCGTTGATCAGCGCGATATTGGCCAAATCATTCCCATGCGTTGCGCCGCTGGAATTCGCCTCGCCTGGCAATTCCAAATGAACCGCGGTATCAACATCGATGGCGATGTTGGTCTGCAAGACGATATTGCTGGCCAGATAATCGCCGGACACATAAAGGACATTGAATTCGCCATCACCATTCTCAAGCAATCCAATGGCCAAGTCGTAGTTGAACGTTTCGTCGTGTGTCGCAATCGCGTGCGCAAGGTCCTGCGCGGTTTGTGTAATTTCGTTGTGGCTTGCGCCGCCTGAGCTGACGATGGCAGCATCATTGACGAGGGAATTCGACGCGCCGGCTTCATCTGACCACAGGGCATCATCGAGCAAAAAATTGGTTTGGATGATGACATTGCTTTCAACCCAATCTCCGGCGACGATTATAAGGTCGTAGCCGTACCCAAAATCACTATATTCGGTGATATTGAGCTGATCATTATCGCCGCTTTCGGCCGTATATTGGGTTTTGATCGTGTGAGTTTGAATCGTATCGGAGTCATCGATGAAGTTCCGCTGCTCAACGACTGTCACGTCATAGTAGTTGCCGTAGACGTAATCGACGTTCCAATCGAATACGCCGGGACCAAATCCATCCAGCGGTTGGCCAGCCACGGCCTCGACGTGTTGGAATGAGGCTTCGTTGATCAGGCTTGCATGTTCCGTGCCGCTGCCGCCGGACGCCGCGTTCGGGTTTGATCCGGCAAACACGATGCCCGGTGTCTCGAAATCGAACAGCGCATCCGTCACGGAGACCTGCGTGTAGAAGTTCAGCTGAACGATCGCATCGATTTCGTGGAAGTCGCCAAGGATGATCCGCGAGCCATCCGCACCGTGGATGTCGTTGATCAGGGCCAGGTTGGTGGCTGTGTTTTCACCCGTCGTAACGGAGATGTCTCCGACACCGTCGGGCGCGTCGGTCGTGGCGACTGAGCTTGAAACACCGTCGGCGCTGTCATCAACCGGGCCCAGGATCGCTTCCAGCAGGCTGTCTTCGCCATCGGGCTCAAGCCGGTTCAATTGCGCGTTCGCGTCTCGTGACTGCTGGGATGCCGACTGGCCCTCGTGCGACGTCAGTTCTCCGTTGACGAACGTGCCATTGCCGCCGTCGACTTCGCGCAGATCCGTTTGGGCCGCCTGTCCGGCCGAAAGATCGGGAAATGGGCCCTGTTGCGTCGCGCTCAGTTCGATCGACTGCTGGTCATAGCCGTCTAGATCGCTAAATTCGGCGAGTTTCCCTGCATAGGTTGGAAGGGCACCGGCCAGGTCTGCGAACTGCGCTAGGAGTGCGGCTTGGGCTGCGTCGTCGGCGCCAGCACGCAGTTGTGCCAAAAGCTCGTCGAGCAGTTCATGGACGGCTGCAACCGTGTCGTTATCATACAGGACGTTTGACTGCGCGATTTTGGCAATCAGATACTGCGAGCTACCGTACGTGTAATTGAGATTGACGAACAAATCGGGCGGCGCAACGCCCCGGACGACAAACGACAGCAATGGGTCGGGCAGTTCAATTTCAAATGGTTTTGGTTGCGGCAAATCCAGCCGGTGCGGCCTGGGGAAGAAATCCGGAAGCGAAATTGGAGGCGTTCCGACTTCGAAATTGTAATTTCTCAGCGGAAACAATGGAAAATCGATCGGGGCAAGCGGCAAGGGGGCTTTGACCGGAGGCAACAGGTCGGCCGATGGGATAAATGGCGGATCAAAGGCAATTGGATCCGGCCGATAAACCGGTGCACCTTCATAGCGGTAGGGATCGAGATTGAGAAGCGCGTCGAGCTTCATCAAGCCGATGAAATGGGAAATCTCGTCAATTACGAAACTGGCCATGACGGCGCCCTCAAAAGCGGTTTTCACCAAACGGGCAACAGCGGCGGTTCATCGCCGACCGTGTACCGAAACATACCGCGCGGGCTTCGCCGGAGAAATGAAAGCAAAGCTCAAAGCAACGCGGGTCGTTTCGACTTCTTGCGCTGCGTACGCCTCCCCGCCCTGCACGGGCCGTGCCATCCAACGCCGATGACATGGCGCCGGAAGGGAAACCGGAGGCGCAAAAAGCGCTTCCGGAACGTCATTGTGATTAACCGTCGATGTCGTCTGCGGTCAGCGAGTTGCCGCCGACAACCGTGGCCGAGAAGTTGTTGAGCTGCAGGTTTGCGCCCACAACGATACCCGACGTGAAGGCTTCGGCCGAAGCGGCTGCATCGGCGGTTGCCGCTGCGGAACCGGCAATGCCGTCGGTGCCCATCGAGGTCAGGTTGTTGATGCCGTCGCCGGCGTGGCCGCTGCCGCCTTCCGCGGAAACGTCCTGGAACGGTCCGTTCCAGAGTGAACCGTTATACGTCACGTTCGTGCCGGTCACCGCGTCGTTGTCGACGAGGTCGTTGGTCTGGTTGACGTCAAACTGCATGTCGTTGCCTGGGCCGTTGAACGACGCGGCGATTGCAGTGATGTCGAGATCGAAGTCGTCCATGGTCAGCGTGCCATGTTCGACATTGATCAGGTCGTCGGTGTCGAGGTCGTTGATGTCGTTGTCGGAGTCGAGCTTGATGTCGGAGCCCTTGATTGCGAGGCCCGATTTGTCGCCCGTGTAGCCCGTGTCGTCGGAACCATTGGCTGCATCAGCGGCATGCGGTGCCGGCGCGTCAGGGTAGAGTTTGCCGACGTCGCCAACCACGTCTTGGTTGCCGCCAACGATGTTCAGATCGGCGAAGTTGGCCTGCTGGTTACCACCGGCCGTGATCGTCGACGTGAATGCTTCAGCGCTTGCCGTTGCGTCGCCCGAAGCCAGTGTCGAGCCGACAACGTCACCGTCTGCATCGGTGATGTTGGCGTGGTCGATACCATCTTCGGAAGATGCGTGGCCGCCTTCAGCCTCGACGGTCTGGAAGGCGTTTTCTGGAGCCGTCAGCGACAGGTCAACGTAGAGTGCGCTGGCCGTTGCTGCTTCGGCGCCGAAGACGTGCGAAGCATAGCCGCCGAACTTCGCGTTGCCGTACTTGTCGTAGTAGGTGGTGGAGTCGTCTTTCAGGCCGTACTTGTAGTCGGTGTAGGTCACACCGTCTTCAACGTACTCGCCTTCAGCGTGCACACCAGCGTGGCCGCCTGCGAAGACAGAACCTTCAGCTTTGGAAGCATAGCCGACCGTCAGGTCTGCGTCCGGAGCTTGGTGGTTTTCGTAGGAAACCGTGGTGTTGTGGACTTCGTCGCGGTCGACCAGTTCGTTGGACTGGTTGACGTCGAATTGCATGTCGTTGCCGACGCCATTGAACGATTCAGCGATCGCAAGCTGGTCCGACGTGAAGTCGTCCATCTTGATTTCGGCGTTCTTGACGTTGATCAGCTCTTCGTTGTCGATGTCGTTGAGGTCGTTGTCGAACTCTTCATCGATGTGTGAGTGGTCGATGATGCTGTCGGCGTGGACTTCAACCGTGACATTCCAGGTCTCGTTGTTGATCGTCGTCGAGTAGCTCTCGTCGATGTCAACGTCACGATCGAAATCGATGTCAACGTCTTTGTCGAAGTCATAATCGTAGTCGTACTCGACGTCAGAGGCGAACTCGACCTTTGTTTCGTAATCCTTGTCGACATCAACGTTGATGTCTTCCAGGTACGCAAAGCCGATGCCCTTGATGTGGGCGTCGATGTTCGTGTTGGTGTGGCTGACGTCAACATCTTCTTCGTATTCGATGTCAGCGCTTGCATCGAGTTCGTAGTCTTTGTCGACGTCTTTATCGATATCGATGTCCAGGCCGAGATCCAGGTCGGCTTCGAGATCGGCGTCGTAGTTTTTGTCGACGATTTCTTTCTTAGCGGATGCCATTTCTACAATACTCTACTGTTTGCGGATGTTTCCGCATTCGCGACTGTTGTGCGGTGTGAGTATTGCGAAAGCCCATTTTCTACGCAGGCTCTTCGCAAGCAAACGACCGTCACAGGTTTTGGTATTGGGATATGTGAAAACGGTGGAGCCGGCCCACGCGCGGCGCACACGGTCTCTCTCAAAGCGTTGCTATCTCTGGGTCGTCCGGCACCTCCATTCATGTTTACGCGGGTGACGTCGACGGCCGCGTGCGGCCAGCAGATTGTAAGAACCCGTCGTAATACGCTGACGGCGCTCTGTTTTTCTGCGTGGTTAGAAAGACGCAATTGTTTGCAACTCGTCAACAGATTTTTTAGCTTGTCACTAAAACGGTTAAATCCAGCGCTGTGAGCAGAGCGGCGCCGGTCGACCGCAAGCTCAGGGGGCAACCACCGAAGCCGGGCTTAGACCTCGACCGTCAAACAATTTTTGGTAATGCCAATTGGGGAGATAATGTCGGCGCCGGGATGTGGCTAAGACCTGTCATTTGGATAGAGCCGACAATGAGCATCTCGCAATCGCGAGATCGGTTCATCGAACGCGGCAATCCAACGGAGCTCAAATTGATCACGGTGCGTTTCGGGTTGGCTCGGCACCAATCTGGCAGACCACTTATCTTCGCGTTCGCTCACGTGCGCAACAAGCTGCAAAGCTACGCCGTCAGTAATTGAGTTGCCGGTTGGCACGCCAAGTTCGCTCAGAAGGTCAACTGCAACCTCGACGCCGCTTAAAAATTCCGGGTCACGCGTGGTTGAAAGCAACAAAATCTCGTCGCCGATGTCGGCGTTTGGCGAGCCGGTCAAGTGCTGCCAGCAGTCGACTTGAACGTTGCCGAGCATGCTGCCCTTCAGCCGCCCTTTGGTTGCGCAAACCGCTGCCACGGTCATAAGCGTCGTCAAAAGACCAATGATATAGGGCTCTTTCCAAGCGTAAGGTGGGATTGACCGCAATCGCGCCGAACTTCTACGCACCAACGGCTGCAACAAGCCCAGCGCGGCCCGGCGCGCCTGCCCGATGCGCCAGATCTGGTTGATATCGCCTATGAGAGCTTGCAACACGGCGGTCTGACCCGATGTGTTTGCGCGTTTTGTACGCTGCCTTGGGCTGCGCGGTCAGGGACGGCGCCTGCCTGCCCTGGACGTTGCGCTCTTGAGTGATTTGCATGTTCGCGCGAAAAATAGGATCGCGTAAACACCCGAAATTGGAACCATTATTCTAAAGCGCGGCGATGGCGGGTGGCGCTGACCGGTCATCCGGCCTCATTGCGCCAACCACTTGCGGGGCGCTGAAGGAAACGACAAGGAGCTGAGCGTGTCGTCGGACCTGCCTGAACCGCCCGATTTTTCGGCGCTTGATGCGCGTGCAGCGCAAAGCGCCGAGCCGCGCACCCGGATCCTGGCCTTGATCGGCAATCTCGTGTTCGCGTGGTCGAACAACGAGAGCATGTTCATTTACCTTATGCAGATTTTGCTGAGGACCGATACGGCGGCGGCATCGATCGTCTTCGTTTCGTTGAATACGACCCGAGCGCGGCTCGATCTGATCCGACGGCTGGCCAAGGCCAAGGTGCGCGATCCCGACATGCTTAAGAAGATCGACAAAATGATCGATCGCTTCAATGAGTGCACGCGGGTGCGCAACGACTTCAACCACTGCATCTATCAACTCGACGAGAACGGTGTGATCACCCACACCAACGTTCTGCGCTTGCGCGAAACCAAAACAAGCGTCGAGTTTGCGGAACTGCGTGCGTTTGATGACAAGCGCATGCGCGAGGTCTCTAAGACGATCAAAAAGCTGATGCTATTGAACCGCGAGATCTGGGCATTCTTGCCAGTGCTGGAAACGCACTTGGCCGAGGGCGCGCCGACGGCCGATGCAGCGCAAAAGCTTGACCCGCAAAACTGACCGGCGGCTGCCTGCCACTTCTCTTGCCTGACGGGGGAAGCTGCGCACGCCGCGTAATGAAACGTTTTTAAGGGCTGACGCTTTGTGCCTGTGGCGCGCTTGCGGTGTCGCTGCTTGCCCCATGGCCGTGCAGGATCGCGAGCACTTCTTCTTCGCTGGCGCCTTTTGCCAACGCCAGGGCACCGAGCTGCTCGGCAAGCTCACACATCACGACGGCGACCCCGCGGTGCCCGCTGGCGATTGTCGCCGTTTCACGGCAGTGTCCGAGCAATTGCTCCAACACCGCGTCGGTTGCTGTGTCACGCTCAAGCTGGCGCGCTGTTACGACGACTTTCTTGATGTCGTCGGCCACGCGGTCGAGTTCTTGTTTCGAGCCGGCCGCATAATCGGCACAACCAAGGTATGCTTTGAGGTCCATGTTCAGCCTCCACGGGAACTGCCTGTCGCGCTACGATCCAGCATAGCGCAATTGACCGATCGAATTTGACGCAATGGGCCAAACCCAATTGCGATGCGGTCACCGGGTCCAGCAAGAACCACGCCAGCGGGATGACTTTTGCAATGTACCGCGAGGGTAGCCACGCCGATCCGCGCGTGATGTTACCAGTGTTACCGGTATGACTGGCGTTAGCGGTCGCCGCCTGCGTCAGCAGCAGTCTTCAAGCCAATTGCAATTACGGCGCCCGCTCCACTCATTCCAGCGAAGATCGCGAGGACGCCGGCTTCACCAAGCCATTCCGCAAGCACGCCGAAAAAGCCACCTGCAATCAAAACGACGCCGATCAAGGTGTTGCTGACCGCGGTGTACTGAGCGCGTTCGGCCTCAGGCGCCATGTTCACCAAATGCGTGGACCGGCCAACGCGGACGCCTTGGTAGGACACCATTAAAACGAACAGTGCGGGCGCCATCACGTAAGTTGCCTGAGCCGCCGACGGGGCAATCGTCGGCAGAGCCGCGATGATCGCGAGCACGCCGCAAGCCGATGCCCCTGCCGCGACAAGGACAAGCGAGGTTGAGCGGTCCGACAGCCGCCCCCAGACATACGAACTCAGCACCGCAGCCAAAGCCGACGCGATCACAAAAGGCCCAAGATTCGTCAGTGCGTCCGCATTACCGCCGCGACCGGCAAGCGCGAGGATGAACGGGGGTGCAAGCGCCGTTGCCGTCAGAAGCCCGCGCGCTGCAATGAACCGCAGCAATTGCGGATCTTTGCGAAGGATGTCGAATTGCGCGATGAGTGCGGGCTTTGTCGCTACGTCCGCGGTTTGCTCAGACGCTGGCTCGTACAGGTTGGACAGAAGGACAGCGCCGGCAAGCCAGAGACAGCCCGCAGCCATCAAGACGACCGAGATGGCCTGCACGGACAATGGGATGATGCCGATTGCGACGAGCGCGCCGAAGGTCAAGGTGGCAATCGCTGCGGCTGATCCCGCGGTGCCGGTTGCGGTACCGCGGCTTGGCTCGACGACGGTTTTTCCCAGGATATCTTTGTAGCTGACCGAACAGATGCTTCGGGCCAGGGCAAACAGAGCCAGCAAGCCGACGATCGTCCAGCCAGCCGCGGCACCTTCGAGCGTCAGCGCGGCCCAGGCCATGGCAAGCACACACAGGCCTTGAACGGCGCTGCCGCCAACCCAGGCCCAGCGCTTGAACCGCAGCGTGGAGATCATTGGCGCGGTGAAGATTTGCGGCAGAAGCGCGAGCGATTCGCGCACCGGGACCAGGAGACCAATGGCCATGGCCGGGGCGCCAAGAGTGCCCAGCAACCAAGACAGAACGAGCTTGGGATCGGCCAGCCCATCGCCGATTTTTGTCGCGGACAGGCTTGCGACGTGAAGCAGGAAATTGCGCGGCTGCTGTTCTACAACGCCTTCGGGCAGGTCATCGCCAACTCTGCGTTCGTCAATATCAGTGAGGGTGTCGTGGATCGTTTCGGCAGCAGTGGATGACATGGTTCACCTTATCAAGTCGGCGCAAAGACTTGCTCGGACCAAATGGATTTCGTGAGCGTCAGGTGCCAGCCGATCGGCGGGACCCAGTCAGTTTTTCGGCGACGTCGTCAGATACGATCAATTCGCGATGCGGGAACGGGATCTTGACGCCCTGCGCATCGAAGGCGCGCTTGATGGCGCGCAGCACCTCATCACGGGACCGCCGGATCTCGAATGGCGTCGCGCGCGCCCACCAGGCCACCTCAAAGTCGATGCTGGAGTTCGCGTAGTCGCAGGCAAAGACCTGAACGGGACGGTTCGACATGACCGTCTCGCAAGATTGGACGGCATCGCGCACGATCCCGGGAACGGTGTCGAGATCCGTGCCGTAGGCGACGCCGACGACGGCAATCTGACGGCGCTCGGACTGGTCGGTGAGGACCTGCACCGGGTTCTTGAACAAGAACGCGTTCGGCACCAGCCGGAGCGTGCCGTCGACACTGCGCAAGTATGTGTCGCGGATGGTGATACGCTGGACCGCGCCCGCAACGCCATCGCACTCGATGTAATCACCTATGCGCATGGGCTCGCGTAGTAGAATGAGAATGCCTGCGAGAAAGTTCTCGAATATGTCGCGGAAGGCGAGCCCGACCGCGAGAGACCCGATGCCGAGCCCAGCAAAGGCTTCTGCGGGGGACAGGCCCGGCAAAGCGATTGTCGCTGCGATCAAGATCGTGATGATCCAAGTGATCGCCGCGATTAAGGTCATCATGGCAGTGACCAGCGCCTCACGGGCGCGTCTCAAAGACAACACGCGTCGCGCCAGAAACTTGAGGCTTGCCGACAGCAAAAACCCGCAAAATAGCACGATCAAAGCCGCGCCCACGTTTGGCAATAGCTCGATTGTGGCGCGGAACGCCGCCTCCAGCCGCTGAGAGAGAATATCGGCGATGGCCTGGTCCAATTGTGTCATGTCGCGTTGGGCTAATTACAGATCAGTCAGGGAATAGGGAACGCGTCTGAGCCGCGAAGCGTTCCCGCCACTGTCCCACCATCGCCAGCGCAAAGGGCGTCGCGTCCAGTGTCGAATTCCACGCTCAGTCTTGCGCGGCCAGCCAACGTCGGCACGATCGCCTATCTCATCGCGCTCAACGGTCCAGCATTTGCGTTTTTGTTTGGCGCGACCGGCTTGATTGCTTTTTCCGACAGGCTCCATGCGTTTGGCATCGTTGCGCTTCTGCTCGCGGGTCTGAACATGGCGGCCTATGTGCTGGTGCGACGGGGTGCAGCGCCGACGACTGTCAGCCGTGCTGAGGCCATCATGTCGGTTGCGCTGCTTTTCACGCTTGCGTCTGTCATGGCTGCCGCGCCGCTTGTTGCCTACGGGCTTGGCCCAAGCGCTGCGGTTTTTGAGGCGACGTCGGGCGTGACGACAACGGGTCTGACAATCCTCACGGATGTTGAGAGAGCACCTTTCACAATCGTCTTTTTCCGCGCCGCCCTCCAATGGTTTGGCGGTGGGCTGTTTCTCATCACAGCGATTGCGCTGGTGTTGTCGCCCGGGCGGTTGGCAAGCCGACTTGGCGCGGCCGAGTTCGATGAGCGGGGCTTGCTTGCTTCATCGCGGGCGCGCGCACGCACGGTCTTATCGGCCTATCTCGCGCTCACGCTCATCACCGTGCTCGCATTGATGGCGGCGACCGGCAGCCCGACGGAGGCAATCCTGCATGGCTTTGCCGCGGTATCGACGGGCGGCTTCTCATTTGCAAACGATAGCCTTGCCAGTCAAAGCGCGATGGCCAACGCGATTGTCATTACAGCGTCGTTGGCAGGCGCCGTTTCGCTGTCAGCCTATGTGTTGTTGGCGGGCGGCAAATGGCGTGCGTTTTTCGGTGCGCGGGAGTTCATTGCTTTAGTTCTGTGCACGTTACTCACCGCGTGCGCGATCTCGCTGTTTGAGTGGCAAGCAGGCGCCGCGCCGCTCCCGGCGCTGATGGGAACCGGCCTTGTGCTTGCCGGTTCAGCCCAATCGACGGCCGGCTTCTCCAATATGCCGATCGCCGATTTGCAGCCGGCAAGCCAGATGACGCTGATCCTGTCAATGATGATTGGCGGCGATGCGGGATCGACCGCGGGCGGGCTGAAGATCATCCGCATTCTGCTTGTGGGCGCGATCATTCGGCTGGTGTTGATCCGCATCTTGATGCCTGATCAGGCGGTTGTGAAACCACGGGTCGGGAGCCGCACCATCCCTGAGCGAGAGATGGCCGGGGTAACGGCGCTCATTGCGATCTTCGTTGGCCTTCAACTGCTCGCGACGATCATCCTCACCGCAGCAGGTTATCCGCCGATGGCGGCGCTGTTTGATGTGACATCGGCATTGTCCACCGTGGGGCTCAGCGTCGGTGTCAGCGGGCCGTCGCTCAGCGATCCACTGAAGCTTCTGCTCAGTTTTCTGATGCTTGCCGGCCGGGTCGAAATCATCGGCCTTGCGATCGTTTTACTTCCAAGCGCGTGGCGCAACACCTGAGGGCGGATCCATGAAAGTTGTCATCGTCGGCGCCTCGCGGATCGGGATTGCCACCGCGCGCAAACTGATTTCGAAGGGCGAAGAAGTCATCATTGTCGATCACTCGCGCGAGGCGCTTGAGACGCTCAGCGACAAACTCGATTGCGGCATGCTTGCAGGTGACGGCACCGATCCCGACACGCTGCGCGATGCGTTCGGTGACCGGGCCGACGTGCTGTTGTCGCTCACGCCTGAGGATCAGGACAATATTCTTGCCTGCCTTTTGGCGAAGTCGCTGGGCTTTGATCAGGTGGTCCCGCGCATCGGCAATCCGCAGCTGTTTGCGCTTTGCGATGAACTCGGTCTTCAGCAGCGCATTGCCCCTGAAGAAGAAGTCTCGCAGCGCATTGTGGAGCGTCTGTTTGATACGCGCGATCAGGCGGCGCACGAATTACCCTGGCCAGCGCACATTTACACGATTGCGATCCGGGCCGACCTCGAGGTCGCCAAGGTTGGCGATCTGACGCTGCCGGGCAATGCGCGTCCGGTCTGCATCTACCGCGAGGAGCAGCTGTTAATGGCGAACGACGGGCAAGCCATTCAATCCGGCGATCAGGTTGTCATCGTCACGGACGGGGACGGGATTGAGCGGCTGTGTGATTTGTACGGCGTCCAGAGCGACGATTGAACCGCGGGGGCATCAAGCTGTGGTTGCCGAACTTATTTTGCCATCGCAAGCGTCCGCGCTGTTGCTGGTGGTTGCTGCGCTTGCGACGATTGCCGGGCTCTGGCTTGGCTCGGAAGGTGTGACGGCGACTGCAACGCGCCTTGCGCGGATGTTTGGCGTGCCAGACCTCGTGATCGGCCTGACGATCGTTTCCATCGCATCGAGTTTGCCGGAGATCTTTGTCAATCTGAACGCTGTCAACGGCGGCGCTGCGGGCATTGCGGCGGGCAACGTTGTCGGCTCGTCGTTCGTTCAGATTTCATTGGTGCTCGGACTTTGTGCGCTTTTCGCCGGCCACCTGAAACTCAACGCACGCGAGTTTTGGCGAGATGGCAGCGCGGTGGTGCTCGCCAACCTCGGCTTTATCGCCGTGGCTTATGATGGCCGCACAAGCTTGGTTGAGGGCATCGTCCTTGTTGCCGCTTACGCCGCGTATTTGGCCGCCATCACCTGGACGGCCAGGCCCGACGGTCCGTCGGCGTCGGACGCAGATGCGAAACCCGATGATCTGGCGGTGTCCAACAGAAGCGCGCTGCTGCCTGCTCGGTCGATAGGCGGCGGCGTTATGCTTGCTGGCGGTCTCTTGGCAAGCGCGATCGTCGTTTGGGCCAGCGCCGACGTGCTCGTTGCGATTGGACGGATTGCCGGTGAAGCGGCGGGCTTTCCCAACGGTTTGATTGGGCTTTGGGTTGGCGTGGGCACGACATTCCCGGAATTGTTCATCTCTTTGGCAGCCATTACGCGCGGCGCGGCGGGGCTGTCGCTCGGCAACCTTCTCGGCTCCAATGTCACAGACCCGCTATTGTCGATGGGGATTGCCGTCGTCGCCGCAGGGGGGATTGCGATGACTGCGATTGTCACGCAAGCCGCGCTTGTGTGGTTGGCTGGAACGGTGATCGCGCTTGCGTTTTTGCGGCGGGAAGACGGCTTGACCAGACGCCCGGCATTTTTGCTGATTACGGGCTACCTCGGCGCGCAATATCTATTCGTGGCTTTCCAATAAAACGAGCCACTCCAGCGCGCCGCTTGCCGCATACTGCAACAGGAACAGTTTCCCAATTCATCCGTTTCTGCATCATCAGGGTTGCAGAGACAGGAGACGTTCCATGAACTGGAATACGGTTGAAGGCAACTGGACACAGATGCGTGGTGAAGTGAAGCGCCAATGGGGCAAACTGACCGACGATGAGCTCGATGAGATTTCAGGCAACTTCGACAAAATGGTCGGTAAGATCCAGGCTCAGTACGGCATCTCACGCGAAGAGGCCGAGCGGCAGGTCAATGACTGGATGGCAAAACACTGAGCGCAAACAATAATTTGAGGAGAGCCTCTGCTCTCCTCGCTCTTCGTTTCGATGGTCGTCCAAGCACGCCTGGCAAAACCGGCTCCAAGCTCGATCTATGCAATGTCAGGCCGGCGGTTGCGCGCTCTGGTTGAAGAAGAGAACTTGGGTGATCACGGCACGCAAATTTACGGGCTGAAACGGTTTTGAGAGCAAGAATGCCGGCTCGGGCCGCTCTCCCGTAAGCAACCGTTCGGGAAAGGCGGTAATAAACACAACCGGTACGGTGATCTTAGACAGAAGCTCATTTACGGCATCAATGCCCGACGATCCGTCGGCCAGTTGAATATCGGCCAAAATCAGGCCCGGCTTTTCTTTTTCCACCAAAGCGATTGCTTCGCTGTGCGTCCGCGCAACACCGGTGATTTCGTGGTTCATCGAACGCACAATATCTTCAATGTCCATTGCGATCAGCGGTTCATCCTCGATGATCATGACCCGCGTGGTCATTTGTTCAGCGAGATCCTGACCTGCCAGCGTGATCAGATTGTCGAACTCCAGTCCTGACACCCCCATGATCCGCGCCGCAGTTGAGCGATCAAACCCCTCCATGCCGATCAGCAGGAACGCCTGGCGGCTCTTCGGCGTCATCCGGCGCAATCGCATGTCAGGTGTCGTTGCGCTTGTCTGCTCGGGTTCCAGGTTGATCTCCAACGAGCTCCAAATCTGGAGGAAGACGGCATAGAGCGCAGCGCGCACGGGCATCTGTGTGCTCAAGGTCTCGCGATCCTCAACGATCGCCGACAACGTGGCGCTGACATACGCATCGCCGCTGTCTTGGCTGCCCGTCAGCGCCCGTGCAAAGCGCCGCAAAAGCGGCAGGTGCGGGCTGATTTGCGCTGCAAGATTCGTCATCCGGATCGGTCTCCATCATAGCCGTACGCACGAAGCGAACGCATCAATCGATCGTGGGTTCCCCCGCGTGCGGAACCAAATGGCGCGCGCGCCGTTAGATCACGTTGGGAGCGGCCGGCGCCGCGGCAATATGGAGGAAAGCGCATGAACACCAAGCGGCCTGTCGCAGGGACGCCGCCCGGCGAGGTCGACGAGAACGTCGCCGAAGAGGTGTCGGAGACGCTCGGGCGACTGTTGCGGGATGAATACGGCAACTTATTGCGACAGCCGGTTCCTGACCAATTCCATGATCTGCTTGAGAAACTTGCCGAAAAGCCGCCTGTCGGCACGTCCGAAGACGACGATGAGGACAACGGCCAAGAACCGAAAGGCGGGTGTGCATGACGACGCCTGATGCGAATAATGAGGCGGCGGAATTCAAAGCTGGTTTGCTTGATGCAATCCCGAACTTGCGGGCGTTTGCCTATTCACTGACCAAAGACCAGACGCGCGCGGACGACCTTGTCCAGGAGACGCTCACGAAGGCCTGGGCCAAGCGCGATACATTTAAGCCGGGCACGAACTTGAAAGCTTGGCTCTTTACGATCCTGCGGAACCAGAATTTCACTGAATTCCGCAAGAAGCGACGCGAGATCGAGGACGTTGACGGGGCGCATGCGGAACGGATGTCAACCGGCCCCGCGCAGGAAGATCGCGTTGATATCAACGAGATGTTCGCAGCACTCGAACAATTGCCCGATGAGCAGCGCGAAGCATTGGTTTTGGTCGCGGCGGAGGGATTTTCATACGAGGATGCTGCTGAAATCGTCGGCTGCGCAGTGGGCACCGTCAAGAGCCGCGTCAATCGCGCGCGCAAGCGGCTTGCCGAACTGATGCACCTCGACGCTGAAGATCCGCTCGGGACGTCACGCATCGTCGCCTGACGGCGGCTAAGGTGGCATATCTCCGTATGGCGGTGCGCAGCGGGATCATCATCACGATCGCCATCGCACGCCAACGGGAACGGGAACGCCAGCGGACGCGTTCCATCATTGCAATGAAAGGAGACAGATCCATGAGCACCAACACCAATGGCGCCAACGAAACTGCTCAAAATCCCGAAGAGCTGAGCGAAACCGAACTTCGGCAGGGTGATAAGCGACACATGAACTCGCGTGTGCTCGTCTGGTCGACCCTTGCAGCCGTGATCGCGGCAGGCGGGCTGTATATTTATTTCGCTTAAATCAATCCCGACATTTATCCATGAGAAAGGCCCGCCATAATTTGGCGGGCCTTTTGTTTGCATCTCACTTTATGTTTGACGCAACTTTATACGTCATGCCACTGGCGGTCGGCGCCCTTGGACGGCCCGCGCAATCATGAACACGACAAACAGGATGATAAACACCCAGAAAAGAAGCTGTGCAACGTCAAGACTGATTGCTGCAACACCGCTCAAACCCAGCGCACCGGCAACGAGCGCGATCACAAGAAACGTTAAGGCCCAACCCAGCATCTCATTACTCCCATTTGCTGCTGCGGATACCTTTAAGAACAAGTATGGGCCGCGCAGGTTCCAAATAAAATCGCAACGCAAAGTGGTGGCCAAAAACAAAAACCGGCAACGCGCGCCAACCGCGTCGCCGGTCAATACCGTCGTGGCGATGACCCAGCCGAGGTCGGTTGGCTGGGTCTCCACGTTCGCGGCGGGCCCAAGGCCAGCCACACGCTTACGACGTCGACTGCAGCTCCTCACGGACCTGGGCATAGCTCAACAAAGCAAACAGGACCGTGCCACCGAAGATGTTGCCGAGTAGCGTTGGGAAGAAGAAGCCGAATACTGCGTTCATCAGCGAAATCTCGCCCAGTAGCAGCAGGTAAAGTGCTTCGACAGACCCAGCGATGACGTGGGTGAAATCACCCAACGCGATGAGGTACGTCATCAGGGTGATCAGCACGAATTCATTGCCTTCCGCGGACGGCAACATCCACACCAATGCTGCAATCAACCAGCCGGCGGCAATGCCCTTAATGAACATTTCGCTGGGCGTATTTTCCATCATATGCAGGCCAATTGCCGTGACCTGCTGGGCCACATCCGCCGCAAGCACGCCCGAATAGGCCAGGAATATTGATGACAGGAGGCAGCCGGTCAGGTTGGCCGCAAGCACGATGCCCCAAAGACGAAGCAGCGCAATCAGCCAAACCAATTTCTTGCGCTTAATGACCGGCAGCACGGCGGTCAGGGTGTTTTCAGTGAAGAGTTGCTGGCGGGCGAGAATGACGATCAGAAAACCCACGCTGTAGCCAAGATTGTCGACAAGCGGTTTCCACTTCGCATCCGGCAGGTAAGCGGCAAACAGGGCTTCGGAAACAACCGAAAAACCGATCGCGAGGCCGGCAGCCAAACCAGACCACCACAGTGCCGACGTCCCGCGGGCCAGTTCGCCGATCCCCTCACGCTGGATGATCTCGAACACTGCCACGGCCTGCAGCCGCGTGTGGTCAACGGCCAGTTCCCCGTTTTCATGTTCAACGCCCTCGCGGACGGCTTCAACGCGTACCTCGTCGATGGACCCGTTCTCGTTCGTGCTCATGTCGCATTAGTCTCCTGTTCACCGCCAACGCAGCAGTCATCTGTCTCTGTCTAACGCGCATCGGCCAGCATCGTGCGATCAATGCCGGCTCGACACGTTGGAAAGATCAAAAAGTTAGCCTGGGATTGGGCTCCGCGCGTTCTCAAATGAACGGCCGCAACACGTCTCTGCTTTCTGCGATCGGCCCTGCGATATCAGAAAGCGCGTCCTGGTTCTTGATGATTATCTTTGAGCGCGTCCACGTGAGAAGACCGTCGTGGTGCATCTGGCGCAGGACTTTATTGGTGTGGACGACCGACAGGCCCATGAGGTCAGCGACGTCTTCCTGCGTGATCGGGATTTCAAACGCCTTTTCTGCGGCAAGACCGGTCACGCGGGCGCGCTCAAACAGCAGCAGGATCACATAGGCAATGCGCTCTCGGGCGGTCCGCCGGCCAACATTGACCAAGTGATGCGATA
The DNA here is from genome assembly GCA_964579305.1 of uncultured Hyphomicrobiaceae bacterium. Classification (GTDB taxonomy): domain Bacteria; phylum Pseudomonadota; class Alphaproteobacteria; order Rhizobiales; family Hyphomicrobiaceae; genus JBCBWG01. The sequence goes on from CAZOGY010000004.1 coordinate 35,838, forward strand.
AGATCAGCTCCTCGCGGCTGGCAAGCCACGTCAGATCAAAGCCCAACGACGGCGATGACTGGAACAACTCCCACAGTCGGGGGCGTTCAAACATGCACAGGCGCATGTCCGTCAACGCTTCAACCGAATGCTCCATGCGATCAAACAGCGACGCCTGAAGGCCGAGGAAATCGCCGGGAAATGCGAAATTGATGATCTGACGGCGACCGTCATCGAGATGTTTGACGCGCACGGCCCAGCCGTCGAGGATCGTGAAGAGATGGGCGCTGTCGTGCCCGTCCGACAGCACGGTCGCGCCGCCCTTTACGTCCACTTCGCCGGTCTTGAACCCTTGGACGAAGCTGAGTTCAGCATCAGAAAACGCGCGAAAGCTTGCGTTGCTGCGCAAAGGACATTTTCCGCACTTGGTTTTTCCGCGTGATTTGATCGAACTCATATCAGGGCAGCCGGGCGCTCTGTTAGCTGTGGTTGTGTGTGTCGCATATCACAATCGCGCAGGGGCGTGTTGCGTTTTGCGGCTTCCACATTGGTCAAGTGAGGCGTCGTGGCACACGAACTTGAGGGAACTTTTTTCGTGCGTTCAGCGATTCCCATCTCTGAGCCGGGGGTATGCGTGACCAGATACCAAAGAGGGCTGAGCCATGCACCTTTCGACCAACACACTGAAATGCAGCACCCCGAAGAGGGCGCGCGGGGCAGAATTCGTGGCACATGAAGACGAGGTTGAACGTCTGAAGGTTGCGCTGGCAGCGGCCGAAGCGCGGGCGGATGCGCTTGCTGACAAACTTAAGTTGTGTCTCAGCAGTTCCCGCCTCTGCCTGTTCGTACAAGACGCTGATCTGGCCTACACCGAATTGGTCAATCCGCCTTTGGGTTTTGCATCAGACGACCTGATTGGCAAGCGCGACGCCGATTTGTACGACGCAGCCACGCTGGCACAGCTGGAACGTCTGAAGCGGCCGGTGATCGAAACCGGCGCGCCGATGGCTGGCAACGTGACCGTGGCGTGGCATGGCGAGGAGCGGGTCTTCGCGCTCAATCTCCTGCCGCTTGAGCGGCCTGGTTTCGACACGCCGGGCCTGATTGGCACGTCGATCGAAATGACAGACCAGCTCAAACATGAGACGCAGTTGCGCGGCGCGCTTATGGAAATGTCGCACCGGACGCGCAATCAGATGTCGATGCTTTTGAGTGTCGTACGCCAGTCCGGACGCACAGCTCTTTCCAAAGAGGATTTCCGAGATCGCGTCCAGGCGCGCACCTATGCGCTTGCGCTGATCCAGGATCTTCTGGTGGAACGGCTGTGGGCGGACATTTCGCTGACGCAGCTTTGCACCCGGCTCGTTGGCTTGCTGCATCCAGATACGGAGCGGCTTGCCATCGAAGGCGCGGAGGTTCTGCTGGAACCAGCGGCTGGCCAAGCGCTTGGCGTTGCCATACATGAGCTTGCGCTCAATGCGAAACGCCACGGTGCCTGGAGCAATGGCGATGGACGCGTGCGGCTGGTTTGGGCGCCGGACACGTCTGGCAGCGGTGACCTGGTCTTGCGATGGTCAGAAACCGGCGGCCCCGAACTCGCAAGCGATAGCTTTGCGCCCGGCTTTGGCATTTCGATGATCGAGAGGGCCTTGCGTGACACGCTTGGAACCGACGTCGATTTGGAATTCCGAAAAACCGGTACACGATGCTTGGTCCGTGTTCCTGCGACGCGCTGGCGATTTGCTTGATGATGGCTGCCAACGCGACGCCGTGCGGTCACGCCATATATTCAGGCGTCCGGAGCCACCTGCGTCATGCGCGATAAAGGCCAACGGCAACGGTAAATCAAGCCGCGGGGCGACCATTCAAACCGTGGCTGGCCATCGAACGTGCCAGCGGTCGCGCGGTCGAGCACCAAAGTGCCATAGCCCGCGTGGGTCGGTGCGCTGATTGGCTGGTCCGTCAATTCGGTCCATATGAACTGGAACTCGTCGCAGTCCTCTTCCAATTCGAACGCAACATCGACTTTGCCGTTTTCATTGCGCAAGGCGCCGTGTTTGAGGGCGTTCGTTGTGAGCTCCGTCAGCGCCATCGTGAGCGTTTGCACCGCGCGCTCATTGAGAACCACGGGTGGACCCTTGATTGAGACTTGCTCGCGGTTTGACAGGGCGAACACCACCCGGCGCGCAATCTCAGGCACGGTCGCGACGCCTTCATTGCGGTAAATCGATTGGTGAACTTCAGCCAGCGCTGTCAAACGCTGTGTGAGGCTTCGTTTATATTCTTCGGCCGTGAGCCCTTTGCCGTCTATCATGCGCACCATACCGCCAATGACGGTAATAATGTTTTTGACGCGATGGCCCATTTCGTGGGCGACCGCGTCGGAATGGATGATGCGCTCTTTTTCTTCTGTTACGTCAAAGTTCACGCCGACAATGCGGCGGCCGTCTGCGTCGTCGACTGGGACAGCCACACCGCGCGCGGCGAGCCAGCAGACGGAGCCGTCATCGCTGTGGAACTGGAACGCATCGCGGATTGGAATACCGTTGTTCAAGGTGTTCTGGCACGCCTCTTCGATACGCGGCCGGTCCACAGCGTCGATGCGGTCAAAGACCCAACTTGCTGATATCTCTCGCTGATCGGCGGCAAGGCCGAACAAACGGGCTTGCGGCGCGTCCAGCTCAACGCGGTCCTGATCGACCCACCATACCCAAGTTCCAATTTCAGCGCCGGGTACGGATCGGGCGATCGTCCATGGATCATGCACGGAGTTAATCTCGGGCTTCTGATTGGTCATGGACGCCGAAATACTGGCGTCAATCCACTCTGTCCATGTCATAGATTAAGTCGCGCGGACTTGCATAGCAGATGCGCGTCACCGGGACCAACGCGACCCCACGATGCGGCGAAATGTTGTTTCGTCATAAGGTTTGGCAATAATCGTCGCACCGGTATGTCGCTCTGGCAGCGTCACGGCCTCGCCATACGCCGTTGCGAATACGAACGGTATCGTACGCTCCTGCAGCGTGTCGGCCACCGGAAATGATGTCTCCTCGCCCAGATTGATGTCGAGGACGGCAAAAGCGGGTTGCGTCGCGCTTATTAAGCTCAACGCCTGGATAACACTCCCCGCGACATGCACGGACTCAGCACCGGCGCGGCGCAGCATGTCTTCCGCGTCGATCGCAATGATTGGATTGTCTTCAACAAGTAAAACGGTAGCGTCGGAACCGCTGGTGGTCATGTCGCAGCCCTTTACGGTGTCACGCGCGGATCCAGCCATCGGCGGCCGGATGATCAATTTTCTTGAGATAATCGACCTAAAAAACTTGACGTGTCAACCCAACTTGCACGTCGCCTTCTCTCAATTGATAAAGAAATTTCAGTCGCTTGCTAATGCGAGTTCGCACAAGGTCAGTCGGACCCGCGCAAGGCGGCGATCAATTCACTTTTGCTCATGGACGACCTTCCCGAAATCTCAAGTTCCTGAGCGCGTTGATAGAGAGCATCTTTGGTCCATTCTTCGTATGGTGGCGCTTCTCCACCTTTTTCGGACGCAGATTTCCCTGCGTTCGCAATCCGCGCAGCTTTTTGCTTCGATGCCCCGCGTCTGCGCAAAGCGTCATAGGTCTCTTCGTCTTTGATCGAGGGGCGATCCCGCGACATCTGGCTGATCCTTGGAAAAATTGCACACGTAACGGAACGCGTAGCACGGTGTGCGTGTTCCGAAATAAGCCGTGTTCGGCTTTCAGATCTCATCCATTCGGCCTGAAACGTGTTGCATTCGCACGTGTCCGCCGATGTCAGTTCACTGGAGGGTTGCCGTGAGCTTTCAGCAAGCAAAGCAAACTCGCATTTTCGGGGTATTGTCGCGCCTACTGAGCGGCCCGCGAACTCACTCACACGCCGACCAACGCGGCTCGCGCGTATTCCGGCGCCATGAGATACCTGCACACTATGCAAACGATCGCTCACCCCGACGTTTTCAGCATCACTACGAAGACCTCTTATCATAACGCTTTAACCCCCAATCAACGCATAGGAGCAGGAACATGCAAGAGACGGATAAAACGACACTTCCGATTATGGAAATGGCACGGGAAAACGACGACTTCCGCAAAGTCGTGATGACCGGCGAAAAGACGCAAGTCGTCCTAATGTCGGTCCCGGCCGGCGGCGAAATCGGCGGTGAGACGCACAAAGGCCACGACCAGGTCTTGCTGTTTGTCGAAGGCTCCGGCAAAGCACAAATCGGCGATGAGGAGACACAAATCCAAGCTGGCGATTTAAGCTTCGTGCCATCAGGCAAGTTCCACAACTTTGTCAACACCGGCTCTGGCCCACTAAAGCTGGTCACCACCTATAGCCCGCCAGAGCATGACGCCGGCACGGAACACGCCACAAAAGCCGAAGCGGACGGCTAATACGCCGCCAATCGACAGGATCCGCCGTGGCGCCCGTGCGCCAAATGGATGGCTTGCGGGCACGGGCAAGCGGAGCGGGCCAATGTGGCTCGCTCTTTTTATGCGCGCTGCTTCTTTGTCCGTTGCCGTTGAACTTTGACAGCGGCCGTCATCCAATCTGCGATCATTGTGTGCTGTTGATCCAGCAGAGACGTCATACGGTAGTATGCAATAAGTTCGCGCACGGGGTTGGCCAATCTTTCAAACCCGGTCATAAACGCGACAATCACCCCGATTGTTGTCTGGCCTTGGGTTACGAGATAACCACCGAATACAAGCACTGATAATGGCGCAAGCGCATTTAATAAACCAATCGCGAACTTGAGTGCTTGCTTATAGATCTCCAACTTCATTCGGTTTCTGAAAATCCTCACGCGTAGTTCTTGCTCGCGCGCGACGCCATCCTCGTTTGGATTCGATGAACTGTCCGACTTGCGACTTTCCAAATTAAAATCGACAAGCGCATCGGACAATTGACGACGCAGGTCCGTACCCTCCGCCATCAGCCGGTTTAATCGCGCCTGCAAAAGTGGCGCCAGTGCAAACTGCGGCACGAAAAATGTGAAGGCAACGGCCGCCACAACTGGGGCCGTTGCAAGCATATAACCGAGCACCAGAATAAGTTCAGCGGCCAACGTCAATGGTTTGGATAGCCCGGTTCCAACAAACTCCGAAACCTTACCAATCTCTTGCACGATAACAGCCACGCGGCGCCCCGCACCCTCATTGCGATTACGTCCCATGCCTTCGGTTTTTGTAGACTCGTGCGCATTTCGGCCGGCCCTTTCATCTGGGACCTGCGCGCGCGCCAATTCCGACAGATGGCCGCGGCAGTAAAGCGCTGCCGATTCCGATAACCAGCGCTGATATACGCCCAGCGCAAATTTCAGCGCGCGCCGGCTCAGCATAACAACAAGATAAACGGCAGCGAGCCAGCCTAATAACGTGAGATCACCAGCTTCGACCGCTTCATTTATAATACGCCTTTGAAGATCGATTGGGGCCACCGCGAGTGCGGCAATGGCCAAAGCCAATAGGCAAACCGCGAACTGATGGCGCCCGCCCATCCGGATGGCGAACGCGAAAATATTTCGAACTGGGGATGGGTCACCGGTCCTGACGATCTCGGCAGGATCAACGGACGGCAGGTCTGGCAAATCGCGCGCTCCTGGCGAGGCTCATCAACGATCAGTGGAGGCGGCAAATCGGATCGGTGTTATGAGACCAGCGTGAGCGCAAGCCAGACTGCTCCCGCCGTCACGGCATAGCCCAACAGGGCCAAGACGCCATCGCGAGCGGTCATGGCAAGCGCAAAAAGACCAATTGCGGTTCCCGGAACGGCGACGGCGAAGGGCAGTAAGGCCAGCGGGAACATGAGACCGGCGAGCGCAATGCACGCGATCGCGATGATGAAGTGCGCTGGCCCATCGACGAGCAGCGCCCACCGGCGCCCGATGAACCGGTCGATGGTGCGTGTCACGGGTTTCGCGCGCTCAACCAGCGATTTCAGTTTTTGCTGCGGAATGGTGATGCGTTCGATCCGCCCCGGGACCCAAGCGTGGTCGAAACCAAGAAGGATTTGGATGCTCACGAGAATAACGAGCGTTCCGGTGATCACGGACATGCCGGGAATTGCGCCGGTCGGGCCGACGGCAAGGATCGCCACGATCAACAGCAACGGGCCGAATGAGCGCCGGTCGAACTGGTCCAGCATCTGGCCGATCGAAACCGTAGGTTCGGCGCTGTCTGTGCCAGAGCCAGTGCCGGTATCGCGATTTGTTTCGGCCTCTGCAAGCGCGTCCATCACGCCGGACAAATCTTCCGGGTTCGATGATGCCATGGTTTCGTTGATCCGCTTATTTCGATGTTCAGCGCGCTTAACGCATTGCGGGCCGTGATCGTTCCCTTACCGCATCTTGGACGGCGTGCGCGCTTGGGCTCACGCCGGTCTTGGGGGCGCGCCGATTTGCGGTCGTACTGCACGTGATCGGCGTGACGGCTGACAGGTCTCCGTTGAAGTGCTAGGTGCGAGGATCGACGTGTCATGCACTCAACCCGCACCAGTCCCATGGCCAAGCTCATCATCCAAATTCCCTGCTTCAACGAAGAAGGGACGCTTGCGGTTGCCCTTGGCGCACTCCCTCGCGCCGTTGAGGGCTTTGAAAGCGTGGAATGGCTTGTCATTGACGATGGCAGCACGGATCGCACGGTTGAGGTCGCTCGCGCGAACGGTGTCGACCACATTGTCAGACACACCCGCAACCGGGGCTTGGCGGCGGCGTTCATGACCGGTTTGACGGCTTGCATCGACCGCGGCGCCGACGTCATTGTCAATACGGACGCGGACAACCAGTATTGTGCTGATGATATTCCCGCTCTCGTGCAGCCGATCCAGAAGCTTGAAGCCGAAATCGTCGTCGGCGCCCGGCCGATCCGACGGATCGCCCATTTCTCGCCGATCAAGAAGGTTTTGCAGAATCTGGGCTCGTGGGTGGTGCGAGGTATCAGCCAGACCGATGTGCAAGACGCGCCAAGCGGTTTCCGGGCTTTTTCGCGAAGTGCAGCACAGCGTCTGGTGGTGTTCAGCCGCTACACTTATACGCTTGAGACGCTGATCCAGGCTGGCCAGAAAGATATCCACGTTGTTTCCGTACCGGTCCGCGTGAATGACGACCTGCGCCCTTCGCGTTTGATGCGCAGTATGTCGAGCTATATTCGCCGCTCGATTGCGACGATATTTCGTATCTTTATCATTTACCGGCCCGCGCGTTTCTTCGGGACGATCGCCTTTGTGTTGATCACGATCGGAACCCTTATTGGACTGCGATTTGTCTACTATTTTCTCATCGGCGAGGGCGACGGTAAGATCCAGTCTCTCATTCTAGCGAGTATCCTATTAATTGTTGGCTTTCAAACGGCGCTTGTGGCGTTCCTCGCCGATATTATTTCGGCCAATCGCCGCCTGCTTGAAGATGTTCGCTATATGCAGCTTCGCGCGCTTGATCGGCCGAGCGGCGCAACAAGCGATCCCAAGCCATTGGGCGCGAAAGCCCAGACGCAACCGGCGGAGGACTGAACATGGAAATGGCCGGCGGCCGTGCAGAAAACGACGTTGTCATTGGCAATACCTTTGACAAATACGGTTCTCAAAATTTCATCGTGAAAACGATCATGGCTGGTTTCGCACGAAACCTGTCATCACTTGTCGAACGCTCGGCTCCCAAAACGATCCACGAAGTCGGCTGCGGTGAAGGCTATTGGACGGTGACGTGGGCACGGGCCGGGCATGCTGTCCGCGGCACGGATTTTTCGACGGAAGTGATTGGCATCGCGAAGGAAAACGCGCGTCGCGCAGGTGTGCCCAGCGATATTTTCAATGCACGCAGCATCTATGATCTGACGCAGGCTGACGGCGCGGATCTGATCGTTTGCTGTGAGGTTCTGGAACATTTGGAAGATCCGGCGAAAGCTGTGAAAACCCTGTCGGGCCTGCCGCACAAGCACCTAATCGTCAGCGTGCCGCGTGAACCCATTTGGCGGATTTTGAATTTGGCCCGTCTGAAATATGTCGGCGATTTGGGCAATACACCTGGTCATATTCAGCATTGGTCACGGCGCGGCATCATGCAGCTTATGGCCCGCCACTACGATATCGTGGATGTGCGCAATCCACTCCCGTGGACGATGATGCTGTGTGCGCCCAAATGAGCAGCGAGCCACGGCCGTCAAGTCTGCGCATTTCTGGTTCGGCGCTTGTCACCTGGCTTGGCCGCGCTTTGACGATCGGAGCAATCGTCTTTGTCGCTGTCCAACTTGCGGTGCTGTGGGATCAGATTGAATTGGGCGATCGCGGTTTCGCCATAAGTACAGCCATCGCAGGCCTTGCCCTGGTTTATGCGGCCGCCAATGTTCTTTTGGGCATTGGGTGGGCTCTTATCGTGAAATCGGGTGCGCGCGCAACCGACCCGCCTGTCGCCATGTCTCGGCTCGTGATAATTGCTGCGCGCGCGCAATTGGCCAAGTATGTGCCTGGTAACGTATTTCAATTTGTGAGCCGACAAGCACTTGGTGCGCGGGCCGGGCTGTCACATCAAACGCTTGCGTGGTCCCAGATCCTGGAGATTGTTTTTCTGTGTGGTGCGGCCGTCAGTTGCGCAATCGTTTGCCTGCCAGTGTTTTTTGAAGGGTTTCCACAAATCGGCGCCGCAGCTGCCGCTTTGTTTTGTGGCGTCACCGCAAGTTGTATCATCTACGTCGTACGCGATGGGCGGGCGGCCGGCGCGTTCCTATTGTATTTTTCGTTCTTTGGCGTGCTGGCAAGTATTTTTGTAGCGTGTTTCTGGCTTGTCGGTGCACACGATACGGCTGTCGACAGCATCGCTCTGGGCGGAAGTTTTATCGCATCCTGGCTTGCCGGCTTTGTTGTTCCAGGCGCTCCGGCAGGCGTTGGCGTCCGCGAAGCTGCGCTTTTGGCTTTGATGAACGCAAGCGATCAGAAAGCCGCGCTGTTAACGGCTGTGTTGATCGCGCGGTTTGTCACGGTTTTCGGCGACGTTTTGTTCTTCATCGCTGGTGCAATGGCGTCTGGGTCGCCCACTAGGGCATCATCTGACCACACGTGACAGCGGATGCGGTCAAGCGGTCGGATAAAGATGCTCTGTGATGTAAGGAATAGAGCAATTTCATCCGATCTGTGGATCGCAAAGCGCGTCCGTAAAAAATAGGATATTGCTCCAGAACCGACACTGTCCTGCGCAATTGATGTTTGCATCCATCGTCGTTTGGCGCGCCATCGCGTATAAATGCTGTCAGCGTGGTGCGGTTTGGCGCCAACGCCATTCATGCCACAGATAGGTCAAGCCGAGCGCTGCAAGTGGCGCGGCACCGACAACCATGGGCGCCCCGTAGCGCGCGCGAAAGTGCGTCAACGCGATATGGAGAAGAAAGGTCGCAATCGTCAAACTCAGAGCGGCGAGGATCGTCCAGTGTTCTCCCATGCGAACGGCGATGACACCGCCCCAAATGGCAAATGGCAGGAATAGCCAGAGGTGGTGCAGCCCGCGAACGGTGAATGGGATCATGGTGACGAGGTGGCCGAATGGGTTTTGGAACATATAGCCCATGAGCGCACGCCGGCGTTTTGCCGGATCGGGGTACTGTTCTGCGAAACGTGCACGTGTTTTCCATCCGGCCTGGCGAAAACTGTCTGGATTGGAGAATTTGAAACGCCGCCAAGCGCGCTCCGGTAAAATCGCGCGGGCGAGGCCATCGCCAAAGTCCGGCAGCCAGTAAATGCTGCCGCCGAGAACCTCAAGCGCCGTCATTTGATTGTATTCCGCGCGCATGGCAAATACGCCGCTTGAACCGCCCGCGCCCAGTGTGGCGGTTTGGTTCACGGCGAGGTTTCGCATCATCCACGGCGCCGTCGCTAACAGTAAGCCCGCTGTCAGAATGCCTGCGGCGAGCGCCCGCGCATGGAGCGATCGCGCACCGTTTTTGGGCGGAACGACGAGCATGGCAAACGCAACGGGGACCACGTAGTAAAAGTGCACGGTCCGGGTCAAAGCCAGAAGCCCCAGGACAGCCCCAGCTAAGAGAACGTGCCAATAGCGCGGGTGTTTGGCTAGAAACCAAAGTGCGAGCAAATAGCTTGCAGCTGCGAATAGCGGGATCGATAGACACTCGCTTATGCGATATCGATAGGCCGTTTCGTAAATCGGAAATAGTGCAACCGCAGACACTATAATTGCAGGCGCTGGATGGCTTCCAAATAGCCTGGCAATGAGAAAGATAAAGATTGCGACGCTTGTTGTGATCAGAAGCTGAACATACGGTGTCAAGCCAGCGTTGAGATCCGATGGGCCGCGCCCGGCAATATAATCAGCAACCAACTCCCGGTATTGCGGGCTGATTTCCATCATGGCAGCCAGAAAAGCCGGGTACAGCGGCGGCCGGTTGGCATCTGGCGGCGGCGGCTGCTCAATGGACTTGGCGGCGCCGTAGACGCCCCACTCCGCAAGGGCGAACCCATAGCGGGCATATCCATCCGGCGCGGGCTGTGATCGCCGGTCTTTGATGACGACGAACGCGGCAAGGACGGCCGCGATGGCAAGCAACACAGCAAGGTCGCGGTATCGGATCGCGTCATTCATGAGACAGCCCCCAGTAAGCCGGCGCGGTGACATGCCCGAGGATCATTGCCGGGTCAACGATCGACGACCAGGGCCAAACAAAGCAGTTTGCGACGCCTAACCGACCTGGGCAGCCGATGCGGCGACCCGGGCATATTCGCAAGGCAACGCGAGCGACGGCGGCGCGCGACGCTTTTTTTGAAATCCGACGAACCCCGGCGCCCCCGCCCATTCAAGCACCTGTCACAGACCACGGGTAGGCACGTCTTGGCGATCCCGCCAAGAGGAGATGTGATCATGCGGAACTTCATCATCGCGGCTGCCGCGACGCTTGCCATTACGGGCCAGGCGATGGCAGCCGACGTATCGGGTAAGCTCGTGATCTATACGTCACAGCCCAACACGGATGCTCAACAGACCGTCGATGCTTTCAAGGCGAAGCACCCACAGGTCGCGGTCGAATGGATCCGTAACGGCACGACCAAAGTCATGGCGCAGTTGCGCGCAGAATTCGCAGCCGGCGCACCGAAACCAGACGTGCTTTTGATTGCCGATGTCGTCACGATGGAAGGCCTCAAAAAAGAAGGCCGCCTGCTGGCCCACACCGACGCTGATGTGTCGGCCTACGACGCCGGGATCATGGACAAAGACAAGTTCTATTTCTCGACCAAACTGATTACGACGGGCATTGTCTACAATACCAATGCGCCGATGAAACCAACGTCCTACAAGGATCTTCTCAAGCCGGAGGCCAAAGGCAAGATCGCGATGCCGTCGCCGTTGACCTCGGGCGCTGCAACGATCCACATGGCCGCACTGACCGGCAACCCTGATCTGGGCTGGTCTTTTTATGAAGGCCTCGCCAAACAGGGCGCCAATCCAAAAGGCGGGAACGGCGGCACCTATAAGGCAGTCGCGGGCGGCGAAAAGCTGTACGGCTTCGTTGTCGATTTCCTGCCAATCCGCAACAAACTCAAAGGCGCACCGGTTGAGTTTGTTTTCCCAGAGGAAGGCGTTTCGGCTGTGACGGAGCCGGTCGCAATTCTCAAGACGGCGAAAAACGTTGCGGCGGCCAAAGCGTTCGTGGACTTCCTACTTTCGCCGGAAGGCCAAAAACTTGCCGCCAGCCAGGGTTATCTGGCAGCGCATCCGGCGATTGCACCGCCAGAAGGTTTTCCTTCGCGCGACCAGATCAAGCTTATGCCGTTCGACGCCGCAAAGGCCCTCGCCGACGACCAAGCCAACAAACAGAAATTCCAGGATGTCTTTGGCGGCTGATCTGCGATGCGGTCGCTGCATAGAACACACATCTGGTCTGGCGAGGGCATAGCCCTCGCTGGACTTTTGGCCCTTATTACGCTGTTTTGCGGGCTGCCGCTTGTTCTTTTATTCAAGCTTGGTCTGTTTGGCGGCGACGGCTTTGCCGCAGCATCTCTTTCAGAGACGTTGGCCAGCCGTTCAGTGCACCGCGCGCTTTGGAACAGCCTGGAAAGCAGCCTCATTTCTGCTGCGTTGGCCACGATTGTGGGCCTTGTACTTGCGCTCATTATTGGCTTAACAAACATCCGGTTCAAAGGAGTGTTTGTTTTTCTTATTCTTTTACCCATGATGATCCCGCCGCATGTGACGGCGCTGTCGTGGATCCAAGCGCTTGGGCCTGCAAGCCCCGTGTTGCAAGCCTTTGGGCTGGCTCCTGAAGCGGGGGCGACGCATCCGATCTATTCCCGCAGCGGTATCATTGCGGTGCTCACGATCCAGCATGCGCCGCTCGTCTTCTTGATCGTACGCGCGGCCTTGCGATCGTTCCCCAGAGAGTTAAGCGATGCGGCCCGCGCCTGTGGTGCAAGCAGTTTTTTGCTATTGCGCCGGATCACAATCCCGCTTCTCGCGCCAACATTGCTTGCGGGCTTTGCGCTTGCGTTTATTGCGGCGTTGGGCAACTTCGGTGTCAATGCGCTTTTAGGAATTCCGGCTCGGTATCCGACTTTGCCGGTCTTGATCTGGCGCCGCCTCGCCGGGTTCGGGCCTGACATTCTGCCAAATGTTGCTGTTCTATCAATCGTGATGGCGCTCATCGTGATTGCGGCACTGACGATCCAATTTGTTTTGCTCAAACGCCTGCGCGTTGGATTGGTCGGCCCGCCGCAAGTCCCACTTGCGATCGCGTTGTCGCGCAGCCGGCCACTGTTTGAATTTGCACTGGCTGCTTACATCGCCATCACGCTGCTCCTGCCGACGGCGTCGCTTGTCGCGACCGCACTCGTCCCGACATACGGTGTGCCGTTGCGTTTGGAGACAATTACGTTCGCTAACTTTGGCGAAATCCTTTTTCGACAAACCGTAACGCTTCGTGCGTTTTTGAACTCGCTTTTGACGGCTGGACTTGCTGCAATACTCATTGCGGCCGTTTCAGTTGGCCTTGGCTATTTCTTGTCGAACGCGCGTGCAGGCGCCAGGCGCGTTGCGGCTCTGGGCGCAGGTCAGGCAGAAATCGCTTATGCGATTCCCGGCCTTGTTATCTCGATTGCTTTTATCCTGGCATTCATCCGGCCGCTTCCGATTATTGGCATTTCGATCTATGGCACCTTATGGATTATTCTGTTTGCCTACGTGGCTGCGTTTTTGGCGATCGGTTTGAAGCCGGTGACGGCCGCGTATGCTCAGCTTGACGACAGCTTGGATGATGCCGCGCGTGTTTCTGGCGCCCCGTTCGGTATCCGCATCCGCCGCATTCATGCCCCGCTCGTTGCGCCCGCTGCGGCGTCCGGGGCGCTGTTGGTTTTCCTGACCGCATATAACGAAGTGACGGTGTCGGCCCTGCTCTGGTCGACGGGATCTGAAACGATCGGGACCGTGATTTTCAATTATGAGGACGGTGGATACACGACGCTTGCCGCTGCCATGTCGACCGTCACCGTCGTCGCGACAAGCCTCATGATGCTGGCGTTGGACGCCGTGGCGCGACATCTTCCATCAGGTGTGATCCCATGGCGGGACTGAGCGGTGGTTGCCCGGCAAGACCCACGCGCGCTGTACGCGCACGTGCACAACATCACCGTTTTGAACGCGATTGGTGGTGGTGAGCTGAAACGGCTCGCGCAATCCGGCATGGATCGCTGCGACGTCCCAAACGCCGCCACGGTAGGCCACGCGCGTTACGGTTGCCTGCAACGTGCCTGGCAGATTGCCCTCATCGATGGTGAGATCGTCGGGACGGATCACAACCTGCCCCTGGCCGACGCGCGTTGGATCATCGCAGATCGCGGTCAACTCGGACCCGGCCAAAGATATCCGCGCGCGGCCGCGGGCGACTTCGGTTATGTCGGCTGGTATGATTGCACTTCGGCCAATGAAGCGCGCCACTTCCTCGTTCTGCGGACGGCGATAGACCACATCCGGTGCACCCACTTGCAGGATGCGGCCATGCCACATGACCGCGAGCGTGTCGGCCAGCGCCATGGCCTCACGCTGATCATGCGTAATGTAAAGCACCGTCGCATGTGTGCGCTGGTGGAATGCGGCCAATTCCTCTTCCATCGCGGCCCGTAAATGCGGGTCCAGATTGGCGAGCGGCTCGTCCATCAAAATCGTTCTGGCCTGTTGGGCCAGGCAACGGGCAAGGGCAACGCGTTGACGCTGACCACCGGACAATTCGGCCGGCTTGCGCGCAGCAAACGCTTCAAGCTCCACAGTGCGAAGGTGTTGTGTTGCCGTTGTTGCTGCCTGCGCCGGCCTTACGCCTGCCGTTTGGATTGGGAAAGCGACGTTTTCCAGAACCGTCATATGCGGCCACAGAGCATAAGATTGGAAGACGACACCCACGTTGCGCCGTTCCGACGGGACGTGGAGCTTGCTCTCGGCCGCGACCCTCTGGCCGGCAAGCACAATCTCGCCGGCGTCGATATGCTCCAGCCCCGCAATCAAGCGTAGCAAAGTGCTCTTGCCGCAGCCCGATGGGCCGAGGACGGCAAAGAAGCTGCCCGCAGCCACCTGCAGGGTCACATCATTGACGACCGGGGCAGCATCAAATGCCTTGGTCACGTGCTGCAAGGCGATGGACATGGACGCGCCTATGGAAATGGCTTTACGGGCGCCCTGCTGATGACATCTCGCCTTCTACAGAACAAGATCGCATATCGCTTTCCCGCTGTTATCCGGCGACGTGCCTTTTACGGCTTGGCCCCTTTGCTTATCAGCTTTGCCAGACGTGCGCGGCACTGCCCGACCTGATCTGCCCAAATTGATCGCGACACTTCATCTTCGCGCAAAGCTGCATCGAAGAAACTCAGCAAACTTTTCGCCAGGGTTTCGGATTGCCCATTGCCAGATTTGGAGGTCTCTAACATCTCGATCAGCTTGCGTACGGCATCGAGGATTTCCGGCACATCATCATGGACAAGGCATCTTTTGCACGCCGCCTCCGCCAAGTGTACGAAGCCGCTATCAGCATCAATTGGCTCAAGTTTGAGCGACGCCAGAACGGCGTCTCGCAGAAGCGAATCGGGCGGTTCCGAGATGCCCGCGCCGTTCCTGCGCCCTTCAGAGGGGCTCACCCAGTACTGAACCGCTTGCAGAGCGCGCTTCATGCGTTGCGGATCGTCGGATCGTAAGCTGGCGCGGAGAACCGCGGTAAACTGGGAGGCGGTATTCTTTTGGCCATTGGACGAGGATGCCAGTCGCGCCAACTCCGACATGGCCCGCTCGACGGGAAAACCACGCTCGTAGGCTTCGACAATCAAAATCGCTAATTTTTGAAAGCACGCGTCTGAACGGTGAATGGCTTTATCACGGATCAAGATATCTGAAAGGACATTCGCAAAGTCTTGCCGGATTTGGGGCTCTGTCGCCTCTCGAAGCATTTGGCTGCGATCACGATTGGCTGGCCCGATGTCGGCATCGCTTTGCCAAACCGCGAAAAGCCAATTCAGCAACTTTTCGCAGTCATCTCTTCTGGGCCTAAGCTTTCCGCCGTCGTTGCCTAATCCATTCGCCAGGTTTTCCAGAATTTTCAGCAGCTTACCTTGC